>JAETOX010000142.1 GCA_021771575.1 Bacteroides sp. | reverse complement strand
TATATAGGTATATACAAAGAACACATTTTCATTTTTGCCGGATTGAGCTCGTTGGATGAGAGTTTTTATTATAGTTCCAACAGTGGAAAGAGCTGGAAACGGCTGGGAGGCAAGGGGCTCATCACAACCGACGGTGGGGAAATAACGGACTATACGGACAGTACGGGGTTTAAAGTTTTGTTTTACAGGGATATTTTCTCATTGGGAACTTTCTCGGTTCCCGCAGAAAAAGAATAATATTCTATGAAGGCGAGTATTAAAAGGGAAAAAAGCAGCTGGATGGAATGATAACTATTTGGAAGCTCTATTTAAAGTTTAATGCATTAGCTTTGATATAGTAAAGTATAGGGAAAGCTCCTACCATCTCCTACCCAATAGGGACCCAATAGTAACCCAATAGGTCAACACAGCACTATTGATTTACCAATGAGTTGCCATTGGGACGGAGATGGTAGAAACTTTGTAGAAGAATAACCTATGCTTTCCATTTTTTTACCAGACGGTTGTATCGTTGCGATCGATACAAGGGGGGGCGCCAGTATGACATAGCCGATATGATCATAGAAAAACAAGCAGCCGGATGGAATGAGAAGTATTTGAAGCTTTATTTAAAGTTTGATGTGCCAGCCCCGGAAATTCAGCGACTCAATTTTTTTATTTCCTGCAATATGCTTATTTTTGTCCGCATTAATTCAGAAATAAAAAAAATGCGTATTTTAATCACCGGTAGCGCCGGTTTTATCGGCTATCATCTATCTAAAAGACTTTCGAGCCAAGGCATAGAAGTTTTTGGTATAGATTCTTTAAATAGCTATTACGATATCAATTTAAAAAAGGCAAGATTAACAGATTGTGGTATTCATACCCCAACCTACGGTAAGGAATGTATTTCCACTCTTTATCCGACTTACCGTTTTTATCAGGCTGATTTGTGTGACCGGGAAACAATGGAAAACATTTTTAAAACCGGAACTTTCGACTGTGTTGTAAATCTGGCGGCACAAGCCGGCGTCAGATATAGCCTGGAGCATCCGGAGACTTATGTCGAAAGTAATGTAGCCGGTTACCTTAACATTTTAGAACTTTGCCGTCATTATAATTGTCCCCGCCTGATCTATGCTTCATCCTCTTCCGTTTACGGTAATTCTTCCGAAGTGCCGTTCCGCGAAGACGCCAGGGTAGACCATCCGGTAAGTATTTATGCCGCCACTAAAAAAAGCAATGAACTTATGGCTTATACTTATTCATTGCTATATAGGCTCGAAACGATTGGCCTTCGTTTTTTTACGGTTTACGGTCCCTGGGGACGTCCCGACATGGCTCCTATCTTATTTGCAGAATCGATCTGGAACGACCAACCGATCAAGGTGTTCAATCATGGGGATCTTTCCCGGGATTTTACTTATATCGACGATATTATCGAGGGAATCGTCAAAATTATCGATCGCCCGGGATTGGTACGCGAAGATACCGCGGGGGCTCCGGCTGTAGTTTACAACATCGGTCACGGTTCTCCTGTCTCCTTAATGGATTTTATCGGAATTCTCGAACAAAATCTGGGGAAAACTGCCCGGAAGGAATATGTCGGTATGC
Source organism: Bacteroides sp. (assembly GCA_021771575.1). Lineage (GTDB taxonomy): Bacteria > Bacteroidota > Bacteroidia > Bacteroidales > Marinifilaceae > Odoribacter. The sequence goes on along the minus strand of JAETOX010000142.1, from coordinate 5,586 downwards.
AACCCGGAGACGTATATCAAACCTGGGCCGATACCACCAAGTTATATACTGATTACCATTATATGCCATCTACGTCATTGGAAGAAGGCATCCACCGATTTGCCGAATGGTTTAAAAAACTAAAACATCATGCAATATAATATATTTAAATCCCCACTTCGCCATTTTATCCGTACTAAGATCAACGGAGGGGCTATCTTATTGTTTGTTGCCCTGGCAGCGATGATTATTGCGAATTCCCCTTTACGCGAAGCCTACGATAATTTCTTTGCTCAGGAAGTAGTTCTTCGTTTCGGCAATTTCAACCTGTTCCAAATTCATGGTAGCAATATGACGCTGATGTCATTGATCAATGACGCTTTTATGACGCTTTTCTTTTTCTCGGTAGGCTTGGAGATCAAACGGGAAGTGTTGGTCGGAGAGCTTTCCTCTCTGCGAAAAGCCCTTTTACCGGTGGTTGCCGCCTGTGGGGGCATGATTGTTCCTATCCTTATTTTTACGCTGATTTGTGAGCCTGGCCCGGCTAGCCGGGGAGCTGCCATACCTATGGCTACGGATATCGCCTTTTCGTTAGGTGTACTGTCATTATTGGGCAAAAGGGTACCGCTAAGCCTGAAAATCTTCCTGACCACTTTTGCTGTGGTTGATGATATCGGAGGTATTATCGTCATCGGAGCATTCTACAGTAGCCATCTTATTGCCGAATACCTGCTTTGGGCTTCTGCTTTTATTTTTATTTTGTGGTTAGGAGGCCGACTAGGGATAAACAGTAAATTATATTATATCTTTTTTGGTATCATCGTGTGGTATTTTTTCCTGAATTCCGGTATCCATCCGACTATTGCAGGTGTTATCGTAGCCTTTACCGTACCTGCCCGTCCGAAGCTAAACATCTATAAATATGTGAGGGAAATACGCGAAAGTTTACAGAAACTACCAGAAAAAGTTGATAGCCACAGCAATAAATACATGCTCAGTAATTCAGAACTTTCTATATTGAGACATGTGGAATCCACTTCGGATAAAGTGATCAGCCCTTTGCAATCCATGGACGATAACCTCCATCCGTTGGTCAATTACATCGTCATGCCACTTTTCGCTTTTGCCAATGCGAGTATTTCTTTCGATCATTTTTCGCTCGCCGATCTGGAGGGAGTTACGCTGACCGTGTTTATTGCTTTGGTAGTGGGAAAATTGATCGGAATTTTCTCTTTCACCTGGCTGGCTATTAAGACAAAGTTACTCAGTATGCCCGATCACATGAATACGCGTAGTCTTTTTGGTGTTTCTATGCTGGGGGGAATCGGTTTTACCGTATCCTTATTCATTGCCAACTTGTCTTACGCAGCCCTCCCTGGGATCGGAGCAACCTTGCTCAACCAAGCTAAAATAGGGATTATCAGCGGATCTGTTTTTGCGGGCATTATGGGCTACTTTTTATTGAAACATACCTATTCAAAGAAATAGAGCTGGTCGAAAAAGTCAAACCTATTTTTGACTTTTTTGATTCTTATTTCAATAATGTAATCCGTCCGTCGGTGTAAGGTATCACCGTACCTTTCATACGAATGTAACCGATCACGATATCGGATAGTAAAAGGGAGGTATTCTCCCGGCGAAGGCAACCGGATAAAGCTACATCATACCCGTCTTTCCCGGCGGCGATATAATCGCAGGTAGCCATACGATAGACTAAAGTGTCTACAACAGGCTGTCCTCCAATCGTTAACTCTTTTACCTCACGGGCCTTGCAATCGTAAACGACCCGTACTTCCCGGGATATTTGGGCAAAAGCCCCATTCCCCAAAGGGACAGCCGCTAAAAATCCGAATAAACGCCGGAGGTCTTTCCCAGTCATATCGACAACTTCCAATACATTGTCAAACGGCAAAACAGCCAATACATTTTCTTTCGTAATCTCTCCGGCAGCCAGATTTTGGCGTATTCCTCCGGAATTGGTCAAAGCAAAATCGGATTGTAAATTCAACTCTCCGGCCTTCCATTTCAGCGCATCGGCAACCAAATTCCCTAAAGCAGCTTCCCCGTAACGTCCTGTATTCTCTCCGTTTTGAAATAAACCGAAATCCTGTCCGGCTTTTCCCACGACAGTTTTCAGATCTTTATCGGCAACGATCAGGTAGTGATTTAATTTTTGCGTCAGCACACTATCCGGGCAATATCCCTTGATGGGTACAGGCCGCCATTCGAAATCTGTCAACTGTCCCCCGTGGATTTTCATTTTTCCCATTCCGACATACCGTCCGCTTTGATTGGCGGTAACGATCCAAGTGTGCCCCACCCGCTTCGGTTATGTAATATAAGAATGAGAATGTCCATCTACCAAAATGTCGATTCCCTCCACCTGAGAAGCCAATACATCGGAAGTGACAAATCCCGGATGCGACTGCGTAAACCCAAGATGTACCAAACCGATAATCAGATCCGCCTTTTGCACCTTTAAGGTCTGTACCATTTGCCGAGCAGTCTCTATTTCTTCTTTAAATTCCAACTGACCGGCATAAATACTGACTTCACGGGTTTCTTTTGTCGTTAATCCGAAAATTCCGACACGCACACCATCGATCTCTTTTATATCATACGTTTTTCCCAAAGGTTTTTCTTGCCAATACACGTTGGAAGAAATAAAAGGAAAGTTTGCCCATTGCATCTGACGCAATAATACTTCCAAAGGTTTGTCTAATTCATGGTTGCCAAAGGTTACCGCATCGTACTCCATTACATTATAAGCCTCTATATCAGGCCGGGCATCGAACATGTTGGAAATAGCCTGCCCTGTATTGATATCACCGGCATCCACCAACAATACCCGGGAATTTTTTTCTTTTACCGAGCGGACAAAAGCAGCCCGTTCTGCCATTCCACCGCAACTATCCACCGCCAGAATACTACCATGACTGTCATTGGTATGCAAAAGTACAATTTCACATTCCCGCTCTCCACAAGCCCCAATCCCTGCCACAAGAAACAGCCAGCTAAACAGCCGCCACACGGCAGACCGATACAAAAACATCACCCGAACAGACATATTCATTGATTTGAAGGGGCAAACTTACGGAAAAACAAGATAACTTATTACAATCTTACCCTACGTTTTCTATCCAACAAGCCAATGCTCAATATTACGGTTACCGAAATTGATGCCCACCCGGAAAAGTTTTCGCCGGTCGTCAGCAAGAAAAGTAACTGCATAATGTTTATCATGAATCTGCTGAAGAGCCTTTTCTGCGATACCATCCAGTTTAAATTCCATCATATAGATAAAACGGTTGGTTTGAAGCATAAGATCCACTCGCCCTTCACTTATGTGATACTCCGCTCTACCAGAAAAGCCCACCAGTTTAAAAACGATAAACAATAATTCTGATATGGCGTTCAATCTCTCGTTTTTGAGCTAATTCATAAGGAGTATCAGCCAAAAAATCCGGACAGTCAAAACCTCCAGGTTTCCGACCGCCGGATTCGAGAATAAGATAAAAAGGCGAATCAAAGGTTTCAGGCCGGTTTTACAACACTACGCCCTAACCATACTAACACAATTCCCAAAACAATACTGAGGATCAGATAAGCAGAAAAATAACCCCAATGCTTATTCTGCATCAAGAGAAACATATCGTCGGCAAAAGAAGAAAAGGTAGTAAAACCTCCGCAGAATCCGGTAATCAAAAATACATTCATATTACTCGAAATCAAATGTGCTTTTTCTGCCATTCCGAAAAAGATCCCGATAACAAAACTACCGATGATATTGACGGCAAAAGTTCCCCATGGGAAAGGAGAAGTGAACAAGTGGTGAGCTAATTTTCCGACAAGATAGCGCAAACAAGTTCCGATAAATCCACCGGCTCCGGCAATAAGCATAGCTTTAAACATAGTTTTTCTTTTTTATTTGGTTAAACATCATTATTCCATTTTTTCTGGCAAACTCCGGAAAACCCGGGGACCGGTCAGCAGGGTAACGCCACCTCCTGCCACCAGTACTCCGATAGCAACGATCAGGACCAGTTTTCCCCCGCCTATTTCCAATAAAGGAGGGATAATAAAAGTAGCAATGATCGCTCCTAATTTCCCTAGTGCCGAAGCGATCCCTTCACCGCTGGCACGTTCCTGCAATGTATAAATCCGGCTGGGTAATTCAAAAGTAGTGAGGTGCGGACCGGCATTCAACGCCAGTTCGAACAGCAAAAAACCACCCAGGGTAATAACCGGCGAAGCATGATGAAGGTACCCCAGTAAGGTAATCAGTAAACCTACCGCACATACGAAGAAACCGATAGTCTGGGTAAGAACCAAATTAAACTTGCGGACAATTGTCAAGCCGATAATAAATCCCAGCATGACAAAAAGATTGATATAGAAGGTATAACGTAAGGATTCCACCACCCGGAAAAAAGGCGCTTCCCCTTCCGGGATCAACCTTAATTGCAACAACAAGATCGGAGTAAAAATACCGATCCCATATACTCCCATACCTTCACATCCCCAGGGAATACCACTGAGAATCACCCGTTTGATATTCCCGCGGGCAAAAATATCCCGATGAGAAATTTTAGGTTGGGCCGCCTGTTCTTTTTTATGTACCAATTCCCCGATATACACATCTTGCCCCAGAAAATGCCGGACATTTTTCTCCGCTTCTGCCATCCTGCCATGCAAGGCCAACCATTCCGGACTCTCCACAAACCAGAAACGAGCAAAAAAAGTGAGAGCTGCCAGTAAAGTGAGAAAAAGAAATAAACGGTTCCAGATAGCAGGTTCGGCTGTTGTATGCAATACATACCAGGCAACCAGAATCATCAGAATATTCCCTAATCCGGAAGTCGCCTTGGAAATGCCCAGCATGGTACGCCTCCATTTTTTAGGCATAATTTCCGAAACGTAGGAAGGATCAAGCGCATAGGCACCTCCAATAGCAAACCCGATGATCAACAAACAAACGGTCAATACGGTAATGGAATAACTGAAAAAAATCCACAACGATGCTCCGGTAATCAACACCGGGCACAACCGGAAAAAGAAAAGATAACCGTATTTGTCGCTCAAACGTCCGAAAAATAAAGAGCCTGCCATAATACCGATCAACCCGGAAGCAAAAACGAATCCCTGCATCCAGGAACTTAATTCCGGATGATGGGTTATGGCGATCAAAGGGGCGATAATACCAACCAGAATAGCCAAAACTCCACCGAAAAACTGGCCGGCCGAAGCAATGACCAGAATCAGGATATGCCCTTTCCGCAAAGGCATAGCATCCATATTGTACATCGATACAAGCGTTGGGTCAGCCATTGCGAATTATCCTTGTTGTAATATTTTTTTATCGAGATTCAAATGAGGTAGCAGAAACAACCAGGTCGCTACACAAAACGGACCGGTCAAAGTGGGAATTCCCCAAGGCGAGAAGAACGTATCCATACCAGCCTGAATGAATACAGTGGCAAAAATACCGAGTAAACTCCAGCTGGCCGTCCGCCAGTTGACGTGATAAAATGTAATGCCCAAAGCAATTCCGGTTAATACAGGACTGAAACCGAACAATCCATTGGCAATATCTCCGCCGTTACATTG
>JAETOX010000006.1 GCA_021771575.1 Bacteroides sp. | reverse complement strand
TTGTATGTCACTGGGTCTGTTTGTATCTATCAACCAACGTCTGGATGCCGAAACTATCAATATTGTAGCCGATGAATTCGGTTATTCGGTTGAATTTGTCAGCATCGAAATTCAGGAAGCCATCGACGAAGAGGAAGATGATTCTGAAGAAAATATGCAGCCACGTCCTCCTATCGTTACAGTTATGGGGCATGTAGACCACGGTAAAACCTCTTTGCTCGACAGTATCCGCAAAACTAATGTGATTGCAGGAGAAGCCGGTGGTATTACCCAGCATATCGGTGCATACAATGTCAAGCTGGCGGATGGACGAACCATTACTTTCCTGGATACTCCGGGGCATGAAGCCTTTACAGCCATGCGTGCCCGTGGTGCTCAGGTGACGGACATCGCCATTATCATTGTCGCTGCCGACGACAACGTCATGCCTCAGACAATTGAGGCCATCAATCATGCCAGTGCAGCAGGCGTTCCCATTGTATTTGCCATTAACAAAATTGATAAACCGGGAGCCAATCCGGACAAAATCCGGGAAGAACTGGCCAACATGAACTACCTTGTTGAAGAATGGGGAGGCAAATACCAATGTCAGGAAATTGCAGCCAAAAAAGGTCTTCATATCGAAGAATTGCTGGAAAAAGTATTGCTGGAAGCCGAATTGCTGGAGCTGAAAGCTAACCCGCACAAAAAAGCCGTCGGCTCTATCATCGAGTCTTCACTCGACAAAGGACGAGGCTATGTGGCTACCGTACTGGTGCAATCAGGAACCCTGAAGGTTGGCGACATCGTATTGGCCGGTCAGTACTTCGGCCACGTGAAAGCAATGTTTAACGAAAGAGGAGAAAAGTTGGAAAAAGCAGGTCCTTCCGAACCAGCCTTGATCCTCGGTCTGAACGGGGCACCTCAGGCAGGCGATAAATTCAATGTGATGGGTAACGAAAAAGAAGCCCGCCAATTAGCCAACAAACGGGAACAATTGCAGCGAGAACAAGGCCTGCGGACCCAGAAACACATTACCCTCGACGAAATCGGACGACGGATTGCTATCGGTAACTTCCAGGAATTGAATGTGATTGTCAAAGGTGACGTAGACGGTTCTATCGAAGCCCTCTCCGATTCATTGATCAAACTTTCTACGGATGAAATTCAGGTGAACATCATCCACAAAGCGGTAGGTCAGATCACAGAAGGAGACGTTCTGCTGGCGGCAGCTTCGAACGCCATCATCGTCGGTTTCCAGGTAAGGCCTTCTATGAGCGCCCGCAAACTGGCAGAAAAAGAGCAGATCGATATCCGTCTCTATTCGGTTATCTACCAAGCCATCGAGGAACTGAAATCTGCAATGGAAGGTATGCTTTCACCGGAAATCAAAGAGGAGGTAATCGCCACTGTCGAAGTACTGGAAACCTTCAAAATCTCCAAAGTGGGAACCATTGCCGGCTGTATCGTGCGCGACGGTAAAATCGTTCGTACCGCTAAAGTACGGGTAATCCGTGAAGGCATTGTCATCTACTCCGGCGCCTTAGGCTCCCTGAAACGCTTCAAAGACGATGTGAAAGAAGTAGCCAAAGGATTCGAATGTGGTTTGAACATCGAAAATTACAACGATATCCGTGTCGGAGATATGATCGAAGCTTATCAGGAAGTAGAAGTAAAGAAGACACTTTAAAAATCACATATTATTAAGGAACATTTAACATCCGACTAACATAGGAATTTGTGATTTATTTCTTTACTTTGTGATAAATAAAAGTAAAACATTAATTTTTTAAAGGATGAAAAAAATACTGGCAATAATGGTTTTGGTTGCAGCATTTGCAACAGGCCTCACCGCTCAAGTTTTAAAACCGGTAAAATGGCAAATCACCCACAAAAAAGTAAGTGAAGGGGTATATGATATTGTTTGTAAAGCCACAGTCGACGGAGGCTGGCATTTATACGACACCAAACTTCCTGAAGGAGGTCCCCTGCCCACCACTTTCAACGTAGATGAGGACGAAAGTACCGGAATCGAATTAGTAGGTGAGTTTAAAGCAACCACCAAATCGTTGACTGAACACAGCGAAGCTTTTGATATGGATCTGAAATATTTCGAAAATACTGCTACATTCGTTCAGCGTGTGAAATTAACCGGTGCTAAAGCTAAATTGGTCGGTTACGTAGAATATATGTCTTGCAGCGGTGGGCAATGTACTCCTCCTGCTGAAGCAGAATTCGATTTCGAGTTGACCAAATAATTTATTCGTAACTTAGAATCTAAAAAAGACGGAAAGACAATAAGCCTTTTCGTCTTTTTTGTCACCTCTGCATTCCGTTATGAAGCGTTTGTTTTTTCCGATATTCTTTTTTCTGTGCTCGTTTTCTGTGTGTGCCCAACCCTGGATTTTTCAGGATGAAAATGCCGAACCGGACACTGTTACTTTTTTCTTTTTTGGTGATGTGATGCAGCATGCTCCTCAGATATCAGGAGCCTGGCACAAAGAACGCCAGGATTACGATTATACCTCCTGTTTTCGTTACATCACGCCTTACTGGCAGCAAGCCGATTATGTCGTCGCTAATCTGGAAACTACGCTCTCAGACAAAAACTACAGCGGCTATCCGCAATTTTGTGCTCCTTGGCAACTGGCCCGGGATTTAAAGGCCTGTGGCGTAAATTTTCTGACCACCAACAACAACCATTCCTGTGACAAAGGGGCATCAGGAATCCGAAAAACCTTGTATTACCTGGATTCGCTGGCGATAGCTCATACGGGTACTTTCCTCGATACGACAGCCTGGATCACCCGAATACCCGTATATCTCCGTCACGGACGTTTCAAAATCGCCCTGCTGAGCTATACATACGGCACCAATGGTATTCCAGCCACCCATGGACAAGTGGTATCGCTGATCGACACTTTCATGATGGCCCGTCATCTGGAGAAAGCCCGTCTGGATTCGGTCACCAATGTCATTGCCATTATGCATTGGGGAGAAGAATATTTCACCCATCCGAATGCAGAACAAAAAAAACTTTCGGCCTGGCTACACGAAAACGGAGCAGATATGGTCATCGGTTCACATCCCCATGTTGTACAACCGATCGAGTATATCACCACAGGTAACGATACCACCGGAATCACCGTTTATTCTCTCGGAAATTTTGTATCCAATCAAAGTAAACGTTACACGGACGGTGGGCTGGGCATCCACCTGACCTTGATCCGCAAACAGGGAAAAACCCGCTATCGGATGCAAGCCCTCAGTAGTTATGTCTATCGTCCTGTGGAGGAAAATATCCGCCGTTATTATGTCATTCCGGAACCGGAAGCAAACAAGGTTGTCCAAGGCAGCGATACTCTCCTCTACCGCCGTTTTTTTCAGGATACGGATAGCATCCTTCAAGGGGTAGCCGGTAAATATTCCTTGCCCGATTGATCGTTTTCAGGGAGATACGCCATATGTTCTGCAATCGACTCCGCAAATATTTTTCACCGAAACCGTCGGTTTCTCTGGTAAAATTTGTAATTTCGTAAGGTAAAACATGAATTATACACTTATGAAAATCGCAGTTATTGCACATGATGGAAAAAAGGCCGAAATGGTAGCCTTCCTGAACAAACACATGGACTTTTTAAAATCGGTAGGTACAGAAATCGTCGCAACAGGCACTACCGGAAAACATGCCCAAGACGCCGGTTTGGAAGTGGAACGCCTGTTATCGGGCCCTTTGGGAGGTGACGCACAAATTGCTGCATTAGTAGCGGAACATAAAGTAGAAATGGTTATCTTTTTCCGGGATCCGCTGGGAAAACATCCTCACGAACCGGATGTTCAGATGCTAATGAGGGTTTGCGATGTACACAATGTCCCTATCGCCACTAATCCGGCTAGTGCCGAAATGATGATTCGTGGATTTATGGATACCCACAATCAATAAAGTCCTGCCGGACTTTATGTTTGCAATAATTCTTGCGGAAACCTTTGTATAACAGATTCGAATCGTTATATTTGCAAAAAATAAGTATTTCGATGAAGGTCAAAAAGTTTACAGCTATTTTGTTTCTTGCATTCACGACCTTGGTGATGCAGGCTTTTGCTGTTTTCCCTCACCATCATCATCAGGAATACATCTGTTTTGCAACCTCTCACTGTCCTCAGGATGCAGAACATGAACAGCATAGTCATGATCACGACACCCAGAAAAGTAATCCCGGCTGTGTGCAAAACCTGTTTCAAACTCAGCTCAGCCGCACATTGACGCTGGAGCATTCCTGCGGAGAAGGTCATTGTCATCATTTTATACTCATGCCTTTTCTGGCAGCAGACATTCTTGAATTCCTTTCTTATGAGGCTGAGAATATCCCCTTTTCTTCCTTATGTTACCGGGAAAAATTACATGCTGCCTGTTATACTTCTGATATCGCCGGAAGAGCTCCTCCTACGAGTAAATAACTGAAAACGAAACGCTGCGTTTCCAACGCAGCATATTTTTAATATTCAAAACAATCTATTTCATTTATTTATCAGGAGCAAAAGCTCCGTGTTATTTATATCTTATGAGACCGATTATTATATCTCTGACCGTATTGGCAATGTGCTTTTACGGGTGTAAAGGAAGTGCTAAACACGATCATTCACACGAAACAGCGACAGAGCATGCAGCCCACGCTCATGATAGTCATGACCATAATCATGCAGGGCACGACCATGAACATGAATGCCATGACCATAGTCACGAAGGACACGACCATGAAAACGAAGCGGTAGCCGGAGGGCACAGTGACGAAATTATATTTACCAAAGCCCAGGCAGCACGGACCGAATTCGAAGTTCGCGAAGTACAACCGGCCACCTTTCATCAGGTCATCAAAACTACCGGACAGGTACTCCCGGCTCCGGGTGACGAATCAGTGATCGTAGCAACCAATAATGGCGTGATTTCTTATGCTAATAATGCCTTAGCAGCCGGAAGTGCTGTTAAACGGGGGCAAACTCTTTTTCATATCGCTTCCAAAAATCTCGGTGAAGGAGACTACTATGCCCGGGTAAATGCAAATTATGAAAAAGCCAAAGCAGAATACGAACGGGCACAAAAACTGATCGAAGACAAAATTATATCACAAAAAGAATATGAGGCTATCCGGCTGAATTACCAAAATGCCCAAATAGCTTACGACGCCGTTTCCGGCAAACAATCGGCCCAAGGTGTTGGCATTACATCCCCCTTGAACGGTTATATCAAAAATATTACCGTCAAGGACGGAGAATATGTCACTGCCGGACAGACCATCGCCACGGTATCGCAGAATAAACGGCTCACCTTACGGGCTGATGTATCTGAAAAATATTATCCGGCCCTGAATCAAATCCATACGGCTAATTTCAAAACCCCTTATGATAACCGGGTATACGCCTTGATGGAATTATCCGGTAAGCTGCTGTCGGCAGGCAAATCAGCCGAAAACAACAGTTTCTTTGTGCCTGTTACATTTGAATTCGATAATCAGGGAGCTGTCGTTCCTGGTTCTTTTGTCGAAATTTTTCTAATCTCCTCTCCATTAGAAAATGTCATCAGCATACCAGTAAGCGCCCTCACCAATGAAATGGGATATTTCTATGTTTACAAACAATTGGACGAAGAAGGCTATCAAAAGCAAGAAGTAAAAATCGGGGCGAATAACGGGAAAGAAGTGCAAATTCTCAGTGGCCTGCAACCCGGCGAACGTGTCGTCACCAAAGGGGCTTATCAGGTGAAAATGGCTTCTGCTTCTGCCGCCATACCAGGACATACTCACGAACACTAAACCGGTTAAAAGAATCCTATGCTGAATAAAATCATACAATATTCATTACACAACCGACTGTTGGTAATGATTGCGGCAATTGCTTTACTCGTCTGGGGTAGCATTACCGCTAAAAATATGGAAGTCGACGTATTTCCGGACTTGAATGCACCGACCGTAGTGGTCATGACGGAGGCTCAGGGAATGGCCCCCGAAGAAGTAGAGCGTCTGGTTACTTTTCCCGTAGAAACTGCCGTTAACGGCGCCACCGATGTACGCCGGGTACGTTCATCCTCAACTACAGGTTTCTCAGTGGTATGGGTGGAATTCGAATGGGGAACCAATATCTATACCGCCCGGCAGATTGTTTCTGAAAAATTAGCTACTCTGGGCGATGCCTTACCAAACAATGTCGGCCAACCGACTCTTGGTCCGCAATCGTCTATTCTGGGAGAAATGATGATTATCGGTCTTACTGCCGATACAACCTCCCTACAGGATCTTCGCACTATTGCCGATTGGACCATCCGTCCTCGTCTGCTGTCCACTGGAGGAGTTGCCCAAGTAGCTGTCATCGGAGGCGATCTGAAAGAATATCAGATTTTACTCGATCCGGCGCGTATGAAACACTATGGTATCGGCCTGAACGAAGTGCTGCCCGTTGTCGAAAACATGAATCAAAACGCAACCGGCGGTATTCTGTATGAATACGGAAACGAATATATCGTACAAGGAGTACTGGCGACCACCAATACGGAGGAATTGGGAAAAGCCGTAGTAAAAACCGTTGACGACCTCCCCATCACCTTAGCGGACATCGCCGATGTACGAATCGGAGCCAAGACTCCGAAACTGGGTCTGGCGTCCGAAAAAGGTAGACCTGCCGTATTGGTCACCGTCACGAAACAACCGGGTACCAACACCCTGGAACTGACAGAAAAACTGGATGCTTCTATCCGCGACCTGCAAAAGACACTACCAGTAGATGTTAGTATCTCCACAGACATTTTCCGTCAATCCCGCTTCATCGAAAGTTCCATCAACAACATCCAGCAGGCTTTGCTCGAAGGCTCTGTCTTCGTCATTGTGGTGTTATTCTTCTTCCTGATGAATTTCCGAACCACAATCATTTCCCTGATAGCTCTTCCCTTGTCTCTACTTATGGCTATTTTAGTGATGCATGCCCTGGGCCTGACGATCAACACCATGAGCCTCGGCGGTCTGGCCATTGCCATCGGCTCGCTGGTAGATGATGCCATCGTAGATGTAGAAAATGTGTATAAACGCCTGCGAGAAAACCGATTAAAGCCGAAGGAGGAACGGCGGCCGACCCGGCTCATTGTCTTCGAAGGTTCAAAAGAGGTAAGGATGCCGATCCTCAATTCTACTTTGATTATCGTAGCTTGCTTTTTACCCTTATTTTTTCTTTCGGGCATGGAAGGCCGGATGTTGATTCCACTAGGAATCGCTTTTGTAGTAGCTCTGTTTGCGTCTACGGTAATCGCCCTGACTCTTACTCCGGTGTTGTGCAGTTATCTGCTGACCACGGAAAAAGCATTGAAAAAAAGTGAAAAAGAGCCTTTCGTTTCCCGGAGCCTGAAGAAAGCCTATCGCCGGGCGCTGCAATGGGCGCTCCGTTACAAAAAACTTGTGATTAGCACAGCCGGAGGATTGCTGCTCCTGACGCTTATCGTCTTGTTTCAATTAGGACGCAGCTTTTTGCCTCCTTTCAACGAAGGTTCTTTGACGATCAATGTAAGTACCATGCCCGGTATTTCTCTGGAAGAATCGGATAAAATGGGTTTACTGGCCGAACAAATGCTGATGGAATTTCCGGAAATACAAACGGTAGCCCGTAAAACAGGACGCGCCGAACTGGATGAACATGCTCTTGGGGTGAATACTTCCGAAATCGAAGCCCCCTTCGAGCTCAAGGACCGCAACCGGGATGAATTCCTGGCAGCCGTACGTAGCCAGCTGGGTACGATCAAAGGAGCGAACATTGAAATCGGTCAACCTATTTCCCACCGTATCGATGCGATGCTTTCGGGGACGCAAGCCAACATTGCCATCAAATTATTTGGCCCGGACCTAAATAAACTATTTCAATTAGGCAGCCAGATCAAAAACTCTATTCAGGAAATCGAGGGCATTGCCGACCTGACCCTGGAACAGCAAATCGAACGTCCTCAATTGCAAATCCATCCGAAACGGGATATGCTGGCCAAATATGGAATCACCTTACCCGAATTTTCGGAATTCATCAATGTCGCCCTTTCAGGAAAAGTGGTTTCTCAGGTGAATGAAGGAGGTAAAGTTTTCGATCTCACTGTAAAAGTCAACGATGTACAACGAACCACCATGGAGGAAATCGGAGAATTGACGATCGATGCCAATGGCCACAAAATTCCGCTTCAGTATGTTGCCGAAATCCTTCCACTGGGAGGTCCCAACACTATCAGCCGGGAAAATGTACAGCGTAAGATCGTAGTTTCGGCCAATGTCGCCGGACGCGACCTGAAAGGTGTAGTCAACGACATCCGCCGAACAGTTGATGAACAGATCACTCTTCCCGAAGGCTATCATGTAGAATACGGGGGACAATTCGAAAGTGAGGCTGCTGCATCCCGCACGCTGTTTCTGACTTCATTGATTTCCATCCTGCTGATTTTCTTGATTTTATACCATGAATTTCGGAGTGTACCTTTATCCGGTATCATTATGCTCAACTTACCGCTGGCCATTATCGGCGGAGTCATTAGCATCTGGTTTACTTCCGGGGTGATCAGCATTCCAGCCATCATCGGATTTATTTCCCTGTTCGGCATCGCTACCCGTAACGGTATTCTGCTGGTTTCTCATTATAACAAGCTACAAAGCGAGGGTCTCGGTTTGACCGATAGTATTGTTCAGGGGTCTTTAGACCGGTTGAATCCGATCCTGATGACGGCCTTGACATCAGCCCTGGCCCTTATTCCACTGGCAATCGGCGGAGATCTGCCCGGAAATGAAATTCAGAGTCCGATGGCACAAGTAATCTTAGGCGGCCTGCTGAGTTCTACCCTACTGAACGGATTCGTCGTACCAATCGTATATTATTTACTGAACAGGAAAAAAGCCTATCAAAAAACGATATCATGAAAAAGAATATCTATATATTCATTCTCCTCTTAACAGGGATGGCCCCCAAGCTTTGGGCTCAAACGGGCATTGCCGAAGTACTCAAAAGCATAGCCATCAATAATAAGACTTTACTAGCCAGCCAGCATCTGAACGAAAGTCAGAAACTGGAAGCCCGGACAGGGAATTACTTACCCAATCCCACAGTGGAACTCAACCAGCTATGGGCGGATCGAAGTGTCGGCGGAAATGTCAACGAACTAGCCGTTGTACAAGCATTCGACTTCCCTACCGTTTATTTCAACAAAAATAAACTGGCTAAACTAAAATCCGTCACTTCGGATCATCAGTATGCCGCTACCCGCCAGCAAATCTTATTGACCGCTCAACAGACTTGCCTAGAAATCATCTATCTTCGGCGTCAAAAGCAACTGTTGGACAACCGGTTGAAGAATGCCGAACTACTCTCTGAGCTGTACCATCGACGTTTCAACTCGGGCGACGCCAATCAGCTGGAACTGAATAAAATCCAGCTTGAAAAGATCAACGCCCGGAATGCCAGCCGGCAAAATCAGGCCAACCTACGAGCCCAGCTAGAACAATTACAAGCTTTAAACGGAGGCCTGCCTATCGAATTCACCGATACGGATTTTACGCCCTCAGCTTCTCTTCCCGAGTATGAAAATCTGGAAAAGGCTTATCTGTCGGCCGATCCAACCCTCAAAAGCCTGACCGGAGAGTCGGAAGCAGCACAACGCGAGGTGAAAGTCAGCCGGGCACTTACGCTCCCCAAATTCGACGTCGGTTACCGGCGCAATGGCGGTAGCGAAGAGAAACTGAACGGTTTCCGGATCGGCATGTCGATTCCCTTATGGGAAAACAAAAACACTGTGAAACAAGCGAAAGCACAAGCTGAATACGCTGCCGCAAACATCGAAGACAAATGGCAAACCCAAAAGGCCACTCTACAGGAACTTTACTTGCAAGCACAGGCTTTACAAAGCTCCTGCAAGGAATATAAAGAAGTATTGTCCCTGCAACGTAACGAAGAATTACTCAATAAAGCCCTCAAGTCAGGACAGATATCGATGGTGGAATATTTCGTAGAAATCACGATTCTTTACGATAGTATTCAAAATTACCTGGATGTCGAAAAAGAGTATCAGGATACCGTCGCCCAATTACTTCAATACACCTTGTGAATTTTTTTATAACGAAAACAGCAAAGCGGGACTACTTCAGGTAAGTAATCCCGCTTTTTTATGTTAAAATAAAGAATAATATTGCTTTTCCGATTTATTGTATTATCTTTGTCAGAGATTAGAGTTATAAATTATTGTCGACATAGTTCTTCTTTTATTAAGTGGTCCTTTCCTATAATCTTCTTTACTCTATTCGTATTAAAATCCGATACCGGAACATAATCGCTGTTTCAATACAGCCAAAAGCACGATATGACATTTAAAGAATTGAATATAGCCCTTCCTATTTTAAAAGCAATTGAAGAAAAAGGCTATACTGTACCGACCCCAATCCAAAGTAAAGCCATCCCTGTAGCCTTAACCCGCCATGATATTATAGGTTGTGCTCAAACCGGAACGGGCAAAACTGCCTCTTTTGCCATTCCTATTATACAGCATTTGCTGACCGATAAAAAGATCGCCGGGGCTCGCCTTCCCCAAGCGTTGATCCTGACTCCTACCCGTGAGCTGGCGTTACAGATCAGTGAATGTATAGGTGATTATGCCCACTACACCCCCATCCGCCACGACGTTTTATTTGGAGGTGTAAATCAGCGTCCACAAGTGAATATGCTACAAAAAGGAACCGACATTCTGGTAGCTACTCCCGGCCGTCTGCTTGATCTGATGAACCAGGGATATATCCACTTGAATCAGATTCGCTACTTTGTACTCGATGAAGCCGACCGCATGCTGGACATGGGTTTTATCCACGATATCAAACGGATATTGGCAAAACTTCCGAAAGAGAAACAAACGCTGTTTTTTTCGGCCACTTTACCGAAATCGATCGTTTCGCTAACCCGGTCATTATTGAATGACCCTGTAAAAATCGATATTACTCCCGAATCACCGACTGTCGATGTTATCGAACAATTCGTCTATTTTATAGAAAAAGAAAAAAAAGGGCCTTTGCTCATCTCTATTTTACAAAAAGTCCCCGACCAATCGGTCTTGGTTTTTTCACGGACCAAACACAATGCAGACCGAATTGTCAGAACCCTGAGCAAAGCCGGCATCGGTAGTCAAGCCATTCATGGCAACAAAAGTCAAGCTGCCAGACAATCGGCCCTGGAAAATTTCAAATCAGGAAAGACACGGGTGCTGGTCGCCACCGACATTGCCGCCCGGGGTATCGACATCAACGAACTCCCTTTGGTGATCAACTATGACTTGCCCGATGTACCCGAAACTTATATACACCGCATCGGACGTACCGGACGAGCCGGAAATACGGGTAAAGCGTTCACTTTTTGCTCTCCCGAAGAACGTAAGTTGGTCCAAAGCATACAAAAATTAATAGGAAAAAAACTCACATCAGTATAAACCAATAGATGAAATATGGCAAAACCGGAAATATACAGTAAACGCGAAAATGAAAAGAAAAAACAGGCCCGAAGAATCGAAAAGCAAAAACGAAAAGAAGAAAGAAAATTATCCGGCAAAGGCAATAGTTGGGACGATATGATCGCTTATGTCGACGAAAACGGAAGGATTACGTCGACACCTCCGGAAAAAGAAGGTCCCAAAGAGGAAATAAATCACGAAGAAATCAGGATATCTACCCCTAAAAAAGAGATGTTTCCTCCCTTCAAAGGTCGGGTAGAACATTTCAATACGTCCAAAGGTTACGGTTTTATCAAAGATCTGGCAGGTACGGATAAATATTTTTTTCATGTAAACAATGTGCTCACCGCTATTGCCGAAAACGACATTGTTTATTTCGAACTCGAACGTGGCAAAAGAGGGATGAATGCCATCAACATCCGCCCTATCAATCAATCCTAAGTACGTATAATACCCACAGCTATGAAAAAAGATAAAAATAATCGCTCCCAAACGCCTTCTTATCAATCGGCCGAAAGCACCCTACAAGAACATAAAAAAAAAATAGGCGAGGTAGTATATGTCTCTATCAGCGCCCGGACCACGTTCGAATTCCCGGCTCATTTGTCACAGGAAGAAAGAGAAGTCCGTATTGCCAATTATATGAAACGTCGCAAACCGATGATTCAACTGTCTGAAAGATCAGGACAGCTTTTCCTCGATGAGTTGCTCCAGCCGACTGATAACCTGTCCTTTTTGCCGAAGCCGCCACTCACTGTTATGTCCTCCGCTATACAATACACAATCGAAACCCAAAGCAGCAGCAACTTCGGCATCGTGTAACGTATCACCGACCATCAAGGTCTCGGCAGGGTTGATCGTGCAATCTTTCAACATCCGAAGCCCCCGGTCGATTTTTCCTGCTGCATAAATATTATCCGAACCACAAGCTTTTTCAAACCGTTCACCGATCGAGAAAACGGTTAACATGTCTTGTAACAGGTCCTCACGCAAAGCAGACAAAATATATTGCCGGTAACCGCGACGTTGTATCTCTGCCAACACTTTCGATACTGCAGTATGTAGTTTAACCTCCCGGCCATAGAGATCGTATGTTTCTACAAAATCGACGGAGATTTCATGTAAGCTTTCTTTCTCCATATCGAATCCGATGGCATGATAAAAATCCACTACCGGAAAACCGAATTTATCTTTGTATTCTTCCTGTGAAAGAGTCTTCAACCCTCTTTTGGTCAACATATCGTTTAAGGTATTCACACCAACTTCCACATCATCCAACAAGGTCCCGTTCCAATCCCATACAATATTCCTATACTTCATCTTTCTTTTATTTATAAAACGCTTCTTTCCCCGGCCAGTCCAATTTCTTCCGGGCTATTTCCTCTGGATACACCATATAGACGACATCTGCTTCTGCGGCCAGTTCGTTTTTCTCATTAAAAAGTTCCACGTGAGCAGTCACCAAACGGCGTGATACATCGGTAACCTTCGCCCGGAGCCATATTTCTCCCTGATCCGTCCGCACCGGCTTCCGGTATTTAACATTGATCTCTGTCGTTACCCCCGCTGTGGCCTCGCGCGAAAAAATCGTCCAACTGGCAATCTCATCGATCAAGGTAGCCTGAATACCCCCATGCAAAATATGAAAGAACCCCTGATAATTTTCCGAAGGCTGCCAATGACAAGTAACATATTCTCCTTCGTCTACAAACCGGCATTTCAATCCATAAGGATTGCCAGGGGAACACCCGAAACAATTATAACCTTCCAAATCGGCATAGGCATTGTACATTTCTCGTTTTTCCATTCTATCACTTTTTAGCACGCGTAAAATTAAGGTATTTTTCTCGTTTCTGTCCTGAAAACGTTTGTACAATTTTCTAGAAAAACTTTTTTATTCCGAAAAAAGGTTCTACCTTTGTCATCGGAGGAGAGGATTCTGTATAATAATTGGAATTCTTTTTAATAAAGGCACTTATTGGAGGATAAGTGTCATTTATTTTTTTGTATAAAATAAACACTAAATATAACGGTTATGAGCAAGAAGGTGTCTTATGTAACAAAAGAGGGATTGAAAAAACTACAGGAAGAGTTAGAAAAACTACAAAATGTAGAGCGTCCTAAAATTTCAAAGGCCATTGGAGAAGCCATTGAAAAAGGCGATATTTCGGAGAATGCAGAGTATGATGCTGCCAAAGATGCCCAAGGGCTGCTGGAAGCAAAGATTGCTCAGCTTCAAGATACGATAGCCAGTTGCCGGGTAATTGACGAATCACAGATCGATACATCTAAAGTACAAATGTTAAACAAGGTAACTATCAAAAATACTAAAACGGGTGCTACCATGACTTATACTTTGGTATCGGAGACAGAAGCCAATTTCAAAGAGGGCAAGCTATCTATCAATACTCCCATTGCCCAAGCGCTGGTAGGAAAGAAATTAGGCGACAAAGTTCAGGTAAAAGTACCAGCCGGCGAAATGGAATTCGAAATCATGGACATCAGCTTATAAATTTATGGCTTCAATTTTTTCAAAAATCGTACAAGGAGAAATTCCTTCCTATAAAGTGGCCGAAGATGAGCATTATTATGCTTTTCTGGATATCAACCCTTTACAAAAAGGCCATACCCTGGTTATTCCGAAAAAAGAAACGGATTATATTTTCGATCTTTCCGACGAAGAATTGGCAGGCCTGATGGTCTTCGCTAAAAAAGTAGCCAAAGCAATCGGAAAAAGCATTCCCTGTCAACGCGTAGGAGTAGCTGTGTTAGGGTTGGATGTTCCTCATGCGCATGTGCATCTGGTACCCTTGAACGGTGGGGACGATATGAATTTCTGCAATCCGAAAAAACAATTTCCTGCCGAAGAAATGCAGGATTGTGCTGCATTGATCGCTCAGAACATGGAATAATAGAGAAAAGTCAGGAATAATAAATAAAATTTGCAGATCTGAATAACTTTTTCTACATTTGCGCTTCGAAAAAACGTACACAGTCTCTTATACGAAAGTCTCCGTGATAATACTGTGTTCGAAAAATGAATGAATAAAATTTTAAAATCATGGACTTAATTAAAATTGCTGAGCAGGCATTTGCTGCAGAAAATCCAGTAGAGCATCCTTCGTTCAATACCGGTGATACGATTAGTGTACACTATAAAATTGTCGAAGGAAACAAAGAACGTATCCAGGTATTCCGTGGAGTAGTGATCCAGATCAAAGGTACTGGAAACACAAAATCTTTCACTGTCCGGAAAATGTCCGGAAACGTAGGTGTAGAAAGAATTTTCCCTATGAATTCACCGTACATCAAGGAAATCGAAATCAATAAAGTAGGAAAAGTAAGACGTTCCAGAATTTATTATTTCCGCAACTTGACCGGAAAGAAAGCCAAAATCAAAGAAAAAAGATCTTAACCGGAATCGGAAAAATAATGAAAGCTCTGCATTGCAGAGCTTTTTTATTTTCATAACTTTGTAAAAACAACAAAAGAGTACACTATGGAGAATACGGAAATCGTCAAAAAGGCAAGGGCAAAAGCAGAAATGTGGTTGAACGAAGCCTATGACAAACAAACGCGCGAAGAAGTAAAACGGATGCTGGAATCCAACGATCCGACCGAATTGATCGATTCTTTCTATAACGACCTCGAATTTGGTACGGGCGGCCTGCGGGGTATCATGGGAGCCGGCAGCAACCGGATGAATACCTATACGGTAGGTGCTGCTACGCAAGGATTTGCTAATTATATCAATAAAATGTTCCCGAATGAGGAAAAATCGGTTTGTATCGGTCATGATTGCCGTCACCATTCCAGAGAATATGCCGAAACAACAGCGGCTATTTTTTCTGCAAACGGGATTACAGCTTATCTTTTTGATTCTTTACGTCCTACTCCGGAAATGTCGTTCGCTATCCGTGAATTAGGTTGTAAAGGAGGAGTGATTATCACCGCCTCACACAATCCCAAAGAATATAACGGTTATAAAGCTTATTGGGACGATGGTTCACAATTGGTACCTCCTCACGATAAAAATGTCATCGAAGAAGTAAAAAAGGTAAAAGTCACCGATATCAAATTCACTCCCGTACCTGACCGGATCAAAATCCTAGGAGAAGATTTCGACAAAAAATTCCTGGATACCATAAAAACCCTAAGTTTATCGCCTGATGCCATTCAACGCCAGCACAACCTGAAGATTGTCTTTACTCCGCTACACGGAACGACCTACCAGCTGGTTCCCGATTCTTTGCGGAACTGGGGGTTCACCCATATCACCACCATTCCGGAACAAATGGTGACCGACGGGGATTTTCCTACAGTAGCTTCAGCCAATCCAGAAGAGCCGGCAGCTTTTAAAATGGCTTTGGATAAAGCCCGGGAAATCGATGCCGACCTGGCTATGGCTTGTGACCCGGATGGTGACCGGATCGGAATTGCCGTGAAAGATGATAAAGGCGAATGGATTCTGCTCAACGGTAACCAGACCAATATCATTTTTACCTGGTACATCATCCATCGCCGTCAGGAACTGGGCTTAATGAAAGGGAATGAATATACAGTAAAAACAATCGTTACTTCGGAATTGATTAAAGAAATTGCAGAAAAGAATGGTGTTCCCTGCTACGATGTATATACCGGTTTCAAATGGATTGCCGACATGATCCGCAAGAAAGGTCCCGAAGGATATATCGGAGCCGGAGAAGAATCGTTTGGTTTTATGCCGGGAGCATTTACCCGCGATAAAGACGCAGTATCTTCGACTTCCCTGATGGCCGAAATTGCCGCCTGGGCAAAAGACAACGGTAAAACTTTATTCGATATCCTAGAACAGATTTATGCCGATTATGGATTTTCTCAGGAGAAAATGGTTTATATCGTGCGCAAAGGCTTGAGTGGAGCTCAGGAAATCAAAGACATGATGAACGAACTGCGTCATCATACTCCTGCCACGATCAACGGCAGTGATATCGTGGTTAAAAAAGATTATGCCGTATTGAAAGCGACCAACCTGTCGACAGGAGAAACCCAGAACATGGACTTCCCAACGACAAGCGATGTACTGCAATTCTTCCTGACCGATGGCTGCAAAATCTCCGTACGGCCGTCCGGAACAGAACCAAAAATTAAATTTTATTTCGAAGCCCGGGCAAACATGGAGTCTGTTAGTGATTTCCACAAAGCTCAAGACGAAGCTTCCGCAAAAATCGACGCCATGATGAAGGATTTAAAGATAGATTAAAAAAGTCGAAGAGGTCGAAAGGGTCGAAGAAGTTAAGTACGGACTTTTTCGCCCCTTTCGACATTTTCAGGAAAGCTGAAAAAAATCCTCATTGAAATTAATAAAATACACCCTTTCTCTGGCCCGGGTAATCGCCGTATAAAGCCAACGCCAAAATTCATCGTTCACCAGTTCTTCGGGCAACCATCCCTGATCAATAAACACGGCGTCCCATTGCCCTCCCTGGGCTTTATGGCAGGTTACCGCATAAGCGAATTTAATTTGGAGGGCATTGTAAAATTCATTTTCCCGGATTTTTTCCGAACGTTTCCGACGTGAAGGAATATGCTGATATTCCTCTTCAATATTCCGATACAGGACTTTGGTTTGTTCATATGATAAAGCCGGGTAATCAGACGTCAAGGTATCAAGCATCCCCCACGCCGTAACTTCCTCCTCATAGCCGTCGATTTTAAGTGTTGCTTTCGCAAAATGCAGCCCATAAGCATCCAACCGCTTACCGACACGTAACACGGTAGCCATATCGCCATTGGCAATGAAATCGATTTTCTCGTAATCGTTTCCCCAGAAATAATTATTCTTCACCACCATAATCCGGTCGCCACTGCAAAAATCTTCCTCCCGATATAAAATCGAACGGCGAATTCCCTCATTGAACCGATTGGCCCGTTTATTCGAGCGACATACAATCATCGTTTCATCTTCTCCATATTTACCATAACAAGTCTCGATTTCTTCCAGTAAATCACCACCGTTAATCCGAAATACATCCGGAAAGCTTTTCACCTTCAAGATCAGTTTTCCACTATCGTTACCGATCAACCCTCTCACTTGGGTGGCATTATATAAAATACCCGATTCTTCGGCCTGCCGCATGATATCAGTCAGACGCACTTCGGTCACCTGCAGGGCATAAGCAGCCTCTAATTCCTGCTTGTCTAAGGCGGGACTGATATCCAAGCCCACCGGAGGTAACTGTGCCACATCACCGATCATCACCAAGCGATTGTTTTTGCCATTGTAGACATATTCAACCAAGTCATCCAAAAGACAACCGCTGCCGAAGTTTCCTTCACTGTCAGCATTGGAAATCATTGATGCCTCATCGACAAAAAACAAGGTATTTCCCCCACCGTTAAACCCCAGATCAAACACACCTTCTCCATCGGTTTCCGATTTTTGCCGGTAGATCTTCTTATGAATCGTAAAAGCCGGATGTCCGGCATACCCCGAAAACACTTTGGCAGCCCGTCCTGTAGGGGCAAGTAACACCACTTTATATTCAAGCGATAATAAGGTATTGACTATAGCAGCGACCAAAGAAGTCTTTCCGGTACCGGCATAGCCTTTCAATAAAAAAAGTCCATCCTCTTTGCGATGGAAAAAAAAACGGGTAAAAAGTTCCACAGCTACCTTTTGAGTAGGCGAAAAATCAAAACCGAACTTCTGTAATACGATATCCTCAAAATGTTTTTGAATCATCACGAAATTTAATAGTGGATTATGCCTTTAATCTAAATTTTTTCCTAAATTTGCGAGCAATATTAAGATTTTGTGTTGCGTTGGTAACGTTTGAATTGTAGGGTAAAGATAGAAAAATAACTTCAACCACACAGAATCGGACATTTAATAATGTATTAATATCATACAAAATAACGTTAAATATGAAAAAACTTATTATCCAGATTGTTCTTGCCGGGATCATCATATTTCTCGGCTATCAGTGCTATAAAAGCATCATGATTCCCCAGCAATTCAAAGAGTTGAAAGATCAGCGTTATGAACGGATTGTCGAACGTCTGAAAGATATCCGTACAGCTCAGGAGGCATATAAAGGAGTATATGGAAGATATACTGGAAGTTTCGACACGCTGATTCATTTTATCAAATACGATTCAGTCAAAGTGGTACGTTCTATTGGATCTTTGAGTGACGACGACCTAGAAAAAGGAGTTACGGAAGCTCAGGCTATCAAAGAAGGTAAAATCATCCGGGATACGGTCAAAGTAAGTGCACTGGAAAATGTTTTCGGCAAAAATTATGCTATCGATGACATTCGGTATGTACCTTTCACCAAACGGAAACATCAATTCAAAATGGGCGCTTCTTCTGTGATCACGGATTCCGAAGTAGAAATTCCTATTTTCGAAGCCCGTATTTCCAATATGGAGATTTTCGAAGATGTTCGTGAGGAATACAACGAACAATTATTGGAAGAAAACGGGGAAAGAATACGCCTGAAAAAATATCCGGGGCTGAAGGTAGGCGACCTTAAAGAAGCGAATAATAACGTTGGAAACTGGGAATAATGTCGGTTACATGCAAAACGTATATTATATTGACAATCATTTTATAAAAGAAAATTCTTCGCAATATATGTTGTCCATCCGTTATTCGACGGATGGACTTTCATTTTGCATTCACGACCCCAACAATAAGTTGTTGGTATTTTTTTATCAGCCTTATCAATTGGATACTCAGGACGCAGTGATTACAAAAGTGAAAAAAATCATGGTAGACGACGAACTGTTGAACCTGCAATATAAAAAAGTATTTATATTGCCGTGCAGCAAAGAAAAAATCCTGATTCCAGCTTCTCTTTTTCGGGAAGACGATTTGGTGGATATGTATCGAATTTGCCTGCAACCGGAGAAAAACGATAGCTTACTCTACCACAAAATCGAAGTACTCGACAGTTATCTGGCTGAAGCTTTACCGCGCAGTTTCGTCACTTTCCTGAACGCCCGGTATAACTCGCTCTGCCTCGTCAACAGTGCTTATCCTTTTATCATTCATTCTTTGTCCAATATCCTGTTCAATACGAACCACCTGTTTATCGATATTCACGACCAATATTTCGATTTGTTGCTTACTCAAAACAACGATGTCCTGCTGTTCAATTCTTTTGATTACCGATCGGTGACCGATGTAATTTATTTTAGCTTGAATTGTCTTCAACAATGCCAGGTGGATAAAGATCACATCCAAACTACGGTTTCGGGCAACCTAGTGAATGATCCCAAATTATCGGAACTTATGGGGAAATATATACCCAATATATCGATATTGAATTATGCACCTTTATCGCAATTGGTACGTAATAATGAATTGAATAATTCCAGTTTTGTTTACTTATTAAATATCCATAAATGCGAATAATCAGCGGATCCCATAAAGGTCGTCAAATTTTCCCGGACAAAAGTTTCAGTGCCCGACCAACAACTGACTTTGCCAAAGAGAACCTATTCAATGTGTTGAGCAATTACCTGGATATCGAAGGGCTCCGGACATTAGATCTTTTTTCGGGTACCGGTAGCATCAGTTACGAATTTGCCTCACGGGGAGCAAGTGAAACGGTCGCTGTGGAAGCAAACTATAAGCACTATGCTTTTATCAAACGTATTGCTGTAGAACTTGGCTTCTGCCAATTGAAAGTATATAAAAACGATGTATTCAATGCTTGCCGGAAACTGAAAGGCAAACAATTCGATCTTATTTTTGCCGATCCGCCTTATCGACTGGAAAATATTCCGGAATTACCCGCTCTTATTTTCGACAACGATCTGTTGGCAGAAAACGGAATCCTGGTGATCGAACACCCGGCCGGTATTGATTTTTCCGCTCATCCGCGCTTCAAAGAACACCGCCAATATGGAAGTGTAAATTTTTCGCTGTTTTTCTGAAAAGGGCTCTGCAAACAATTTTCCTTTTACGCTTATTCCGGAAATACTGTTATCTAAAAATAAAATCGGGAAATTATAGCTTTCATGAGATCATTTCTCTGGGCCTGAGATTTCCCGGTTTTCCTTTTTATCAGTTATCGCCTTCAGGCGAAAAAAACATTATTTGTTTTCTGCATTCTCCATATATTCGTACAAAGAATCACAAGTACACATCAGATTCCGGTCGCCATACCCATCATCTACACGCCCAACCTGCGGCCAGAATTTATTTTCGGCCACCCAAGGCAGCGGATAAGCCGCTTTGCTACGCGGATAAGCATGTGTCCATTCGTCAGCCGTCAACACCTTGTGAGTATGCGGAGCATTCTTCAATACATTATCGGTCTTGTCGGCTTTTCCTTCGGCTACTTCTACCATTTCTTCGCGAATGGTTTTCAGGGCTTCGATAAACCGATCGAGCTCTTCTTTGGGTTCGCTTTCAGTAGGTTCTACCATCAATGTACCATGAACAGGGAAAGAAAGCGTCGGAGCATGGAAACCGAAGTCCATCAACCGTTTGGCAATGTCCAGTTCAGAGATGCCGTACTCTTTGTTAAAAGCACTGCAATCCCAGATCATTTCATGTCCTACACGTCCTTGTTTACCTTTGAAAAGAATCTTAAAGCCCAGTTTTTCGAAAGCCGAAGCCAAGTAGTTCGCATTCAGAATAGCCATCTCGGTTACTTGTTTCAGTCCTTCGCCACCCAACATCAGCAGATAACCATAAGTCACTGGCAACATGCTCACCGAACCGTAAGGAGCGGCTGCTACAGCGTGAATACCGTGTTCACCTCCGGTTTTCACTACACTGTGGGTAGGCAGGAACTCTACCAAATGTTTGGCCACACAGATCGGGCCAACACCTGGACCACCACCGCCGTGAGGCATAGCAAAAGTTTTATGTAAATTCAAATGGCAGGCATCAGCACCGATATTGCCCGGACTGGTCAAACCACACTGACCGTTCATATTGGCACCGTCCATAAAAACCTGTCCACCGTTATCGTGGATAATCTTTACCAGTTCCCGGATCGATTCTTCGAAAATACCGTGAGTAGAAGGATAGGTGATCATCGCACCGAACAGGTTATCTTTGTTTGCTTCCGCTTTTGCCCTGAAATCTTCGACATCAATGTTTCCTTCGGGGTCTGTAGCGGTAACGATAATCTGCAAACCGGCCATCGAACTGGAAGCCGGATTGGTTCCGTGAGCAGAAGCCGGAATCAACATTACTTTCCGGTGTCCCTCTCCACGCGAAATGTGATACTGACGAATCACCATCAAGGCAGAATATTCTCCGGCAGCCCCCGAATTCGGCATTAAGCTACACCCGGCGAATCCGGTCACTTTCTCAAGCATTTGTTCGGTTTCACGGATCATTTGCTGATATCCTTCAGCCTGATCGAACGGAACAAAAGGATGCATGCCGCCGAATTCCGGCCAAGTAATCGGCAACATCTCGACAGCAGCATTCAGCTTCATCGTACACGATCCCAGCGATATCATAGAGGTAGCCAGCGAAATATCCCGGCGTTCCAAATTTTTCATATAACGCATCATCGCAGTCTCCGAACGATAGATATTGAAGACCGGCTGAGTCATATACTCGTCATCTCTCAACATTTCCGGATCCAATACCGTACAATCATCCAGGAATTTCACCGGTTCAGCTTTCTTCCCGGCAGCTTCGGCAAAGATTCCAACAATCACATTGATTTCTTCCTCACTGATACGTTCGTCTGTCGATAAGCCCACTCCCCCACACGGGCAATAATAGAGATTTACCTGATGTTCTAATGCGACTTCGCGTACAGTTTCCTGTGTCACCCCTTCCGGTAATGCGAAACGGATCGTATCGAAAAATTTATTTTGTTTCAGTTGATAACCATATTTACTGATCTCTTCCGCCAGAATCACAGCAGCAGCATGAATATGACGGGCAATACGTTGCAATCCTTCCCGTCCGTGCCAAGCTCCGTAGAAACCGGCCATAGTAGCGTTCAACGCTTTAGCTGTACAGATATTCGATGAAGCCTTTTCCCGCTTAATATGTTGTTCGCGGGTCTGTAAGGCCAGACGCAAAGCTTTATTTCCCTGAGCATCGATTGTAACCCCGATAATACGCCCCGGGATATTCCGTTTGTACTCTTCTTTGGTTGCCATATAAGCTGCATGCGGACCGCCATATCCCATCGGGATTCCGAACCGCTGTGAAGTTCCCACGACAACATCCGCTCCCCATTCTCCCGGAGGTGTCAGCAGCACCAAACTCATCAGGTCGGCAGCCACCGTCAGTAAAGCTCCGTGAGCATGTACTTTAGCAGTAAAATCTTTATAATTCCGGACTTCCCCATTAGCAGCGGGATACTGAACAATGGCACCAAAAACTTCGGGAGTAAACTCAAAGTTCTCATAATCTCCATATACCAGTTCGATTCCCTGTGGAGCTGAACGGGTGATCAGCACATCTTTGGTCTGAGGAAAAATTTTCTCATCTACAAACAATTTATTGGCTCCGGCCTTTTTCATCTCTTTGTTCCGCAAAGCATACATCATTGTCATCGCCTCAGCAGCCGCTGTTGCTTCATCCAATAAAGAACAATTGGTGATTTCCATTCCGGTCAGTTCCAGAATCATTGTCTGATAATTCAATAAGGCTTCCAGACGTCCCTGAGAAACTTCGGCCTGATAGGGAGTGTAAGAAGTATACCAGGCTGGATTTTCCAGAATATTACGAATAATCACCGCCGGAGAAATGGTATCGTAATAGCCTTGTCCGATGAAAGAACGATAAAGTTTATTTTTAGAGGCCACAGCCTTGATCCGGTTCAGAAATTCATCTTCCGATAAGGGGGCAGGCAAATCCAGCGTTTCCTTCAAACGGATAGAGTCCGGTACAGTTTGTTCAATCAATTCGTCGACAGACTTCACCCCGATCACCTTCAGCATTTCTTCCACATCTTCCGGGCGTGGGCCGACATGTCTTCCTAAAAATTGTTCTTTAGCCATTGTTATTCTATTAAGTTTATTGAAAACGTTTTCATTTTTTAAGGTGCGTAAAATTACAGTTTTTCCCTCACAACTAAAGTGTCGAACAGGAAAATTTTAAATATTCTAAAGAAAAAAAATATTGTAGAAAAATTCCACACTTCCCCTGATTGCCTCGTTATGATTGTGGAAAAATTCCTCAATTCGATTTTTTTGAAAAAATTCTAATTCTTTTGCAATCAATACGCTAATTTTTCCTCTGAATTTTGGCACAGTTATCGCAATTCATTTATACGAACGGCAGAAGTGGATGCGGAACCCTTTTCTTTCCGATTTGCTACCCATTCAATAAACACCAATTTTTTACGGTCCTTTCGATCACGTACACAACACCATTCACCCCCGCATTCACTCTGCCGGCTCAATCTTCTCTCTCCGAACCGGCACTACTCATTTAGCAACAGCAGCTACAATCAGCATCATGGGCCTCCGCAACTCATCTTTCATGCCTGGAATAGTCCCGAAAAGCATCCGATCCGGGGCTGTAAATACGGGATGTTCTACAGAAAACACAAAATTTCCACCCAGAACCAGACACCGCCTGACTTTTTCCGCTATATCTTCAAAAGATTCCAAATAATGAAAAGCCAGGGAACTGATTTTTTGCAGTACATGCCATTCTCCAGCACCTTTTAAGCCTTCTACAGAACGCGGCATTCGACTATACCGATCGAAAAAACGGAGATCATCGTATTTGTTTTCTTTCATCTCATCGATATTGGTTGAAATTATTTTTTCGTAAAGATATCTTTTTTATTCTCACATTTAAGATTTCTGCATGTCTCGTGTCAAAAAATAATAGTAAACTTACACCCTGAAATAGGATAAAACAAACAGTAACTATGCCGTTAGTAAATCTGACAGAAGAACAAATCGTACAACTGGCACCCGATGCAGCCTCCGTGAAAGCAGGGAAAGGGCTGGCCGCCAAAGCGAAATGGGTGTTATTGGAGTTCAGTGAACGGGCGATCTGGGGCCATTGCCAAGGAAGCGGGAAAGTCCCTTACCAGACCGTTATCGATATTCATCATATAGCCTTCAAATGTTCTTGTCCCAGCCGGAAATTTCCCTGCAAACATGGCTTGGGGCTTTTGCTTTTATATGCCGCCCATCCGGATTTTTTCGTACAGGCAGAAGAACCGGAATGGGTAAATGCCTGGCTGGCTAAACGGGAAGAAAAAGCAGAGAAACAAGAACAGAAAGCCCGACAAGAAGCTCCCGTAGACGAGGCAGCACAAGCCAAACGACAAGCCGCTCGCCATCAAAAAGTGCTACATGGAATCGAGGATTTACAAATGTGGCTGACCGATTTGTTACGTAATGGCTTTCTCCATATTCCCGAACAGGCCTATTCGCTTTTCGACGATATGGCCCGACGCATGGTCGATGCTCAGGCTCCCGGTCTGGCTCTTCGGTTAAAGAACCTACAGGAAATGAATTATCTTAATGAAAGCTGGAAATATGAACTGACCAACCGCTTGAGCAAAATTTATCTCCTTTCGGAAGCTTATAAGCATCTGGAACAACAGCCGGCAGACTGGCAACACGAAATCCGTACCCTCATTGGTTATCCGCAAGCTAAAGAAGAAATATTGGCGAGAGAATCTTTTGCCGATTATTGGCTGGTCCTCCATAAAAGAAGCCGGAAAGTGAACGACCTGAACACTTGTGCCTATTGGCTTTACGGACAACAAACCGAACGCTTCGCCTTGTACATGAGTTTTACTGCCCCGGGAGCTATGCCGGAACAAACTCTGGTTCCCGGCAGTATCTACGAAGGAGAACTTTGCTTTTACCAGGGAGTTCGTCCAATAAGGGTTTTGTTCAAGAGCTGCCGTTTATCGGAAATGTCCTTTCTTCCAGTTTTCTGTAAAAATTTACAGGAAGCCGCGGGGCGTTACCGACAAATTCTTCAAGACAATCCTTTTGCTACGGAAATTCCTTTATTGATAGAACGGGTTCGTTTGGCCCAGCAAGAAGAACAGTTCTTTTTAATGGACTCAACCGGCAGAGCTATGCCGATATGTATAGAAGAGTCCATACGTCCGGACTTATTATCTATCACCGGAGGGAAAGCTTTCGCTGTTTTTCTTCTGGCCGGAGCCACTACCTGGCGCTTACATTCCATCTGGTACTCATCCACTTATTATTTCTGGAAAGATGAACGTTAATGAATCGATTATAAACACAGCTTTGCTGGGGACAGCAAATCGGGAATTTACTCCGGACGGTTTTCCGGAGGCTTTAGCCAAAGCTTTCCCTCTCCTTCAGGGGCAGGCGGGGAATACCGAAGAAACTTTCTATCGGTTTGCCTCACTGGTCTTTGCTTACCAACAGGCCGGCATAGAGCCTCCCGTAACTCAAAATCTCGAACCCATCGGGGAAGCTCCGGAAGAAGAAAAAAGTTATTTTCCTGCGGAAGCCGGAGAATTATTGGTGTCGTTACACACCGACCGCAGCCGTTATCTGCTTTTATATGCTTATCGCCAAGCGGCCAGATGCAATCGACTGATACCTCCCCGTTATCTTCCGGAATTGTTAAACCGGGCTTTTGAAAAAAACAATCCGACCAAATACGAAGAACAAACCTTACTGGCCCGGCTTTCCGGTCAACGGGGACGATGGTTACTCCCCCAGATGGGGTTACCAACCTGGAACAGTGCCGAAACCACCGACTGGAGTACAGCATCACATACCGAACGCAAAGAATGGTTGAGCCACCTGCGCGAGACAAACCCGGAAGAAGGGCTCCGCCTCTTGCAAACCGACCTGAAAAACGATTCGGCACAGCATCGGGAGGACCTTATCCAATGCCTGGCCATCGGGCTGAACAAAGGAGATGAAGCTTTCCTGGAAGAAATAGCTACTACTGACCGCAGCAACGGAGTTAAGGAGAAAGCCCGACAATTACTGAGAAGCATGCCGGATTCCAAACTGGTTACCACTTATTGTGAATTGCTCCGGGACAAACTTCATTATCATACTTTATTCGGCTGGTCGTACGATAAATTGGATTATACTCCGGAAATGAAACAACTGGACCTGGAAGAAGTAAGCAGTAATAAAAAGGAAAAAGATGAACTTTTCCTCTTGCGCCAGCTAGCCGAACGGGTACCTCTGTCTTTTTGGACAGTCTTCTACAACTGTACTCCGGAAAAAGCAGCTGAAAAATTAACCCGGAAACCTCCTTTCGCTCCTTTTTTTCATGTACAGCTTCCCATCACCCTTTTCCAGGACCGGCAATGGGCTTATTATACCCTACTAACACAGGCAGAAGAAGAGAATATTATCTCGCTCATGGGTTTGCTGACACCTGAGCAACGGGAGGATATCGATTTTCAACCTACACGGCAACATACTTATCTTCCGGCCTCCTGGTTCCATCCCTGCACGAACGAAACCTGGGGGATCAAATTTTCCGGACGGGTACTCCAACGTATCCTACAAAGCCCCTATTATACGCGGGATACAGCAGAACAGCTGGCCCTTTGTTTTCATCCCGACATAAAAGAAGAATTGGAAGGTCATATCAATTTACAACAAGAGCCAGCACAAGCAAGTACCGGATTTTGCCGGCAAATACTGGAATATATGACACAAAAAGAAAAAATAGATATTTTATTCAACGATCATCACAAATAAAAATAATATGAGTGCTTTACTGAGACAACACGCTGAACAGCAATTCGCAGAAGAACTGCATGAACTGAAGAAAAATGAAACTCATCCCATACCAGAAAACTGGGAAATGTCGCCTCAATCGGTAGTCACTTATCTGATAGGCGGAACATTAAAAAATGGCTTCGAGGTGTCTCCCAAATATATCGGTCATCGCCGGCTGATGGAAATCGCTGTAGCTACTTTAGTCACCGACCGTGCTCTTTTACTATATGGTCTGCCAGGAACTGCCAAAAGCTGGGTGAGCGAGCATATAGCGGCAGCGATCTCCGGAGACTCCACCTTGATTATCCAAGGCACAGCAGGAACTGGAGAAGAAGCCATCCGTTACGGGTGGAATTATGCCCGTTTGTTAGCAGAAGGCCCCAGCGAAGGAGCTTTAGTGCAAACACCGGTGATGAAAGCCATGCAAGACGGGAAGATCGGCCGGATCGAAGAACTCACCCGTATCGGCTCGGACGTTCAGGATACCCTGATCACTATTCTCTCGGAAAAAACCCTTCCTATTCCTGAGTTGAACAAAGAAGTACAGGCCATACGCGGTTTTAATATCATCGCCACCGCCAATAACCGCGATAAAGGGGTAAATGAATTATCCAGTGCGCTGAAGCGCCGCTTTAACACCGTAATTCTTCCGCTTCCCGATACGATAGATGAAGAAATAGACATCGTACGCCGTCGCGTAGAAAGTTTTGAAAAGGTTATGCAGTTGCCAGCAGAAAAACCGGCTCTCGAAGAGATCCGCCGGGTAGTCACTATCTTCCGGGAACTTCGTCAGGGTGCTACAGCCGACGGCAAAACCAAACTGAAAACGCCCAGTGGGACACTCAGCACTGCCGAAGCGATCTCGGTTGTAAACAATGGCTTGGCAATGGCCGGCTATTTCGGCGACGGCCAGCTTCACGCCGAAGATCTCGTTTCAGGCATTTTGGGAGCAGTGGTAAAAGACCCTGTACAAGACAAAGTAGTATGGCAGGAATATATGGAAACCGTTGTCAAAAACCGGGACGGCTGGAAAGATATTTACCGGGCTTCCCGGGATATGATCTAAAACCGCCTTTCCTCTTTTAAAATTTAAAGTTCACGAATATGGCCATTCATCTTTTAGGCATCAGACATCATGGTCCCGGTTCATGCCGGAATGTACTGCATTACCTCAAGGAATTGAAGCCGGACCTGATTTTACTGGAGGGACCGGCAGAAGCAGAACCTCTGCTTTCGCATATTTGCAGCGAACAGATGGAACCTCCTGTCGCTCTGCTGGCCTACCGGCCTGAGGAGCCTCAACATGCCGTTTTTTATCCTTTTGCCGACTTCTCCCCGGAATGGCAAACTCTTCGCTATGCTTTGCAGTATAATATTCCACTTCGATTTTTCGATCTGCCTCTGACCCATAGCCTGGCACTGGACCAGCAGCAGACAGAGCCGGCAGAGCAATCTATCGCCTCCATTCCGGAGTCCGAAGGCGATCCTTTTGACTGGCTGGCCAAAGCTACCGGTTATGCAGACGGTGAAGCCTGGTGGGAAGCTACTATAGAACAACGCCAGGATAATGCCGATATCTTCCAGGCCGTCCAAGAAGCTGTTACTGCCTTGCGGGAAGAGCTTCCCGACCGGACCCGCCCCCGCGACCTGCTCCGTGAAGCCTGGATGCGCCGGACGATTCGCACGGCTCAAAAAGAAAATTTCGAACGCATAGCCGTAGTCTGCGGAGCCTGGCACGTACCGGCACTTGTTTCATTTCCTACGGTGAAAGAGGATAACGAACTCCTAAAAGGCCTACCGAAAGTAAAAATAACCTGCACCTGGATCCCCTGGACTTACGATCGTCTGGCTCTCCGTAGTGGATACGGCGCAGGTATTGAATCTCCGGGATGGTACCATTATCTTTGGCATCATCCTGAAGACGACGGCACCTACTGGATCAGCCAGGTTGCTTCCCTCCTGCGAACCAAAAATATGGATATCTCCGTCGCCCACGTTATCGAAACCGTACGTTTGGCCCAGACGGCAGCTGCTTTACGGAATCTTCCGGCCCCTACGCTGACAGAATACAACGAAGCTATAACCACGGTGATGGGATTCGGTGACAATATGCTGCTTCAGCTGATCCGCGAAGAACTGGTCATCAGCGACCGCCTAGGACATGTACCTACCGACGTACCTCAGGTGTCTTTACTGACAGATATCCAAAAAACACAGAAACGTTTACGTGTTCCATTCACGGCCGAAATCAAAGAACTGATTCTGGATCTCCGTAAACCAGGAGATCTGGAAAGAAGTATCTTTTTCCACCGATTGCATTTACTGGGCATCGACTGGTGTTTACCAGGACAGGCAGATGGCAAAGGTACCTTTAAAGAAAAATGGACACTTTACCACAAACCCGAACAGATTCTCGATATCATAGAAAAAGCCCTATGGGGTAATACCCTGGAAGAAGCTACCCAAAAATACCTTTTGAAGGAGACTTCCGACATGCGGCATATTCCCGACCTGACTCATTTGCTCAATCGGGTAATCCCGGCCAACCTTTCCTCGCTGGTGGAGGCTATGACCCTACAGCTTGACCGACTTTCGGCAGCCTCTTCCGATATACTGGAGATGATGGAAGCTATTCCTGATCTGGTGAGTATTGTCCGCTACGGCAATGTCCGGAACCTGGATTTTTCCCAAGTGGGTAACATGCTCCGGGCGATGATTGCCCGTATTCTGGCCGGTGGTATCCTGATCTGTATCCACATCGATGAAGATGCAGCGGCTGATATTCTGGAAAAACTAATCGCTACGGATTATGCTGTTTCCACCTTGAACACTCCGGAGCTAAACGATATGTGGCAAGATTTTATTCGGCAAATCCGTACTTCACCCCAAGTTCATCCGCTTCTCTGTGGTTATGCCACCCGGCTGGCGAACGATAAAGGCGAAATTTCTCCCGAAGAGATGCAGAACATCCTTAGCTTTTATACCTCTCCTGGCAATACTCCAGCCGATATGGCCTACTGGATCGAAGGTTTCCTCCGCTCCTCCGGCACAGTGCTATTGCTCGACGATCATCTCTGGGAGCTGATCAACCATTGGATTTGTGTACAGGAAAAAGAGACTTTTATCGAATTATTACCTATCCTGAAACGGACGTTCAGCGAATTCAGCCCCGCAGAGAGACGTAAATTGGGCGAGAAAGCCAAGGCCAGCGGAAAAAACGGAAGACTATCGGCCACACCGCTAAGCCCGGATTGCCACGAGGAAGAGGCGTCCCGTGTCATTCCACTGATATACCGATTATTAGGAATTGAAATGAAGTAAAAGACTATGGAAGAAGAATATCTGAAAAGATGGCGTTTAATCCTGGGAGGTCAAGAAGCAGACGGCACGGATGTAGCACTAAATACAGAAGAACAACGGCTCGATCAAGCCTTGGAAGTCCTATACAACAGCGACCGAAGCGGAAGTTTGGGTTCATCGGCTCCCAAAGTCAGCCGCTGGCTTGGCGATATCCGGGAATTTTTCCCGCAAACTGTGGTACAAATCATCCAGCGTGATGCCATCAAACGGCTCAACCTCACCAGTCTTCTGACTGAGAAAGAAATGCTGGAGACGGTCGTGCCGGACGTTCATCTGGTAGCCACCCTGATGTCGCTTAGCCGGGTGATACCCGAAAAAAATAAAGAAATGGCACGGCAAGTGGTCCGCAAAGTCGTCGACGAACTATTGCGCAAGCTTTCTGCCCCAACCCAGCAAGCCATCACAGGTGCCCTCAACCGTTCGTCACGTCGCCGCAATCCCCGGTATAACGAGATAGACTGGAAAACAACTATCAGTAAAAACCTGAAAAATTACCAGCCGGATTATAAAACTATCATACCAGAAATCCGCGTTGGTTTCGGTAGGAAACGAAAAGCCTTGAAGGACATTATCCTCTGCCTCGACCAAAGCGGTTCCATGGGCACCTCGGTGATTTATTCCGGGATCTTCGGTTCTGTCCTGGCTTCCCTTCCGGCAGTCCGTACCCGCATGGTTGTTTTCGATACAGCTGTCGTTGATCTGACCGAAGAGTTGCAGGATCCGGTAGATTTATTATTTGGTGTGCAATTGGGAGGCGGCACCGA
The DNA here is from genome assembly GCA_021771575.1 of Bacteroides sp. Taxonomy (GTDB): domain Bacteria; phylum Bacteroidota; class Bacteroidia; order Bacteroidales; family Marinifilaceae; genus Odoribacter. Next base: position 26,638 of record JAETOX010000006.1, on the reverse strand, counting down.
TATTGCTCGTGCTTTGACCTATTGCCAGGAAATCATCACCCGCCCTCAGGATACTGTCTTGGTTTTGGTTACAGATTTATACGAAGGTGGTAACATCCGTGAAATGTATAAAAGATTCGTGTCACTGGTCAATAGCGGAGTCCAGCTGATCGTATTACCGGCCCTCAACGACGACGGCGCCCCTTCATACGACAAAGGACATGCCGAATTTCTGGCCCAACTCGGTATTCCCGTCTTCGCCTGTACCCCCGACAAATTCCCGGACCTCATGGCCGCGGCCCTTAGCAAACAGGACATTGGCATGTGGGTATCCCAGAATATATCTTCGGAACCTCAAAAGCCGTCGTAAATGGGTATGTAAGAGAATTCCCAATAAATACATAGTAAATCAAAGCACTAAAACCTGATTTGGAGAATTAAAACCCAGCCTGCATTAAGTCCGCCGATTTCACTGTAGATATAAGTTATAAATGGATCAATTCCAACATCTAAAGTTAGTTATGCCAACTACAAAGATAACCACAAAACCAGAAAATGCTAAATATGTATAAATTACTTATTTAGCATTTTCAACACTGTGCTCCAGCCGGGGTTTTATTTCCAAGGGTATATCTTATATTTTCAATAAGTTAGAAAAACATGTTTGCAAACTCCACCTATTTTACAGCAGTTGGAATGCTTTCGGTTGCTGCCTTTACGAACTGCTTTTTAAAGGTAGTATTTATTTTAAGAAGATAATCATCACATACTATTTTAGATTTTCAACGATTAGTACTTTTGTATTCCCATTTCAAACGAAAGTTTTATGACACAAGATGATTCAATTGTAATTAGAGAATATTTGCCGACAGATAAAGAATCTGTCATGAATTTAATCAAATTAAACATACCCGATTTCTTTGCAGCAGAGGAAGCCAATGATTTGAGCAATTATTTGGATAAAGAAATAGAGTTATATTATGTCTTACTCGTTGATGGAAAAGTGGTTGGATGCGGCGGGATAAATTTCGCAGAAAAAAGAACTATTGGAAAAATAAGTTGGGATATTATGCATCCTGATTATCAAGGCAAATATTTGGGAACAAAGCTTTTAAGATATAGAATCGAGGTTTTGAAAGCTACTCCCAGCATAAAAAAAATAACAGTCCGAACCTCGCAAGTCGCATATGAATTCTATGAGAAGCAAGGGTTTATACTGAATGAAATTAAACGAAATTATTGGGCTGACGGTTTTGATATGTATAGCATGCAGTATAACGGATTATAATTGTAAAATATTGTGTAATAGTCAAGACTTGTTCTGCCAGCTATTTAATTACCATACAAAAAAGGGGCAGCTGTTTGTTGCGAAGTTACGCAACATTTTTCACTGTCATAACCGAATGAAATTTTATCATGCTCATTCGGTTTTATCATTTTCCTGATTTTGCAGTTGATCCTTCCTTGCCATCGAAATGCCTCCGATAAAAGTCTGCATCGGAGTCTTGCCAAAGCAGTACTTTCCGGATTGTGTTTTTGGGGTATTGCAGGAGTTCATATTGGTGATTTTCTCTGTTTCCGCAGTATTCTGTTCCTCCCTCTGTGAGCATAAGCATCAATTTCAATTCATGCTGCCCGAAAAGGAACAACTTTGTCATTGAGCATATCGACAGCTACAAGTGCATTTTTTCTGTCGTATAGCTTGGCAAATCCGATTTTAAAGTATTGTCAGCTTAAATCTTAACTAATTCAAAATATCAATATAAGCTAAACTTTTCTGACCATTTCAAACTGTTTTCCTTTTGGACTAAGTCCTAATGATAATAGGAATCCAGTGACTGATTCACACTCACAATCAATATTAGTAAATTTGAATACACCACTTTGCAATAGACAGACGGCACTTTTCAGCAAGGTCTTGCCTATTCCTTTACGCCGATGCTCTTTTGCGACTGCGATGGATGAAATATCTCCTGATGTTGGTTCAAAAATAATAAATCCGACAAATTCGTCATTTTTATAAGCACCTAATATGTTCAGGTTGTCAATTCCACGTTCCAGTGAAACTTTGTCATTTTGCCATGAAGGCTGGAAGTCGAACCAGTCCGCCTGGTTCATACAGTTCTCTAAATCCGTGGGAATTATACGACAAGCAACAAGATTGGTTTGTAATACCGGAGCAATATCGTTCAGAGTGGCGGAATAGTAGTCAAAATTTCTCAGTGTCTTGAAACCTAATTTGCGATATATTTCCACCGCTTTGTGATTGTGTTGCAAAACTTCCAATATATATTGCCGAACTCCGTATTGATGTATGGATTCGAGACTATATATAAATATTTGTTGCGGCAGGTGTAATCCCCGGAATGAAGGCACGGTTCCCGTTCCTGTATCGTAGGCAGTCAGTATGTTGTTGTACATACCGATTCCATTAAACACAAAAGAGATCAGTCTTCCTTCAGAAAAAGCTCCGAATGATAGTGCTGGATTGTATCCCCGTCGCTTGAGCATGCGTTGCAGTTCATCTGCACTCAAAGAGAAATCATAATCTTTGAATGCTTCTGAGAATGCAGCATACAAATTTTCAAAAGAAACCGACTGTAAGGAATGAATGATGATACTCATGTGGGACGATGTTGTGTATTTGGATTTTTATCGCTATCCTCTATGGGTAAACCGTGCTGTCTGAGGAAGCTGAGTTTGTCCCAATAACCTCTTTGAAAAATAATTTTATCGTTCTGTATGTGGAAAAATCTGCACCCTCGTAACCCGAGTGGACCTTTCCATTCCATAATAGCCCACTCTCCATCTTCAAATATATTTTCAACAATACAAACCATTTTTACTGTTGCAAATTGGTTTACAAACATTTCATAGATGGCCATTTTACAATAATCTGATTATTAACAACTTGATAATTTGTAGCATCTGTAGCATATAAATTTGCTATAGCCACTGCATATACAGCATTGAAGCAATCAATCCATTTTTGTAATATCTCTTTAGGTGTCATCTCTATCCTTACCCAATTGAAAATTTTCTACGTTTCACTTACAAGATAAGCATAATGCTTATTGTTTTCGTATATCCTGGATAAAGTTGCCTCAATCTAAGTGTAAAGGTAGTGAATTTCCTGTAATTAACTCCTACTGTCAGATCGAAATCAGCGTTTTAGGACTGACTTTATAGCCTATTTGTACCTCTATTGGTTCTCAAATCGCAAAAAATGTTGAATTTCAACAGAAGTGAATAACTCCTCGACAAGTAATTATCGTTAATTTGTCATTTGCCTAAATAACAAAAAGGAGATGTTTTTTTTAATTCATTAGGAATATAATTGCTTATAGAATGCTATTGTTTACAAGTATTATATCTGGGGGTTGTTTTAATATATAAAGAAGAAACAGATGCCCAAACTCAATTGAAGAAACACAAAGAAACCGTTCGCTTAGAGGCTCAGAATCTTCTTGATAATGTTCCATCGTATATTAATTATTATTATCCTGGTGAGAATGAGGTTTTATTATTGATTGGGGTAAATAGTATATAATCATGATAAAAAAAATTTAAAAAGTAATATATTAATATTCAATTTTGTATCGAAATAATCAAATTGATTAGAAAATATATTTATTTAAAGTTTCTTTTTAAACTTTTGATATTTATTTTTACAAAAAAATATTCAGTATGCATTTCGAAAAACAAGGATTATTTCTCGGATTGATTTCTTATCCCTTTTTCATTGATGGAAAGGAATTGTTTAATAAAGAATTAAAACAAATCTTTATTACTCATAAAGAAAATCAGAGAAAATATAGTCATGAATCCGAACACGAAAATGAACAATTGTATACTCCTGTAGCATATCGAATGTTTGGAAGTCATGGCCTGGCAATTTTATCACTCATAGACGATTATACCTTTTGTAATCAAATATTTAACTCTAATCATATTGAGTTATCTGAAGATGCTACTAAGGATGAGTATAACATGAAAAACGAATATCAAAGTGTTGTCATTACTGGTACTTCTGAAACTGATGATGACTCAACAAGCCTTTTAAAAAAGGCAAGAGATACGTTTTTGCGAGAAAAAAACAAATACCCGTTTATTGGTATAATTCGTATCAAAATTGATTATAGGTTGTTAATAAATCGAGGGTATCAAATTATTCGAGCGATACGGAAATGGATAATGCAAGAGGTGTGTCATGATTCTGTTATATATCGGTATATCTCCATAAAGAATGTAAAATTAGAGTGTTTAATAGTTGACGGCTTTGATAATGATGAATTAGTCGTTTTAGCTTTTTCAGAAAAAATGGGTATCTTGTATGAGTTTTTAGACCGAATACGCAGATTAAATTGTAAAGATGCTGGCATTAATTATAACAAGAATGTTTCTGAAAAACACATCTTCGCTTCGTGTCATTTGAGTTTCGGATATCACATAGAATATGATATAAGCAAAAAATCGAATAATTCTATGTTTATGGAAATATATGATGAAAGAGATACAAGTAATCATGGAATAGGCCAGGAGAGCAAAAAAAAAGATGAAGATAGTCTTGTAATAAATTGTCTCTGCGAAACTAAGCCAGGTCATAGAAATTATTTTTGCAACTATATTAAGAGAACATTTAATGATGAAGTTGTTATTCGGAGAACAGTTACTGGTGGAACAATTGCGAATATCGAACTGCCAATATCACTAATTCATAAAATTGAACGTTTATGTCGAATTAAAGAGGAGGGGTTTCAAAAGCATCTACGTCGTATCAAAATAACCCTTAATGATCATAGAAGAATTAAATCTGATTCGTTCGATACCCAACATGAAGAACAATTCGAAGCTACTTCAATTATTGAAGAAGAATATATCTCCCAAATAGAAAACCTTATAAAACGAATAGGAATTTCAAAGATAGTTCGTAACAAATTACTTTCTTTATTTCGGCTTTACAATGATTGTTGCAATAACCGTTTACAATCTCTTTATTTTGAAGAATTGAATCCAGTGTTGAAGAGGATTTTATATATTTTAAAGAATTGGATAAATGATGAGATTGATATACGCAAAATTGAGGAAATTTTAAATGAGGAAATAGCCAGTCTTGAAGAAGCTTTTTATAATCGAATACACAATAGTAAAACTCCCAATACAACACTTGAGTATAGTGGAGGTATACAGCAACACTTAACAGCTTTTAATTATGCTTACAAGCAATTGGTTGGGTTGATGTCACCTTTGGACTCCTCTGTCGTGTATACTCGAATTACTAGCGCAGAACGGGTATCATCAATGCGTACACACTTAGATTTAAATATTAATCATATAATATATCCAGAACTTTTTGCAACTACAGTATGGAAAGAAGCGTCTAATTTTGCCAGCTATATACTGCATAAAGTAAGAAGAAATAATGATCAAAATAGTATATTAATAAATACATGGAATAGTTTTATAGAAAATTCGGATAATTTAAAAAAAATACAATATGTACTTTTTCAACAAATTGAATTTCATAATGATGATCCCGTCTTTCGCGTCGTTAAAGATATTCTAAATGACAATCAGACATTAAAATATTTCGTAAATGATTATATTGTTTATCATATGGCATTTCAACGAGATTACAAAATGATGTGGCATTTTTATCTCAAAACGATGTTGCAGACAACGAATTGTTATCATCGTCTAGGTAAGATAAAACGAGCACATGTTATTTATATGTTATTTCGTTTAATGATGATTGCTTTGCGTGAAACAGGAGAAGGGCAGAAACAAATTTTTGACTTTATTAAAAAACAAAAGAATACCCCCTATGATTATTTATTAGCGGAAATATGGTGTGATAGTTTTTCCAAAATTCGTAAAGCTTCTGAAATTGTTTTTACTACGTTAAATGATTACGGTTTTAGAGGCGTCAGTGAATTGATTGTATATTTATCTGAAATACATATAGCCAAATCAAAGATAAACCAACAAACCATTATAAAAACCCCTTATTTGCACGAGGTATTACGAAACCAAGCTAGAAATACGCTACCCAAAGGGTTGAATGAAGCTTGCATAGAAGCAAGAAGAGAATTGATCAATAATATGTTAGAAGGTTTTTCTCGTTATGAATTACTTGAACCATCTGAACAACACGTTTACAATGAGCAAATTAGTCCTGACTTTATAGTTTGTCTGTTGTTTGCTTATCTCAAAAGAATCTATACTCTTGATGGAATGGAGGATTCAGAACCTATCTTGAAGAGTGTGCCTTATAACGATAGGGGAGATATTGATTCTATTGTATTAAGCGATATAGACAAATGTCCAAAAGCCATTAATATCTTAGCGGATCCAACAAGTGGATTTCTTATTACATCACAAGATGTTAGAAACAGCTATTTTGCTTTACGCACTACTTTTTATCGAAGTTTGTGGAATTATCGAATGAAAGGATCTAAAAAACTTTAGTTGTTATGAAGCGACCAATAACCATTCTATGTATCTCGGATTTACATATTCAAGAACATGGTATGATAGAAGAAGGAATGGCGAATGCAGATATATTATCATTGAATTGTTTGCGTCATAGTTTATTACACTTTCAGGGTGAATGTACTGAACGAATTAAATGGAATCCAGATTTTCTTCTGATTGCAGGTGACTTAGTAGATCGATGCACCCAGACAAATTATAATTATGTAAAAGAACAAATTGATGCGTTGATTGATTTATTTAAGATTGAGCCTTTTAGAGTTATTCTTACTCCGGGGAATCATGATCGTCAAGTCTTTTCCTCACAAGAAAACTGTTGTCGAACAAAAGCATTGAAAAAGAAATACGAAAAGACAGAAGAACATTTTTCCCAGTTTTGTAAAGTTGAAACTATATCTGATGATTTAAAAAAGCAATTTGTAAAAGAACATGTTAATGCGTTTAGACAATTTACAGATTTGTATAAATTATATTGTGAACCTCGTAGCTCTTTGGAAAAATTTGAATATTGGCGGGGTCTTTTCGAGAACTTACCTTGTCGAATGCATGATTTAAAATATACTTCAGGATTAAAAATTTTTGAGAATGAAAAGGTATGTTTTCTCTCTGTTAATACGGAGTGGCTTTATACTAGAAACTCAATAAAGCCTTCTGGTGAACAGAAAATAAGGCCTTGTTCTCCTTTTATTAAATGGGCATTTAATGAGATTCAGAAGTCATATCCGGATTATACAGTAGTAACTATAATGCACCGTAATCCCCGGAGCTTGTCATGGGAAACGCAGAATATTACTGACCCATTGCAAATAGATTCTGTCTCTTTATTAGAAACTTATTCTGACATTATTTTGTCGGGACATGATCATACTATCAAAATAACTCCTCCGACTATGTTACAAAATCATGCGCAACATTTGGGTATAGGCTCTATTTCACGCCCAGAGGGAATAAATGAGAATGTACGTTACACAGCAACTTTACTTCATATTAATCCTATTATGGGTGAAATGCAATTAATGGCTTACGATCGTTGGGCAAGTCATATACCCTGGCATTTTATTGATCTTGGAACGTTTCCATTACAAACAAAATATCAATTATCAGAATGTGTAAAAAATTCCAATGACGATATGTTTATAATTAAAATTCGAGCTAAAAGCTCGGACGATTGTGATATAGAACGTGCTATTAAAAGTTATTTACAATGGAACGAAAAGGACGAAACTCAATTTGGATTGTTATTTATTAATTATTATAAATTTGAACTATCTAACATAGAAGAGATTAAACAAAAAATTCAAAAGCTCCTTGAGCAATATAAACGAGTATTTTTTTATAGGTGGCAATCGGCCCCAACTCCGCAAATGAACTTTAAAAAGGAGCAAACCCAAGAAGATAATCCTTTAGAAGTATTAAAAAAACATCTCCGCTATAATTTATTAAATCAGTCGTTAATAATAGCAGATATTATGGTTGATATACCTATCCTATCCTTAAATAAAGAAATGTTATTTAGATAGAAAAGAATTGGTTTAAATAAGATTTTCCGTATATTTGCCTCCTAAAAATAAGAAAAAATGGAAAGGACAGAGCTGGATGTTTATGAAAATAACGAGCAAAACGAGAATAGTTATAATAGCCATATGAATGGTATTGAAACCTCGTCTGTGGTTTATGAAAACTCTATTTGGCCGTTACTTGAAGAATTAGAAGAACTTCGTCCCTATAAAATAACAGATTTTCAGAAAGAGTATTTTATTCCAGACTTTTGAAAACAACATTAAGAAAATGCAAAAACAAAGGCTTCACGATTACCGGTTCTATTATTAGTTTTCAGCATTATGCATCAGAAATATACCCAAAGGAAAGTGTTTTGAAATGTAAAGAGATAAGCTGCCTAATACTTATTTTAACGATTTTACTTCTAATTAAAAACAAGTTTTAACGGAAGATTTTCAATTTTGGGAACTTATTAGACATATACGCCAAAAGAACAGTTCGCATCAAGAGTCTCCCCCTCCTCAAAAGCCTCGCTCCTTGAGGTACTTTAGTTAATGTTTACATTTCTTTTGTGGCTCTGTTTTCAAATGTAATATATAGATTTGCATATAGCTACCGACTTTATATACGGAGAGAGAGACAAGAAGAAGAGCAATTATTTTACCGAAGAACACTATCCAGGTTTTTCGGTTGCTCTAAGAATCGGCTGTTTTTTGAGGTTCTGCCTGAAAACAGAAACTCCTGAAATTCGTTGAACTTCAGGAGTTTACTTTGTTTTTTCGGTTGTTTTTGTGATCCAGCTGGGATTCGAACCCAGGACCCCAACATTAAAAGTGTTGTGCTCTACCGGCTGAGCTACTGAATCATAGTTTCTTCCGAAATGCGGGTGCAAATATAGGGAGTTTTTTATTAGTTGCAAAAAATAATCGCATTTTTTTTGAAAATATTTGCGATACGATACCCTAGTATCCTGAAATTGCTATGAAAAAGGAAAAAAGCTTTTTCACAATCGCCAGCCCCTTCGCTATATTAATTAAATAAATAAAAAATAACTATATCAGATCTTAATCGAATTAAACTCGCTAAATCACTATATAAACTCTATAAATACGCTGAATTTATTCCGAATTTGCTCCGAATTTAATTGTGCGAAAGTGCAGTAAAACAAGCATTTACACAAAGCAGAAAAATAAGGGCTTTTTTATCTTTTATTGGAATGAGAAAAAGCATTTTCAAGCCTGCTTTTTTGCTATTTTCCAATCTTTAGGCAAGGCATCTCCCAAAAATCTTTGGTACGACCGATTTTTTTTGACAAAAAGCAAGTCAGGGCTTTGTTTTCAGCAAAAATGTTCGTAAATTTTAAGAGCGTTTTCAAAACACTTCAGCTATGTTTTTCAACTCTATGGAAAGAAAAGGAGTATTGATCCTGCTCTTCCTGATAACGGGCATTCTTGTCATTCCTCGTCAACTGCGGCCGAAAGAACATCCGTTTTTCCTGCTTCAGGAAATGGTCGAGGTAGAAGGAGATTCTTTGTGGCATATCGATACCACCCATACCCGGATTGCTCCGATCGGTTTAAGCCAGAAAAAGAGGACAAACATGTCTCCAGTAGACCTCAATACAGCCGACAGCAGTACACTTGTCCGGATCAAAGGGATCGGCCCCTATTATGCCACCAAAATCCTTCGTTACCGCGAACGACTGGGCGGTTATTATGCCATAGAGCAATTGCAGGAGCTCAACATGACTTATTTTAATGTAGACTCTAACACTCATCTTTTTACTGTCGAGCTAGAATACATTGTGAAACGCGACCTCGACAGCATGGATTTTAAAGCTATATTGAAGCATCCTTACCTGGAATACGAGGATGTGGAATTGATATTTGATGCCAAACGTCGTTATGGGCATGTTTCTTATACTTTGCTCGAAGAAAAAAAGGTGTTGCCGATTCGGAAACTCAAAAAAATAAAACCATACTTCCGATAAATTCATAAAATAAGATAACTTTGTGAGATAACCGGCCGTTCGGTTTTCGATTTATTTATTTTATAGTATATGACCATGAAAAAGGTATTTATCACATTAGGTGTTGTCATTTTTGTGTTATTTGCAGTAGTGTTGATACTCCCCACTTTCTTTAAAGGAGATATTCTCAGAATTATCCAGAACCAATCCTCTCGCTACCTCCGGGCAGAATTGAAAATTGGGGATATGAATCTGAGCATGCTGAAAAGTTTTCCCAACCTGAACGTTACGCTGAAAAATGTGTTGCTGACGGGCAAGAATGAATTTTCAGGAGATACGGTGGTACTGATTCCCAGGTTTGAAGCTTCGGTGAATCTGAAATCCCTGATTGCAGGGAATGAAATTCAGGTGAATAAAATCTTGTTGAAAGATTGTCGGCTTACTCCCACTGTATCGGCTGAAGGAAAAGCCAACTGGGACATTTTAATCACCGACGACACCACCCCTGCCGCCACTCCTGCCGAAGCGGAGAAGACTGAAAAAGAGAAAGCCGACAAAGCTTTACTATTGAATGATATTGTAATCGAGAACCTTTTTATCAACTATAACGATTATCAGCATTCTATTTATGCCAGCATTGCCGACATCGACCTGAAACTGAACGGTAATTTTTCGGCCAGCAATAGTCTGGTGAAGGTTTTCCTCGCTTTACAGGACATCTCTTATCGTCACCAGAACAGTGTATGGATCAACAAAACTGATCTTCGCTGGCAAGCCGACATCGCAGCTAATTTTGAAGAAAAAACATTCGATATTCAGAAAAACGATTTGTCGTTGAACGACCTGAAACTCGATCTCACCGGAAACCTGGCTATCCAGGAAGATAAATATAAAGTAGACCTGAAACTGAATGCCCCCGACACTAAATTTGCCAGTCTTTTAGCTTTGGTGCCGAAGACTTTGCAGTATTATATCGAGGGCCTCGAAACCAAGGGTGATTTTAACCTGACGGTCACTGCCAAGGGAGATTATTACCCCGATCATCTCCCTGCCCTGCAAGCCAACTTATCAGTAAACAATGCATCGGTGAAATATCCGGAACTCCCCGAATCGATCCAAAAAATTGACATCGACCTTCAAGTAAGCAATCCCGGCGGCCCGGTAGATTCTACCACACTGAATCTGCGCAAGATGTCGTTCGACATTGCCGGCAACCCGTTCAATATGTTTCTGAAAGTGATCAATCCTAACGATCCGATCCTGGATGGAGGAGCTGTCGGGGTGATCGATTTCTCCAGCCTTAAGAAAGCATTACCTCTGAAAGACATTACCCTGCAAGGAATGCTGACTGCCGACATTACTTTTAACGGCAAATATCAATATATCGAAAAAGAACAATACGAAAAGTTTGTAGCCAAAGGAGACATTATTTTCAAGGATGTACTCTTGGTCAATGAGGCTTTTCCCGAAGGGATTTCCATCCCACAAGGGAAGGTAGCGATTACGCCGGCCTATTTAAAACTGGATAAATTACAGGCAAAGATCTACTCTTCGGATTTTCTGCTGCAAGGTAATTTATCCAACTATCTGCCATATGTTTTCAAAAACGAAACCTTGAAAGGAAATTTCATCCTGACCTCCAACCGGATCAACCTGAATGAGTTTATTGTGGCACAGATGAGGGCAGCCCAGGCCGATACTACCCAGATACAGACCGACGCGACTACCCACACAGAAAAGCCCAGCGCTTCCCAAGGAGCTCTCGAAATTCCCCGGAATATCGATATTCAATTTTCGACGAATATCGGAACCATCCTGTTCGATCGGTTGAGCATCCAGCAAGTGAAAGGCAATGTCAGTCTGTCTAAGGCTGTCGCTACCCTGAAAAATTTGAGTATGAATATGCTCGAAGGAAATATGATCATGAATGGACAATATAGTACGACCAATCCACAAATACCTGCTGTGGATTTTAACCTCAAGGTGTCGGATTTTGATATCAATGCAGCTTACCATGCTTTCACGTTTATCCGCAAAAGCATTCCGGTAGCGATGAACTGCGAAGGGAAAGTGTCAGCAGCTATGCAATTTTCGTCTACCCTCGATCAGGAAATGAGCCCGGTGATGACTACTGCCAACGGAAAAGGTTATCTTGAATCCAAAGGAATCCTGATCAAAGATAACCCGGCAATGAATCAGTTGGCAAACGTCGTAAAAAATGACGAGCTCAACCGATTAAGCATTAGCCATCTGAAAATCAATTTCAAACTGGAAAACGGAAATATTGTAGTAGAACCATTTAAGACCAATTTCGCCGGTAATCCTGTCACGATTTACGGTAACCAATCGGTCGATGGACAATTGGATTATACCCTATCGATGAACGTGGACCGGAGGTTTTTCGGGAAAGATATCAATAATCTGCTGAAATCTATTCCAGGATCGGATAACATCAAAAACCTGGATATCGATGCCAAGGTAGAAGGCACTTTGAGTAAACCGGTCATTAAACCCGACCTCTCCAAGGCAATCAAAGCCGTGACCAAAGAAGCGGAAAAAGAGTTGAAAGGAAATGTACTGAAAGGATTACAGAATTTGTTTAAAAAGAAATAACCCTTTTTGATGCTTATTCTTTCCCTCAAATGTGGTGATCGGAACAACCTGGAAAAAACAGATCGGTCAGATCGTATAAATTCAGAAAAAGAGTTCGGCATAATGCCGAACTCTTTCATTATAAACCAATTATTCAATCGTCCGACCTTTCAGGGCCACTTTTCATTTTCCATGTTCCTTTTTCAATAAGGGGGAGTGAATTTTCCTTCCGAAGGGAATTCAAGAGAATCTTCCGTATCCCCATAAGGTTTAGGATGATCGCCCAAAGCTTCGGATTCCTCTTTTAATTCATCCATATAATCCGACAAGTTGTCTTTGGCATTTTCATCGTCGTTCTCTAGAATTTCATCCATAGCTTTATTATAGGCCTCGGTTTGCCGGGCAAAAATACCTTTCGACTGATCACTTTCTGCCCGTTCGTAATTCGAGGCTCCCAGGATATCGTTCTCTGTAGTTTGATCATCAGCCATTTTCTGGCTTTTTCCCGGTTTTTCTGCTCCGCAAGGGCCAGAAGCAGAATGTTGCTGCCGGTTGTGCTGTGCTGTTTGTTTTTCCGTTTGCTCGTTCATTACTTCGTTATTTTTAATCTGGTTCTATATGATTTCCAAGCGATAGCCGGAGTCTTGCAATATTCGCTCCACGACGGATACCGCTTCATTGCCTTCGGCCTCCACCGTCAGTATCCGGTCCGGACTTTTCAGGTCGATACTCCAACCAGCTATTTCTTTTGCTGTATCTAATTGTTTTTTTACTTTGGCAACACAATTGTTGCATTTTAAAGTAGTCTTGAATCTAAATGTTTGCATACTCATTTTTTTATTACATGGTTAATATACGAACGCCCGTATAGCGAAATGGTTACCCAAATAATTTTATAAAGTCTAAAATCTACCGTATTCGTCAATCCAGACCCAAGGATTTCCGTTTGATCCGAAGACTATTGGCAACAACCGACACCGAACTGAAAGCCATTGCAGCCGCAGCGATCATGGGATTGAGCAGAAAACCACAACAGGGATAGAGCACCCCGGCCGCCAAAGGAATACCGATGAGATTGTAAATAAAAGCCCAGAACAGGTTTTGCCGTATGGCAGCTACTGTCTGTCGCGATAATTTCCATGCTTTGGGAATAGCATTGAGGTCGGAAGTAATCAAGGTAATCTTCGCTACATCGATAGCAATGTCGGAACCTTTCCCCATGGCAATACTGACATCCGCCTGGGCTAAAGCCTGCGAATCGTTGATGCCGTCCCCCACCATCGCTACGATCGCTCCCCGCCGCTGTAATTCGCTTACAAAAGCTGCTTTATCTGAAGGCATCACTTCGGCCTTGAAATGTTTCACACCGGTCTTTGCAGCCACTGCCCGCGCAGTAATCCGGTTATCTCCCGTCAGCATATACACTTCTATTCCTTCGTTCTGCAAATGACGAATCGCCTCGAGCGAACCTTCTTTCAGGCGGTCGGCAATGGCAATTAATGCCAACACCCGGCGACTATCGGCAAAATAAATAACCGTCTTTCCTTCCAAACTGCAAACATCGGCCCACTCTATTTGGCTATTAGACCAGGATATGCCATGTGCTTCCAGTAAACGACGGTTTCCGACATAATAGGCTTCTCCTCCAAGTTCTCCCCAAATTCCCTGCCCAGTGATGCTCTCGAAGTTCCCTTTCAAATCGGTTGTTATCCCTTTTTCGATCAGATGCGCCACAACGGCATCGGCGAGGGGATGTTCAGAGCGGCTTTCCAAAAACAGCAATACCGGGAGGTATCGGGCCAGCTCTACCTCCGGAGCCCATATCATATCGGTCACAATGGGCCTACCTTCGGTTATTGTACCGGTTTTATCGAGTACCACAGCTGTCACCTTGCATAATTGCTCCAGGCTTTCCGCATCCCGGATCAGCATATTGTTCTCCGCACCTTTACCGATACCGACCATAATTGCGGTAGGCGTTGCCAGCCCCAAAGCACAGGGACAAGCGATGACCAGCACGGTCACCGAAGTGAGCAAAGCATGGGTAAAGGCCAGCTCTCCACCGGCTAGCATCCATACAACGAAAGTGAGAATAGCTATTCCGATGACCGTCGGTACAAAAATACCGGCAATCTTATCCACTAATTGTTGCACAGGGGCTTTACTTCCCTGGGCTTCTTGCACCATTCGGATAATTTGGGCCAGCACCGTCTCACTTCCCACTTTTTCGGCCATAAAGCGAAAACTTCCCTTTTGGTTGATTGTCCCAGCATATACATGTGTTCCGGTCATTTTTTCCACCGGTACCGGTTCTCCGGTAATCATGCTCTCATCCACAAAAGAAACTCCTTCCCTCACTGTGCCGTCTACCGGTATCTTTTCGCCAGGTTTCACCACCAAGATATCGCCCGGTTGTACGGCTTTCACGGGAATCACCTGTTCGGTTCCGTCGTCTAACAATCGGATCACTTGCTTTGGCTGCAAACCGATAAGTTTGCGGATAGCGGTGGAAGTACCAGCTTTCGCCCGGCTTTCCAACAAACGCCCCAACAAGATCAAGGCGACGATCACGGCTGCTGCTTCATAATATACATGAGCTTCCAAACCGCGGCTAGTCCAATATTCAGGCCATATCGTATTGAATAAACTGAATAGAAAAGCGATTCCCGTACTTACTGCTACCAAGGTGTCCATGTTAGCATGACCGTGTTTGAATTGCCGCCAAGCATTAATATAAAAATCCCGGCCGAACACCAGTAATACCGGTAGAGTAAAAACCAACATAATCCAGTTTCCATAAGGGAAGTGCATGAAAAACATCCCGATGATAAAGACAGGCAATGACAACAAAACAGCTCCGATCGTCTTCCGTTTCAGCCTGAGATAAGCTTCCTGCTGCAAAATCCCGGCCTGATTTTCTCCCTCCTCCTCTTCCAGAATCAGGTCGTAGCCAGCATCCAGAACCACCTGCCTCAAATCCAAAGGGGTAAGGGTCAAGGGGTCGTAGTCTACCATCACCGTAGAAGCAGCAAAATTTACTTTGGCTTCTTTCACTCCCTTAGTTTCGGCTAAGGCTTGTTCCACATTGGCCGCACAACCGGCACAACTCATGCCGGTGACATAAAATATCTTTTTTTCTTCTTCCCGTTCACTCATAATCCTTTACTTTTCCACCTGTACGTATCGTGGTTGAATTGGTTTCCAAACGCAACAGATGATCGGCACTCTGTAAAATCTTATTTTTCAATAGCTGCGGATAATCGGGACGTTGCTGTAAAAACCGACGGACCTCTGCGGCAGCTTCCCCACTGTTGTGCCCCCTCAGGCAAGCTGCAACCCAGTTTTTCGGAAAGAAGATGTCACCGGTACGCTGGATTTCTTCCATTTCTTCCAGAGCGGGAATGATGTATTTTAGGGCCTCACCCTGACGCAAAGGATGGTTGAGGTAGTACATCATTTGATTTACCCAAGGTTCTATTCTTCGGTTTTCTGCCGATAACAACGAACAGAACAAACTATCGCGGGCAGCCTGCTCCGACACCACAGCCCTGACAATAAAACCAAATTCCCGCTGCCGGTCAGGATCCGTGATCCGTGCCAACTGTTCTTCCCTCAATTCGTCGTATTTTCCGGGTAAACGGATCGCCAATTCATAAGCCAACCGGATGTAATCGTTTTCCCCCAATGTGAGCCCCGGAAAAGGTTTCTTTTCTTTCCAAACCCGATACAGGAGGTCTGTCGTCTCCGGAAGCGTAAACACCCCGGTCAAGGCCCGGAAAGCTGCCAAGCGGCATCCCGGATTAGCCGACTGCCGGGCCAAAGCCAGAAGTCCCTGCTCGATTTCTTTATCTCCCGCAGCCCTGCCCTGCAAGGTTGTTATTTTGACATAAGCCACTGCCGTAGAAATAATTAACGGATCCTGTTCTGTTTTCAAAAGCTCCAGCAGAGCCAGGGCGAACTCCCGCCCGTCCAACTGTCTGCAGAGGCGATTTTCATTCAGGGTAATGATCGATGACAAACGAGCTACCGGATCGGTCAACCGGGACAAGTGTTTCAGACAGAAATCCGCCGTCACAGCATCCAATCCGAAATAGCCATAGGCTTTCCCGTCCAGGTTAGGCAACACATATTTTCCCGTCGTTTTCACCGGCACATAGTTCAGCGAATCTGTGACATCCACCCGTAAGGATTCCGTTACCCTCACTCCTTGCGGCGACAGATCCAGCAGACTTACTTCTACCTGCTGCGGCCACACCATACCTCTTTGCCAAGGATCTTGCTGACACAAAGCGAGCTGTCCGTTTTCCCGGGTAAGGGTGATTTCCGGCATCCCCTTTTCATTTACCCAGATATGACTCCAATGGGCGAGTGCCTCAGGAGTATGTTTGTCCAATATGGTAATCAGTTTTTCCCAGGTAGCATTTCCATATGCGTATGTCTGCAAATATTCCCGGATACCTTTCCGGAAAGCCTCTTCGCCCATCCGCTCTACCAGCATTTTCATTACGACAGGGGCCTTGTTGTAGACGATCTGTCCATAAATCAATCCGGCATCTTTCAGATTGCCCAAATGTTGTTTAACGGCATTTGAACCCGCCGTACGATCTTCAGAGTAAGCCGATACATAAAAATTCCGTAATTCGTTCAAACGATGATTGACTTGGGGGAACTGCGGTTCGGTCATCCGGGCCGCGAAATAATTGGCAAACACTTCTTTTGTCCATACGTCGTCGAACCATTCCATAGTCACGGCATCGCCAAACCATTGATGTGCTGTTTCGTGCGCGATGAGTTCCATACGCCCCAGTTCCTCTTCTACTGTGGGATGCTGCCCCAGAAACATCCGTTTATCGTTATACAGCACAGCTCCGGCGTGTTCCATTCCTCCAAACTGAAAGCCGGGCACAATTACCAAGTCGTATTTCTCGAATGGATAAGGCATATCTGTATATTCTTCCAACCACTTCAGGGAAGCGAATACCTGATCGAAAATAGCCGGTATCTGCTTGATTTTAGCCGGATCGGTTTCACGGTAGTACAAAGCCACTTTCCGGCCATCCCTTTTAGCTTCGGTCTGCTGCCACCGCCCGGCCAAAAAAGCAAAGAGATAGGTACTCAGTGGATGTGTCTCACCAAAAACCAACTTTTTCCGGTCTCCTTCGAAGTATTGTTTTCGTATAGATGCGTTGGCCACAGCCACCCATTCTTCAGGAATATCGAGTTGCAAGGCAAACGTCGCTTTCAGGTCCGGCTGGTCGAAACAAGGAAAAAGCGTCCGGGCCCGTTCGGGAACCAGCAAAGTATATAAATACTCTTCATTCCGGTTCAACGACTGATTTCCGGCCACAAATCCGATCTCAATCTCATTAGCCCCCTCAACCAGATATTGGGCAGGCACCACAATGTGTTCGTTTACGATGCGGACTTCGGCAGCCTGGCCGTTTACTTTTACCACTTTCACTTTTTCAGGATCTTCCCGGAAATCCAGTACTACAGTCTGGCGCTCTGTCTGGGCGAAAAGTATTTTCACCTGTCCTGTTACCTCCTCTTCTTTTTTTTCCGGAATACGAAAACTCAGTTCATAACGCAGGCTGCGGATATCTGCTTTCCGTTGGCGTGCCAATTCCCGGCTAACTCCGGTTTCCGGATCTCTGGTTTCCTTTTCCTGGCATCCACCCAGTCCAGCGAACAGGCATAAACAGAGACATATTATAAAATGATTTTGCATATCGATTGGATTTAATTTTCTGTCATTTGTTTTAAAGACAGGCCAATCCGCTTACGGGCAACGTCGACCTGGATCACTTTTACCATAATTTGCTGATGTAACCCCAGCACTTCTCCCGGACTGGACACATAGTGGTCTGCCATTTCGGAAATATGAATCAGGCCGTCTTGTTTGACCCCGACATCCACAAAAGCCCCGAAAGCCGTTATATTGGTGACAATGCCGGGAACGACCATACCTTCTTTCAGGTCTTCGATTCCCGAAATGCCCTCGGCAAAGCTGAATACCTTAGCCATCGTCCGCGGATCCCGGCCGGGTTTGCGGAGTTCCTCCACGATATCCTTCAAGGTAAATAAACCTGTCTTTTCATCGACATAGCGCTCGGGCACGATTTTAGCACACAAGGCCTCGTTTCCGATCAGTTCCGTCACACCGACGCCCATATCGCGGGCTATTTTCTTCACCATGTAATATGATTCGGGATGGACGGCAGAGTTGTCCAAAGGGTTTTCAGCATCGACAATCCTCAGGAAGCCGGCACTCTGCTCGAAAGCCTTCGCTCCCATGCGCTTCACCTGCTTCAGTTCTTCCCGGCTACGGAAGGGTCCGTTCTCGCGGATATATTCCACTACATTCTCGGCTAAGGCAGCCCCAAGGCCGGAGATATAAGTCAGTAAATATTTGCTGGCCGTATTCACGTTTACGCCCACTTTGTTAACGCAAGATTCCACCACCTGATCCAGAGCCTCTTTTAATTTCCCCTGGTCCACATCGTGCTGATATTGTCCTACGCCGATCGATTTCGGGTCTATTTTCACCAGTTCTGCCAAAGGATCCATCAACCGGCGGCCGATCGATACGGCTCCCCTCACCGTGACATCGTACTCCGGAAATTCTTCCCGGGCGATCTTCGAGGCCGAATAGACCGAAGCGCCGTTTTCGCTTACCACAAAAACCTGTACTTTCCGGTCAAAGCAGAGCTGTTGAATAAACTTTTCTGTCTCCCGCCCGGCTGTTCCGTTACCGATGGCGATGGCTTCAATACAATAGGTTGCCACCATATTGACCACTTTAGCGGCAGATTGCTTTCTCTCATTCTGTGGGGGATGAGGATAAATATTCTCGTTATGAATCAGTTTGCCGGTCTCGTCCAGACAGACCACTTTACATCCGGTCCGGAAACCGGGATCTATAGCTAATACCCGTTTATTTCCCAAAGGAGAAGCCAGTAACAATTGCCGCAAATTTTCGGCAAATACCCGGATGGCTTCTGTATCGGCCTTTTGTTTGGAGCATGTCATATATTCTGTCTCGATCGACGGGAATAGCAACCGTTTATAAGAATCTCTGACAGCCTGGGTCACTTGGCGGGCGCTATCGTTCTCCGCTTTGACAAAGATCCGCCGAAGCCCTTCCAATGCTTCGTCGTCCTCAACCTCTAGTCCGATCCTCAATATGCCCTCACTTTCGCCCCGACGGATAGCCAGCATCCGATGGGAAGGACAACGCTTCAGTGTCTCCCGGTAATCAAAATAATCGGTGTATTTCTCTCCTTCCTCCTCTTTTCCTTTCACTACTTTGGAACAGATCACGGCCCCTCTTTCCACCAAACGCCGGAGCCGGTTCCGTGCAGCCTCGCTTTCGTTCACCCATTCGGCTATAATATCCCTTGCCCCCTGTAAAGCTTCTTCTTCGTCGGCAACTTCCCCTTTGACAAAGCGTGCAGCCCGGGCAATCATGTCTCCGTTTTCTTGTCGCATCAGGATCGCAGCCAAGGGCTCCAATCCCTTAGCCCTGGCCTTTGCCGCCCGGGTCTGCTTCTTAGGCTTATAGGGGAGATAGATATCTTCCAGCACACGTATTTCTGTACATTCCCGAATCTGCTGCTCCAAAGCCGGAGTGAGTTTCTCTTGTTCCCGTATACTCTCGCATACGGCTATTTTGCGTTTTTCCAACTCCTGAAACTGGAGATACAGGTTTTTCAGCTCTGCGATCCTCACTTCGTCCATATTTCCCGTCCGCTCTTTCCGGTAACGGGCAATGAAAGGAATGGTGGCCCCTTCGTCGAGTAAATCCAGCAAATTACGCACATACCGGCTCTCACCACCAGCTTTTCCCGTGATAAAAACCACGGGGTCGATATTATATTCCATCATAAAAATTTAGCTACTTTCATACAAAAGTAGCTAAATTAAAATCAAAATATAAATATTCTTCCGAAATTACCTATTCCTCCTCTTCTTCATCGACAGGAGGAGGCAAAGTGGCTTTATAGGCATCGTATTCAGCCCGATATTTGTTACCGGCAGCCTGGATATCCCAATTATAGTTGTCTTTCATCCATTGAATGAAAATCTCATATTTCTTTGCCCGGAAGGCATTATTATCCAAATAATCCCGTTTGATATTTTCGTAAGATTCGGTCACCACTAATTGGATCCACTCGGCAAAGTCGGAACGGAAATCGGCAGACCCATAACCACTGATAAAACCGCCGGCAGCCAACGAATCCATCGCCCGCTGCCATTTTTCTTCGTCATTATCTTTCCAGTATTCCTGATCTATCTTATAAGCTGCATCTTTTTCATACAATTTCCCGGAAGCTATGAATTCAGGAATCAAATCATTCTCCATACGAGCGGTAATCATATCGACCAAATTACCCCAAACCGTATGGGTCAGAACGGAGTCCTGATAATAATGCATTTCAGGATCGGTGACAGGTATGCAGCCCTCTTTTTGATTGGGCCAGGTAATAATCAGCCGGCTACGACCAATCGATTGTACATAAAGGTCCATATAAGACCGTAAAGATTTCATAAAGAAAAACTCCAATGGGAAATATTGTTTTACAAATTCTGTCGATACATTTAAAGTCAATGTATTCAAATATGTATAAACCTGCGACCTGAGAGCGGGTTCGAGGTTTTCGTAGCTTCCCCGTGCCGATATAAACGCATCTTCTGAAATAATCGCATTAGCCAATTCTTGCAGGGAATTACATTCTGTTTGTACCCAGAAACCATATTTATCATAGAAATCTTTTACTTCCTTGTCGACATTTTCGCCGGGAGTAAACTTATCGATCAGTGGCGAATCAACAGAAGCAACCGGATCATCTTCTTTATCACATGCCGTATTCAGGATGAGAAATAAACATGCGAACCATATTAATTTATTTGTCATATTTTTACTTTTTATTAGTTTCACTTCAGATTAATTTCTCGGATTCAATTCGATATCCGGACTATTTTCTATTTCGTTTTGCGGAATTTGCAGGATATAACGGTCATCTCCCTCTTTTAATTCAAACACTTGTCCGCTTTTATAAATATGAGTCAAAGCCGGTTTGCCCAAACGACGTAAGTCAAGCCAGCGCAGTCCTCCTTCAAAAGCCAATTCAAGGCGTCTTTCTTCCAATACACGTCTGAGAAGCGTTTCTTCCGTAAAATCTATCTTTTTCAATTTTACAAAATTAGCCGCTTCCATCCGTTTGGATAATAGAGTGTTTAAATCAGCCAGTGCCTTATCTGTATCGCCTTTCCGGACATAACATTCGGCACGGGTGACGTAGCATTCGCTCAATTTGAAACCGATATAATAGCATGGACTTTCCTGACGGGCATACATGGAATAAGCTGTTGGACCTGTCGCTATATTCTCGGGTTTACTCAGGTCTGCGAAAGAAGCATAGATATATTGGCGATAATCTTTCACATTCGGATGGCGCAGACAGAGATTCAAGAGTTCTTCGGAGGTTTTGAATACATTTTGCGGATAGACATACATATTATTTACACCGTTTCCTCCGACGAAGAACAGTACTTCGTTCTGATAATCCGAATTGATAAAACCAAAGTTGTAGGTGAACGCCGTTTCTCCCTTGGTATCGATGAGGGGCTGCAACTGATTCATATTGAATAGTTCTTTTGTAGCGATCACACTGGAAGCAGCCGTAATGGCATCATCGTAACGTCCCATAAACAAATATACTCGGGATTTCAACGCCTGTAACGAGGTGTATCCGAAACGGTAAAGGCTTTTCGGTTGTTTACCAGTCAAATCGGTTGTTGCTGCCTCCAAATCTTTTAAGATTTGTTCATATACTTTTCCAATTGACACGCGAACGTTGTTCTGAGTAAATTTATGCACATCTTCTGCACTCAACGGCATCGGTACGCCCGGTTTTTCAAAGTTTTCTTTGGCATATATGTCGGCATAGTAATTAATCAGATAAAAATAACAGTAAGCCCGCAAGGCGTATGCTTCGCCCCGGACAGTGGTGAACAAATCTTTCTCTTCCGCTGCTGGTGTGCGTTTAGCAAATTCGTCTAAAACTGTATTGGCATAAAAGATGGATTTATACAATTGCGTCCAATAAGCGTCTGAATTGCCTTCCAGCCAAGTTGTCGGCGCCCACGCAAACCAAAGCTCATTGGTCTTATCGGCACTATAGGTGGTATTCAGGTTAGCATAGACATTATCCGTTCCTAATTCGGTTTTCATAAAGAATTCGGTAGTTGGATAACCACCCAGCAAAACCGACTCGTAGTCTTCGACCGTGACCGGCAACATGCTATTGACCGGTTTTATATCCAATAAATTGCAACCTTGCAACGCGATGAAGACAAGTGCAATCATTCCATAATATATTTTTTTCATAATCCTCAATTTTAGAATGAAACAGAAACAGATAAAGAATAAGAACGTGAAAGTGGCAAATATGTATTACCGAATGTCACATTAGCATAACGTGTATCCGTATATTTCATCTGTGAACCGGTAGCCTCCGGATCCTGTCCTTTCAATTTTTTGTTCTTCCATACATGCAGGTTGTTTCCCTGAATCATAAAACGGATGTTCTGAACACCTTTTGCACGCATTTTATCGGTATATAAATCATAACTCAACGAAAGATTCTGTAAACGCAGGAAATTACCTTTCACGGTACGCAAGTCACTGTTGTTATACATCTGGACATTGGCAGGATAAGGATAGGTCAGAGAGCTCTCCCATTCGTCTACTTCCAGACGAGGGATATCGGTGTAGAGTTCATCCCCTTCCTTTCTCCAGCGATAGGCAAAATCTTTCGACATATTCTGAGTGGCTTCGGGGAATGCAAAAGCATAACCGGAACTCAGATTACGCAAACGGATAATATTTCCGAAACTACCGATAAACAAGGCCGAAAGGGTGAATTTTTTGTAATTGAAGGTATTGGTAAACCCACCTTGTACAAGCGGCTGAGTAGTCCCAGAATAGGTCAGCGCATCGATATCAGACATCCCGGTCAGCACCTTGTTATCTTCAGCATCATAGAATTGGGCGCGCCCTTCTTTGTTCAGCCCCGCATAACGATAAGACCACAAGCCGTTGATTGGTTTCCCGACTACAGCCGAAGCGGCATAATTGGAGCGCTGAGCATTTGTCAAGGAGGAATAAGAAGGATTGGAGTATACATCCAATACTTCATTGTAGTTGTAACCAAAATTCAGATTGGTGGTCCAACGGAAATCATCTGTATCGATATTAATGGAATTTACAGCAAATTCCCAACCAGTATTTTTCATCGAAGCCCAGTTTACCTGAACCGAGGAGAAACCCGATACCTGGGACACCTGTTTGCTTCCTAACAGATCTACTCCTTTTTTATAATACCACTCCAAACTACCTGACAAACGACGATTGAAGAAACCGAATTCCAGACCTAAGTTGGCCGTGTAGTTCATTTCCCATTTCAAATTCGGGTTTTTAGGAGCACTGATAACCAAATAATTCTCTTTTTTTATCGCATCTACTTTACCGATAGTGGCCACTAAATCGGAATATGCCTGGGAGGCCACATTTCCCTGACTACCATAGGAACCTTTGAATGTCAAATAAGACAACCACTTCTTATCGACCAGAAAATTTTCTTCTTTCAACTGGTAGTTGAAACCTACAGCCCACAACGGCTGGAACAAGTCATTGGTTTTCATACCGAAACGATTGGAACCATCGGTACGAGCATTAAAACTGATAGTATAGCGGTTTTTAAATGTATAACCTGCAGTCAGGAAGTAAGACAAAGCCGCCGATTCGTTGAGCGATTCGTCCCACATCGGTGTTCCCAGGTGTTCCATCAAATCGAATTGTGGCATTTGCTGATGTCCGCGATCGTGTGCATAACCATAAATATCGGTTTTCTCGGTCAGATACCTGGATGTCCGGATTTCTTGCCCAACCATGACATCGAAACGATGATCTTCTCCAAACACTGGCATCCAGGCCAATTGATTACGGAAAGTAATGGAAGAGTTATTGGTAAACTGACTCTGACGATATCCTCCATCAGCCCACAAATATACAGCGGTACTGTTTTCTACTTTATAAACATCCTTTTTACGTGCCCGTACAAAATAACTATCTTCGTTTGCTATATTGACATCTCTGGTATTCTGCTTCGTGAAAGAGAATAAAGAAGAAAAAGTCAGGTCGGGAATGATGCGCCATTCTATATCCAATGTTCCACGCATACTGAAATTATTGGATTCACGCCAGCAATCGTCCCTGTTTTCCAGGAAGTTGTATGGCAAACCGTTATAATAGATATAATTATAACGTCCTTGCTCATCATAAACATGTTGAGCACGGGTGGTGTAAATCGCCCATTCGTATGGATTTTCCCGAGAGTCTACAGCAAAGAAGCTCTTACTGTCGCGCACATTGATATCCAGTGCACCCCCGACCCGTAAATTTTCACGCAGACGCGTATTTACTTTTACCGTTCCCGTATAGGTTTCTTCGCCTACACCTTTGGCCGTAGCCTGGTTATCCATATAACTTCCCGATACATAAAAAGTTGTTTTTTCATTACCTCCGGAAATACTCAAGCTGTGACGATGGGTTACAGAGTTGCGGAATAATTCTTTAAACCAGTCGGTATTTACCTCTTCCAATCCCTGTACCCGTTTTGCGTATTCTTCCCAAGTCATTTTCCGGTCGTTTACATCGATAAACCAACGTTCGAAATCGGTTACCGTACCATAATCTCCCACGTTTCCACTGCTTGCTTTAAAAGCTCCACGTTCGATCATTTCCAAATTTACATCGATACGGTCTTTGGAATTCATCATATAAGCATCCTCATACCGGGGACGCATACCCACTTGTACGCTTCCGTTATAATTGATACGGGTTTTACCGGCTGAACCTTTCTTGGAGGTAATCACGATAACACCATTGGCGGCACGAGTACCGTAAATAGCAGTAGCAGCAGCATCCTTGAGGACGTTGATCGATTCGATATCGTCAACATTCACCCCTCCGATACCGGAAGCGATCAGATTACGGTTGGTGAGAATATCGTCGACAGTCGCATCTACCGGATCGTCCAGTGTTACACCATCCACGACCCACAACGGTTGCACGTTCCCACTGATGGTCGATGTACCCCGGATGCGGATCTGCGGAACAGCTCCCGGTGCTCCGGAAGTACTCATAATTGTCATACCAGGCACCTGTCCCTGTAACAATTTATCGATATTGGGCTGGTTGACTGTTTTTAAAGCGTCCATATCGACTGTCGTGATAGAAGAAGTCAGTTTCCGGCGTTCAATTTTCTGGTAACCTGTTACGACTACCTCGTCCATCTCGCTCACATCTTCTTCCAATACGACATTTATTTCTTTTTGTCCGGTATAATTCACCGACTTACTCTTCATTCCTATAAATGTGAAATTCAGTACCATATTGTTCGTTTCGGGCACTTCCAGTGAATAAGTTCCGTCTATCGCCGAGGCTACTCCGACTGAAGTACCTTTTATAAAAACAGACACGCCAGGCAAAGGATTTCCCTGGTTGTCGGTCACTTTACCTTTGATGACGATGTTTTTTTGTGGCAATGCTGTCAGAGGAGCTTTATAAATAGTTATAAACTCATCATTTTTCTCAAAAATCAGCCCTTTGCCATTCAATACTCTTTCCAGTACTTCCTCTACGGCTACGTCCCGAAAATCTGCGACTACCTTTGCATTTTTGTCGAATGTCTCGTCGTTGTACATGACTACACAACCTGTCTGTTTTCGGATTTCCTGGAATAATTGCTTAAAAGTAGTCTCCCCCAGCTGCATATTCACCCGCTGTTGCGACAAGAGTGTTGCATTGCCTGTAAAGACAAACAATCAGATAAAAATAACAGTTAAACGCATCGTTAATAAAATTTTCCAAGGTATATTTCCCGCCAGGAATACACCCAAAAACCATTTTTTTTCCATAGTTTTGTAAAACATTATTTATTGAACAATAATGTGAACCGGGAAGTGTTGCGAGCACTGACCGGTTCTATTTATTAAAAACAAGTATGGTGTTATTATTTTCCTCAAAACGAATATCTGAGG
>JAETOX010000141.1 GCA_021771575.1 Bacteroides sp. | reverse complement strand
TACCAAATCATTGGTATGCTGAACCTGTATGACGTAACCAGTTTTCACCGTCCAATCGGTAAAAATAACCACACCATCTAAAACCGCCGCTACTTTTGCATTGGCTTTAGCCACGATATCCGTCCCGTAATGTCTGTTTTTCTCATTGAATTTTTGTGTCACAATCCCCTCCACCGGAGGAAAAAAGTGATAGTAGCCGTGATTTTGTTCTTTAATTCCCAGGGCTAAATTAAACCGTTCCCTTTCCTCGATTTCTGCCCGGAAATTACTTTCCTGATCGCTGATCTGAAATTGGATGGTATCATATCCCCGTTTCAGGGTGTCTCTTCTGGTTTCCTGTATGGTTGTAGAATCCGCCCCACTCAACACCAGTTGTATCGCATTCAGATAACGATCACGCTTGATCAGCTCTTCTTCGAGGGAATCTACCCGAATCGCATTCTCTACAATCATTTGCCGCATATTTCCATCGGGATAACCGGGAATAAATTCACGTAAATCGGTAAAAGCAACCAGCAGAATGGTCAAGGTTACCAAAATAACAGCCAACACACACAAGGCCATGAGTACATGCAATTGGGACAATCTGAAATTAAAAACTTCCTCATACGAAGTCTCGTTGATGATGGATAGTTTATATTTATATTTCAGCCGGTCCCACAGCTTCGTCTTCTCTTTTACCATGCTCAGATTTTTTAGCTTTCAAAATTACGACAAAATTATTAAATATGCTAATCCCACGATCGTCCCCTATCCGATTAAATATTTTTTATTAGTTTGCCCAAGCTGGAGACAGCGATTTATTTCTTTATGGAGCTGCAATAAATGTATTTTACCGGATTTTATACAACCCCATCGAAAGCATTCAGGAACACGCTTAACCGACCATCGTTGCGGGAGGTTCCGCATCGATATGGGAAGGGAATTCGAATACTTTCAAGCCGAATTCCGGTATGACTGCCATAATATGGTCGAATATATCGGCCTGCACTTTTTCATAACTGACCCATTCTTTAATGGCAGAAAAGCAATAAATCTGGATAGGCATTCCTGTAGGACCGGGCTGAAGCTGACGCACCATGTGGGTCATCCGGACATTGATATCGGGATTGGCAGCAATCCAGGCATCCATATAACGACGGAAGATACCGATGTTCGTTAATTGCCGTTCATCCAGAACCGTGTTTTTATCTTTATTGATCCCTCCCAGTTTTTTTGTCATCTGACCGATATACTCCTTGAGAAAATCCGAAGAAGTAAATTTTTCAATTTCCTCCTGGCTAAGAAAGTGCACCGAATTCATATCAATATTGATACTACGCATAATCCGCCGCCCATCGGATTCCTGCATTCCCCGCCAGTTAGTAAAAGACTCTGATACCAACTGATAGGTAGGAATCGTGGAAATGGTCATGTCCCAGTTCTGTACTTTGACAGTATAGAGATTGACTTCCAGTACCGTACCGTTGGCATTATTTTTATCCATTTGAATCCAATCGCCGATGCGAATCATATTATTGGCTGTCAATTGAATTCCGGCGACAAATCCGAGAATAGAATCTTTAAATATCAACAAAAGGACAGCAGCGAAAGCACTCAATCCTACGATCAAATGCTCCGGCGATTTATTCAATATCACACTGACTACTGTGATGACAACAATGGTATAAAGAAATACTTTGAGCAGCTGGATGAAAAAAGTGATGGGGCGATTTTTGGAAACCGGATAGCTCTCGTAAATCTTATTAATAGCATTCAACAAGGAGATAACGATAAACAAAGTGACGATAATCAGCCAAATATCGACCAAACGCCACAAGATGTCTTTGTATTTCCAATCAATAAAAGTTAAAATAACATAAGCAGTAATAGGGGGTATCAGAGAAGCTAATTTCCGAAAAAAACCTTGATCATAAAGGATATCATCCCAAGTACTCTTTGTTTTTCCGACAATCTTTTTTAACACTTTCGAGAGCCATTTCCGTGAAATAATATAAAGTAAAAATGCCACTCCGACCGTGATTGCAATTTTCACCAAAATGCCTTCAGTATCAGTCATTCCAACCGACTCCGTCCAGTTATTTATCCGATGCAAAAAATTGAGGGAATCTCTCATAAATTTAAGTTAAACCTTTATATCTATATACATTAAATCGTAATTAAAGCTACTTTTGTTTCAAAGCATTAAATCTAAACTATGAAAAAATTATTTATTTTATTTGCATTGTCTTGCCTGCTGTTTATGCAGGGGAGTTTTGCCCAGGTAAATTTACAGACCCAGCTCCCACAGGACCCTAATGTGGTAATGGGAAAATTACCTAACGGTATCGTTTATTATCTTCGTCACAATGAAGAACCGAAAGACCGGGCCAGTTTTTATATTATCCGGAATGCCGGTGCCCTGCTGGAGGAGGATTCACAGGACGGACTAGCACATTTTCTGGAACACATGGCGTTTCAGGGAACGAAGAATTTCCCCGGTAAAGGCATCATTACTACGTTGGAAAAACACGGAGTAGCTTTCGGTAGAAACATCAATGCCTATACGGCTCAAAACGAAACGGTCTACAACCTGAGTTCGGTTCCCACGACAAACGAAGGATTGATAGATACCTGCCTGCTGATTTTACACGACTGGTCGTATTATCTTACGCTGGACGACACAGAAATAGACGCCGAAAGAGGAGTAATCAGCGAAGAATGGAGAACCCGCCGCACACCACAATTCCGTATTCAAAAACAAATGTTCCCGGCATTGTTTAAAGATTCTAAATATGCAGTCCGTGATGTGATCGGTGATCTTGATGTGATCAAAAATTTCAAATATCAGACTATTCGTGATTTTTATCACAAATGGTACCGTACCGACCTCGAAGCAATCGCTATCGTGGGCGACTTTGATGTAGCTAAAATGGAAGAAAAAGTAAAAAAACTTTTCTCTACCATTCCGGCAGTGGAAAACCCCGCTCCCCGTCCTTTCTTCGAAATTCCCGAACATGAGGAAACCTATTATAACCTGGCAACTGACAAGGAAATCCAAAATTCTTCCGTAGGTATCATTACGATATTACCCGCCACTCCGGCCAGCGAAAAAAATAAAATCGCTTACGTGAAAGATAATATTATCAGTTCCTTCTATAATCAAATGATAGGCGCACGCATCAGCGAACTGATGCAAAAAGGGAATCCGCCGTTCATCAATGGAGGAATCGGATTCAGCGGTCTGGCCAGAGGGTATGATGCTTATAACCTCTCAGCCACAGCCAAACCTAATCAGGAAGATATCGCACTCGAGGCTATACTGACCGAAAACGAAAGAGTGAAAAGATTCGGATTTACTCCCGGCGAACTGGAACGTGTAAAAACCAATATGCTGGTGGGATTGGAATCTGCCTATAAACAAAAAGACAAAACCGATAACGAGAGCTATATCAAAGAAATGCAATCTCATTTCCTGGAACAGGAACCGATTATCGATTTCGAGGTATATTATAATGTTGTTAAGCAGCTCGTTCCGAGCATAACGGTTGAAGAAGTTTCTGCTAAAGCAAAAGAGTGGAATACAGGTAAGAATCAGGTAATTATGATTCAGGGCCCTTCTGAAAACACCAAACACCTGACCGAACAGGAAGCACTGGCTATCATGGATAAAGTAGCAAAAGCCGATATCACTCCATATAAAGATGAAATGAGTGAAGCTCAGTTAATCAGTGAAGATTTGCCGGGTTCTAAAATTGTGGCTACCAAAAAACTTCCGCAATTCGATGCAGAAGAGTGGACACTGGCCAACGGTGCTAAAGTCATTTTCCGGAAAGCCGATTATGACAAAGACAATGTAGCTTTGGCTTCTTATAGTAAAGGAGGAACTTCCCTCTATGATGTCGATATGCTTCCCTCTGCCAGCAACGCAGATGCTTTTATAGGAGCCTACGGATTAGGCGATTTCGATGCCATCACTCTCCGCAAACTCCTGACCGGCAAAATGGCCTCCTGCGGAGTTTCTATCAACGGTATGTCGGAAAGTGTTGGCGGTAGCTCTACCCCACAAGATTTCGAAACCATGCTGCAATTGCTATATCTGCGTTTCGAGAAACCCCGGTTTGACAAAGAAGCCCACGAAGCTATGATGTCACGCAACCGGGCAAGCATTGCCAATATGGAAAAAAATCCGCAAAAGATTATGCAGGATTCCCTTAAATTGATCATGAGTAATTACCACCCGCGGACACTTCTGTTCAATGAAAAATATCTGGATCAGATTAGTATCGAAAAAATCGAGCAAGTTTACCGGGACCGGATCAAAGATGCCAGCGATTTCACATTCTTTATCGTAGGAAACATCGATGCCGAAACGGTGAAACCCCTTGTTGAAAAATATATCGGTTCGTTGAAATCGGAAAACCGCAAAGAAACCTGGAGGGATAACAAGGTAAGAGGACCGAAAGGAAGAACCGAAAAAGTAATCGAATTAGCTCTTGAAGTACCGAAAGCAACGGTAATTACCAATTTCTCTAAAGATATGAAATACAGTGTATACAATAATATTTGTCTGAATATTCTTCAGGGAATATTGGATTTACGGTATACGGAAAATATCCGGGAGAAAGAAGGCGGAACGTATGGAGTGTCTGTTAAGGGCGGTTCGATGCGTGAACCTTATAGTAACTATAGTATGACTATGAGCTTCGACTGTGATCCCGATAAAGCAGCACATTTGAAAGACCTGGTATATGTCGAAACGGAAAAAATGATGAAAGAAGCGCCGACAGCCGAGGAAATGAATAAAGTTATTACTAACCTGAAGAAGAACCACGAACAATCCAAAAATCATAACAGTTATTGGATGAATAGTATTTATAGCTACTATATCAGCGGTATCAATCCGGACGATCCCAAAAACTTTGATGCAATCATCAATAAACTTACCGGAAAAGATATTCAGAAATTTGCCCAGTCGCTTTTCAAAGGCGCAGATGTGGTAGATCTGATCTTTAAACCGAAAAATTAAAAAAGATAAAATTTTTATTATCTTTGAAGGTGCTGAAAAATTTCAGCACCTTCAGTTTTTTTATAAGATAAAGAAGCTGTAATTCATTGATTTGTAATGACAATAATGTATGCAATTTCTATTTTAAATCCAATACTATGTCACAAAACAAAACAAATTTTGCCATTCCATTAGCGTTTGTTGGAATGATGTTTTTTGCGATCGGTTTCGCTCTGGGAATCAATTCATTTTTAATTCCGGTGTTAAAAGGTGCTTTATCTCTGCCATCCGGAGTAGCTTATCTTTTGCTGGCAGCTACTTTTGTCCCATTTTTGATTTTCGGTTATCCGGCATCGAAAACGATCGAAAAAATCGGTTACAAGAAAACGATGGCTCTTTCATTTTTAATTTTTGCTATTGCTTTTATTTTATTCGTTCTCTCTGCCTGGCAAGAAAGTTTTATTCTTTTCCTGGTAGCTTCTTTTATCAGCGGAGCAGCCAATGCTTACCTGCAAGCTTCAGTAAACCCTTACATCACCATTCTGGGGCCAATCGAAAGTGCAGCGAAGAGAATGAGTATAATGGGAATTTGTAACAAACTGGCCTGGCCGGTAGCTCCCCTGTTTTTTGCCTTGGTAGTAGCCGATCAAACCAATGTACAGATTTCCGACTTGTATCTTCCGTTTTATATCATTATCGGTGTCTTTTTCTTATTAGGTATCATATCTTTGTTAGCTCCTCTTCCGGAAGTAGTTGCGGCAGGCGAAGAAGAAGGAAGCGTAGAGGAATGTCCATATGCAGCTAATAAAACCTCTATCTGGCAATTTCCCCATCTCGTATTAGGTGCTTTGACACTTTTTATTTATGTGGGTGTAGAAACCCTTTCCCTCAGTACTGCGGTTGACTATGCACAAGCTCTGAAACTGGAAAATCCTGATTTTTATGCCTGGATTCCCAGTATTGGCATGGTTATCGGTTATATCTGCGGAATCATTCTTATTCCTAAATATCTGACACAAGATATGGCCATGAGAATTTGTGCCTGTATCGGTGTGGCCGGTTCCCTTGCTATTGTATTGTTGCCTGCGGCTATTTCCATTTGGTCTATTTTCTTAATGGCTTTGGGATGTTCCCTCATGTGGCCAGCCCTTTGGCCACTCGCCATGGCAGACTTGGGTAAATTCACAAAATCGGGTAGTGCCCTGCTTACTATGGCCATTGCAGGGGGCGCCGTCATCCCGACCATCTTTGGTTTCTTACAAGCCCCCCTGGGTGCACAAGGAGCTTACTGGTTAGCGCTTCCCTGTTTCTTGTTCATCCTTTATTATGGCATAGCCGGTTATAAGATCAGAACAAAATAATTTACCGCTTCAGATGTTCACTATCGTTTCGAATCCAAAATTAGATTCCGACCATTTAGAAGAAGCAACGGAAATATTGGGTCACACTGTGGCCCATCCGCTTGCTTGTCTTAACTGGCCGGAGGCTTTTCCCGAATTCCCGCAGGTGAATTTTCAAATCGCCCATAACGGCAGAGTGTTGTTTATCCGCTATAATGTAAAGGAAACTTCTACCCGGGCCCTTGTCACCGAAGATAACGGGGAGGTATGGACAGACTCTTGTGTGGAATTATTTTTGGCTTTGGACGATAGTGGATATTATAATTTTGAATTTAGCTGTATCGGTAAAGTTTTGGAAGGTTTCCACACTGACCGTTTCAGTGGGACCCGGGCATCTTCGGATGTATTGTCTTCGATCGGAAGATGGTCTTCGCTGGGCACGGAGAATTTCGGCGAAATCTCTTTACCTGCCCCCTGGCAACTGACGGTAGCCATACCAGTAACGGCGCTTTTCAAGCATCGGCTTTCTAACTGGGGCGGCATAGAAGCCCGGATGAATCTTTATAAATGCGGCAACCGTCTTTCCCGGCCTCACTATTTATCGTGGAGTCCGGTTCGCTCTCCGAAACCTGATTTCCATCGCCCGGAATTTTTTGCAAAAGTCCGTTTTCTCTCTGTCCCCTGAATCGACCGATATGAAGCCCGCCTTTGTTCTAAGTTAACGTAAATTTGTGTTTATTTGTCATCCGGTACTTCCTCAAAATCGGCATCTTCGATCTCCTGTCCGTTGTCTGCAATGATTCGTTCTTTTTCTTCGTTGACCTTTCGCATTTTACGAATCGAATATTTGTTCAGAATATCCGTCACACCATAAAAGATGGCGGTAATACCGAATAAAATCAATACACTTTCAGCAACTGTAAAAGGATCGAACAGCACCACGATACCGGCGATCAGAATC
>JAETOX010000140.1 GCA_021771575.1 Bacteroides sp. | reverse complement strand
GAAATGAAATTTTTTAAAAATAAAGAAAAATTGTCTGAAAGTGAATTGGTCCACTTGGCTGAAGTAGAACAAAAAATAAAGACTTATAAAGCCAACGGATGCCGGGTTCCTACCCGGAAAATGATTAAAACGGCTGCACAGATAGAAGGTATTCGCCGCAGTGCAGCAATTAATACGGCCGTATTGGATTTGGTTGCTGAAAAAA
Source organism: Bacteroides sp. (assembly GCA_021771575.1). Classification (GTDB taxonomy): domain Bacteria; phylum Bacteroidota; class Bacteroidia; order Bacteroidales; family Marinifilaceae; genus Odoribacter. The sequence continues at coordinate 7,089 of JAETOX010000140.1, read as the reverse complement.
TACACATCGGCATGTCGACAGAAGAGATTGACGCCCTGGTGCATAAATATAACGTCTCTCACGGTGCTATTCATGCTCCGTTGAATTTCGAAGGATTTCCTAAAAGCGTATGTACCTCTGTCAATGAGGAAGTATGTCATGGTATTCCGGATAAAAACGTGATTTTGCAAGACGGGGATATTGTGAATGTGGATGTTTCGACTATTTTGGATGGCTATTATTCGGATGCTTCGCGGATGTTTATGTTGGGTAAAGTGAAACCCGAAGTAGAAAAGTTGGTCCGTGTTGCCCGGGAATGTCTGCAACTAGGGCTTGAGGCGGCCCGTCCCTGGGGATTTCTAGGAGATGTAGGCGCAGCGGTGCAGGAGCATGCCGAGAAAAACGGCTATTCGGTTGTCCGGGAATTCGGAGGCCATGGGGTAGGGCTTAAATTTCATGAAGACCCTTTTGTCAGCCATGTCGGCAAGCGTGGAACAGGGATGCTATTGGTGCCAGGTATGATATTTACTATAGAACCCATGATCAATATGGGATCGCGGAAAATTTATATCGATGCCGATAACGACTGGACAGTGCTTACCGACGACGGTCTGCCTTCTGCTCAATGGGAGTATACTGTGTTAATCACCGATACGGGGGCGGAGGTGATTACCGGATAAAGTTTTCATAGTGGAACTTGATTGTTGACCCATAGTCCTTTGTCGCTGTTTATCTTATGAATAGTAAGAGCCTTGCTAGGCCCACGACTGTAGATGTGCAGTTGGCCTCCTTTTGCTTTCATACTGATCAGCGTTTGACGACTATAGTAGATTCGTGTGGGAACAGTGTAGTAGTTCCCCAATAGGTTATCATGTTGCCCTTTTGTATATGATGTGGTGCAGTTGCAGGATATTGTTCGAGCGTTCAGGTATGTGTTCGTAGCTGTTATGTACTGTAGTTAACACTTCTCTGTATCCGGCAATTTCCTCTTCCGAGCGGTTACGCGGCTCGGACTTCTCCATCACTAATGCCTTTAACCGCTCATCAAAGGTATATATCCCTCGTTTTTTGGGTGATTGATCGATAGTTTCCTTTTTTGTAAATCTCCTTTGTATTTTTGTAGATATCTCAAATTTTAGAGATATATGGATTCGGAAAAGGTATGCAGGGTGTTGAATAAATATATTCTACTCAAATTCTGAGTGAACAGGAGAAATAACGAATCAATCGGAAAGTTGTGTTGTTTTTTGCTTTGATATCTGTTTCATGCTTTAGGTGGAAAGAGTCAAAAAAGTCAAAAGCATTGAAAATGTTCGATCTCTTTGACCGTTTCGACCTCTACGACTTAAAGGAAACCAATGATGTCTGTCGGATGATCGGCCAGGTGGCAGGCTCCGTTTTCTTCCAGTTCCTGGCGGGGACGAAAGCCCCAGGTTACTCCTATGGAAACAATTCCACTGTTATGGGCTGTCTGCATATCTACGCCGGAATCGCCCACGTAAAGAGTTTCGGTTTTTTCTATTCCGGTTTGCCGGAGAATATCGTAAACAATGGCCGGGTCCGGTTTTACGGGGACCTGTTCCCTTTGGCCTAGAACGGCGGAAAAACAGTGATCGCCGAAATAATATCGGATGAGCTCTATCGTTCCCTGATGATATTTGTTGGAGGCGACCGCTAGCACAATGTCGCGCGATTGCAGATGATTCAGCAGTTGGGGGATGCCGGGATAGGGACGGGTCAGATCGGTTTTATGGGTCTGATAATAACGGATGAATTCTTCCCTCAATTTTAGGACCATAGCTTCCTCCCGGGCTTCTGGCGGCAGGGCACGCTCGATAAGTTTGCTCACCCCGTTACCGACAAAGAAACGATAGGCTTCCGCTTCGTGTTCCGGAAAACCATATCGTTTCAGAGCATAATTCGTGCTGGCAGCCAAGTCGCCGATCGTATCGAGTAAAGTGCCGTCCAGATCGAAAATAACTAATCGGATCATGTCGTTTATTATATATTATATACCAAAACTGAATAGTCCGATGTGTTCGTAAATACCGCTCAATAGGCCTAAAACCAGGATGCCGATGGTACAGGCGATCAGACTGATCCGGGTATAGCTATCAGAACGGATAGGAGCCACCGGAGTTTCACTTTTTTCGATAAACATGGCTTTTACGACAAGCAAATAGTAATAAAGTGAGATGATTGTATTAAGTAAAGCGATGAATACCAATACATAAAATCCTTGTTGGGCAGCTGCGGCAAAAATGAAAAATTTGCTGAAGAAACCGGCGAACGGGGGGATCCCGGCCAGCGAAAACAAGGCCAGCATCATCACCACGCTTAGTCGGGGATTGGTGGTATACAAACCGTTATAATCCCTGATGTCGATTTTTCCTGTCCGGTATTCGATAATCGCAATGACACCGAAAGCTGCCAGATTAGAAACCATATAGACCAGAATATAATAAACCAGTGAGGTCATACCGGCAGCACTGCCGCTGATCACGCCCAACATGATATATCCGGCCTGCGAGATAGAGGAATAGGCCAGAAAGCGTTTCAGATTTTGCTGTCGGATGGCAGAAAGGTTGGCAAGGGTAATAGTGGCGATGATCACAGCGTAGAAAATAGCCTGCCATTCGATAATCAGGTTACCGAAAACTTTGAATAACAAGCTCATCAGTACAAATGCTGCTGCACCTTTGGAGATAACCGAAAAATAAGAAGTGGCTGTGGTCGGTGCTCCTTCGTAAACATCGGCGGTCCACTGATGGAAAGGTACCAGCGAGATTTTGAAAAACAAGCCTACGACAAAGAACCCGAAAGCCATGATTTGTAAAGGGCTGCCGTCGATGCCGGCCGGGATATCGGCAAAATAGAGCGTTCCTACCGTGCCATAGATCAATGAAATCCCATACAGGGAAAGTCCCGAAGCAAAAGTCGCCGAGAGAATGAATTTGGCGCCCGCTTCAGCCGACTGATGTTTATACTTATCATAGGCCGAAAGGATGGCCATCGGAATAGAAGTGGCCTCCAGACCGATGAAAAACAATAGAAAATTGTTCGCCGAAATCATAAAATACATGCCCAAAAGCGTGCAGAGTAAAATCGTATAGAATTCCCCTCGCCGGATGATGACTGATTCGCTGTTGACCCAGTTACGGGCCTGGAGCAAAATAAGCAGTGTACCTATATTCAGGATGGTTTTGACGATCGATCCCATGGGCGAACAGGCGTACATTCCCCCAAAAGCTTCACAGGCTTCCGGAGGGAAAAAGTTCAGCAGAGTATGGAGCAGAAACAGCACACAGGCCACTGGGTGAATATATTGCTGTTTTTTCTGGGAACCGAACAGATCGTACACGATAAGTAGGATGATGATGGCAACCAGCGAAAGTTCTTCTTTTAGCAATAAAAAATTAGAATATCCCATAGTTTAAAAGTTTAGATTTATACTCCCCAGACTTTCACGGATCATATCCGAAATCCATAAGGGGGCCAGTCCGATACCGGCAATAGCAAGAATAAGCACAATCACAGCAAAGCGTTCATACCATACGGCGTCTGTTAATTCCAAATGGTGGCTGTCGACGATGCTGCCATATAAAAGTTTCCCCACAACCCGTAGAATATAAACGGCTGTAATCACAATTGAGGTGCAGGCTACAATCGTCATGATCCGGTGGAACAGATCGGCTTCCTGGAAAGAACCGACAAAAACGGTCATTTCTGCAACAAAACCACTTAATCCGGGCAGTCCCAACGAAGCCAGACCGGCAATGACATAGCATACTCCCAGAAAAGGAATCACTTTCATCAAACCTCCCATTTCCCGGATATCCCGGGTGTGAGTACGGCCGTAAATCATACCGATCAGGGCAAAGAACAAAGCCGTCATCAGACCGTGACTTAGCATTTGCATCACTGCTCCGGTTATGGCTGTTTGGTTCAGCATCAGAATGGCGAACAACACCAGGCCGCAGTGGCTCACCGACGAATAGGCGTTGATGTATTTAAGATCTGTCTGTACAATAGCGGAATAAGCTCCGTAAATGACACTAATACCAGTCAGAAGGATGAAAATCCATGATAATTCCTTGGCTGCTTCGGGCATAAGGCAAATGGCAACCCGGAAACAACCATATCCGCCAAGTTTCATCAGCACACCGGCGTGGAGCATAGATACGGCTGTTGGGGCTGAAGCGTGACCGTCGGGGCTCCAGGTGTGGAACGGGAAAAGGGCTCCCAGTACGCCAAAACCGATAAAGGTCAGCGGGAAGAACCAGCGTTGAAGGGCCACCGGTATGGATAGACGGGCGATCTCCAGAATGTTCATGGTATTGCCTCCTGAAGAATAGTAAATACCCAGAATGCCTATCAGCAAAAGGGCAGAACCACCCATTAGCATCAGTGTCAGTTTCATGGCGGCATATTCTTTTTTACCGGTACCCCAAACACCAATGAGTAAATACATCGGGATCAGGGCGATTTCGTACAACATAAACATCGTAAATAGATCGGTGGAAATGAAAAAACCGAAAACACCGATACTGAGCAGGCAAAACCATAGAAAATATTCTTTGGGGAATACCTCCATTTTCCAGGAAGTAAAGATTCCGGTAAAGACAATGATGGAGGACAATAGCAGCATGGCCACTGAAATTCCGTCTACGCCGACGGAGTAATGGATGTTCAAAGGAGTGTACCAGACTGCTGAGGCTGTATAGAGCATCTCTGCCGTATGACCTGCGTGTCTGTCTCCCAGGTACATTACCGTGAGGGTAACAGCCAGCAGGAGCAATAAGGAAGCACCTGTGGCACATATCGTCCGGATTTGCTTCATCGTGCCCGATAGAAACAAACCGCCCAACATCAGGACAGGGATCAGGACAAATAAAGATAAAAAGTTCATATCTATCGATTTAAATTAACACCATTAATAATACAATCAATAAAGTACCCAACAGGAATACGAAAGCATACTGTTGGATTTGTCCCGATTGGAAACCCCGGATGGCGTATGAAAAACGTTGGGTCATACTGGCTATACCATTGAGCGTACCGTCAATGACATGACGGTCGAACCAGGCTATCGGATGTGATATACAACGAAAGATGATCCGTTTCGTGATGAACAGATAGAATTCATCGATGTAAAAACGATGGCAGGCTGCCCGATGCAACCGGGGATACATATTGACCAACCGATCGGGAATATCACAGGACGATTTGTAAAAGAAAGTAGCGATACTGATGGCGATCAAGGCGATGGCCACACTGCAAATTGCTACGGTCCGGTCGAGATGAATGGTATAAGGTTGGCCATTGCTGCTCACGAAGTGGCCGAAAGGGATAAACCCGGCAAATAGCGTGATAAGGGCCAGAATCATCAAGGGGATAATCATAGTTTTCGGGGCTTCGTGGGGGGTGTGTTCGAACTTGGCCGGTATGCCCCAAAAGATGTTGTAATATAGACGGAACATATAGAAAGCGGTCAGGCCGGCTGTAAAGCTCATGAAAACTCCCATCTGCGGAGCGAAAGCGAAGGTTGCCGCCAGAATCTCGTCTTTGCTGAAAAAGCCGGACAACGGAGGAATACCTGCAATAGCCAGGCAGGCAACCAAAAAGGTAATGTGTGTGTAAGGCATGTATTTCCGCAGGCCTCCCATACGGCTCATTTCATTGCTGCCGATAGTATGGATGATGGCACCGGCACCCAGGAATAGCAGGGCTTTGAACATCGCATGGGTGAAGAGATGGAACATCGAAGCCATATACCCGAGTCCTTCGTGTCCACCAATGCCTGATACCCCGAGAGCTACCATCATAAATCCGATCTGTGAAATTGTGGAAAACGCCAATACCCGTTTGATATCGGTCTGTACACAGGCCACTATGGCTGCATACAGTGAGGTAAAAGCGCCGACGTAGCCGATTCCAACCAGTACCTCCGGGGCTGCCAGTACATACAACGGGAAAAGACGGGCCACCAGAAAAACTCCGGCCACGACCATCGTGGCGGCATGAATCAGGGCTGATACGGGCGTAGGACCTTCCATTGCATCAGGGAGCCAGATGTGCAGCGGAAACATAGCCGATTTACCGGCACCACCGATGAATATCAGGGCCAGTGCCCAGCTCATGACAGAGGCGCCCAGGAAAGTCACTCCCGCCGCAGCAGAGAAAACGGCACTATTGCCGGAAGTGAGTGCTTCGAAGCTGAATGTCTCTGTAAAATAAGACAATAACAGAATACCCAATAAAAAGCCTAAATCGGCAAAACGGGTGACGATAAACGCTTTTTTGGAAGCTGCGATGGCTGCCGGTCGGGTATAATAGAACCCGATAAGCAAGTAAGAAGAAACTCCCACTAACTCCCAGAAAATATACATTTGGAAAATATTGGGGGCTACCACCAGCCCCAGCATGGAAAAGGTGAACAAAGAAAGAAAAGCATAGTAGCGCTGAAAGCCCCGTTCTCCTTTCATGTAGCCTAAACTATAAATATGTACCATCAGCGAAACAGTCGTGATAACCACCAGCATCATGACAGAAATCGGGTCCAGCAAAATGCCCAGGTCGATATGCAGAGCATCCGTAAACCGCAACCATTCGAAATTTATTGGCAGTAATTTTGGCAAAACTCCTCCGATGCGGGGAGAAGAAAAATAATATCCGGCTGTCGTGTAGGCCAATAAGGTTGTGAGAGCCAGTGAGAGGGTACCGATACCCCCGGCAATAGCCGGCCGGAGTTTCATCCCGAATAAGCCGAGCAACAGAAAAGTGAGCATCGGCAGCAAAAGGATAAGTAAAGTATATTCCATAGTTTTTAATCTTTCAGTTTATTGAGGTTTTTCACCTGGATATTCCGGATATTGCGGTAGATATTGATGATAATCGCAATGGCGATAGCTGTTTCACAAGCCGATATACCGATGGCGAAAAGAGTGAAAAAAAAGCCTTCCAATTGGTTGGGAAACAAAAAGCGGTTGAATGCTACAAAATTAATGTCCACAGAATTTAGTATCAATTCGATGGAAATCAGAACCGCTAACATATTTCTACGGGTGATGAATCCGTAAATTCCGGCGAAAAACATAATGGTGCTGATCA
>JAETOX010000139.1 GCA_021771575.1 Bacteroides sp. | reverse complement strand
TTTTGCTTATTGCATTCTCCTTTGTAATCGTAAAAAATAGGATAATTGAATTTGTTGATTTGAGTATATGTCTCGAATTCTTCATAATCTTTTAAATGTGCATAAAAGAGGAAAGCAACATCCAGGGTTAAACTGTCGGTTTCCTGAATGAGGTGTTTCCAGTCTAAAGCTCCGAATTGACATGCACTGCAACCTACGGTGTCGATGTAAGTAAATATTTTGTATTTTTTGAAGTGGAACGGTAAGTATGTAGTATCTTGTCCCATTACCTTACATGGTAAGTTTGTGGGAAGCGTGATTTCTCGATTACGCCAGGATAGAGTTATTTCCCGGGCTTTTCTTCCCTCTTGGCTAAAAAAATGGCAGGAAGTGAGAGCATATGGAATAAAAATAGCGATAAGGTATTTCATTTTGAATAGCTTCATTTTATGATTAAATATATTCTTTTATATCGTATTCAAAAATTTCTTCCTGTGTTGCCAATCCATAGAGTTTTTTATTATTTTCATCTATATCGAAGTTACGTAAACTTTCTTTTATTTTTAACTTATACAAAGGTTCTCCTTCCCAGTTAAATATGTGAATTTCGATAGGTTTTTCCACTCTTTGCCATTCCGATATTTTTTGATTGACATATAAAGCATAAATTTTTTCATCGGTACATTTTAGATCTATATAGTATAATATTGGTTCGTGATTTTCGATATATCTCTCCGATAACCAGGTAGATCCTTTTGAAGTTGTTATACTGAAGCTGTGTTTTTTATGTAGGTCTAAAATATTTATTTGATTAAACATGAACATAGCCATAGCGATTTTTGATAAATCCGGCTTTATTTGATCTGCTGAATTTATTTGATTATAACGAGTGAAATTAATGCTCTCATAAATGAGATATTTATCAATAGGACGGGCAAGGGTGTCGTGTAATAAAAATGAAAGTTCTTTTTTTTCAGGAATATATGTTTTAGAGATATAAAAACTGTCAGTTAAGAAAGTAGGATAACTGCGGTAGGGAATTTTTGAAATACATTTAATATTTAGTGAATCTTCTTGTAAAGATTTTGTAAGATTCAGCATATATAAATTTCCTTGATTGATGTCACTGAAATAGATGGCTGTTTCATGTTTTTTTTTCATATATTGCCCTCCGAATGTGAAATCCCTGAATTCATTTGGTCCTCGTCCCTTGGGAAGTAATGTTTTTAATTTATGCCAGGACTTTTTTTCATATACCGCAATGTAGTCAGACATTTTTTTTTGTTGAACAATAATGAGACTATCTATAAAATTTAAAGCTAATATACCTTCTGGGGATAAATTTGTTTTTTGGCCGGAAAGCTCTGTAGTAGTCTTGAAAGTTACTGCTTGTTTAATTTCATAATCTTGAAAAATATTTTTAGAATTGCAAGAAAACGATATAATGCTTATGATAATCGATATATAATATTTCATATAAAATTTTAAGTTTTGGAATGTGAAGCGAATCCAATTGGAATCACTTCACATGTTTTATTATAAGGTTGAACAATGAATATTGCCCTTTAATATTGAATTACCATTTACAATATCCGCCTTTAGAAGTTCCTTGACCAAGTTCATTTATAACACAAAATAAAATAAGTTATTTTATAGAAAAAAATTTCCAACATTCTATAATATACCCGAGCAGCATTTTTTATATAACTCCTATTGTATAATAGGAAAATATACTCATTATACGAAATATAAGTGGAGCGCCACCCGAATTTCGAGTGACGCTCCGGATTAGACATTTGGTTCTGCTATGCTCACTTCCGGTTTGGGTTGCGGTGTTCCCAATGCCAGCGGAGCCAGGCGATGATCACTGCGCTGCATATACCTCCGATCACACTCAGCAGGTTTTCCTGCCAGAGTTCCATCCCTTTTGTGCCTACAAAATTGCTGATACTCAGGGTTGATAACCATCCGGTCAGAAAATACATCAGTCTGTTCATAACCGGTGATTTATGCCTGTGTCAACCTTAAGTAAGAGGTATTCGAAGTTTGAGTCCCCTCCTGATTGCGGGCGAAGGTATAGAATTCACAATTTCCGATTACCCAGTCTTCGGGTAAAGGGGCTGAGATCTCCCCGCCTTCCTCGCGTTTGTTCAGCGCATACACTTCCGATTCGTGCGCTACTTTTTCGTATACTACGACGAAAGCGATATCCTTGCCGTTGCTGGTTAGGGTTTCTTCCTGCACCGATTGGGTGAAGACGAAATGGTTTCCCTCCTCGTTGTAGCTCATTGCCACTTTCGGCGTTTTCAGCGGCCCGGACGAACAGGCCAGCTTGCTGAAGTCGATAGTGGTCCTGAATTCGTCGTCCACCGTTACGGCATCCATGTTGGCCTGTACAAACCGGTTATGGGCGCGTACCAATTTGGTGCTACGGGGATAACCGATTGTCAGGGCCGGACCGAAACCACGGACAAGCCCTGTCAACGCTTTCATTTTGGCTCGCTGTATCCGTTGTTTGGCTGTACGCGGATTGTGGATATTGAGCGGTTTCCCTCTTACAATACTTACTCCTTTTGCAATGTACATCGTCAGGTTTGCTACTGATTTCTTCACATTACCTAATAAAAAAGATTCGAAAATAGCCATAATAAAAAATTTTTCATGTTGTCGTTTATTTTTCATAAAGGTAATCTCACTACGGAAATCGTCGTAGGCATTCCGCCGGAGCGGAATACGGTTGAGCGGATGATACTCTCCGGTAGAGTTTTATTTTTTCAGCAGGCAACAGACATCGCCGGAATAGGCTTTGCTGTTGTTGGCTGCAAAGAAACAGTAAATTTTGTAAGGAGACAGGTGACTTTCCTGCACTACGATTCTGGCGTGGCAGTCTTTCCGCTGGTAATTGCCTTCGGGGGGAGTGAAAAAACGGAGTTCGTTGTTTTCAAAAACCACGACGGCCATAAAACGGTCGGACAGGCGTCGGAGGGGCAGTATACTCTTGTTCTCCCAACTGACTTCGATTACCGATTCGGATGCTTTCCAGCATGCCTGGAAACGATCGCCCTGCGGCAGTCGTCCGCAACTGAAATGTAATTTACCGTAATCGGTTACCCGTCCTTCTCCGGCAAAAGCGGCAATATTCATTTTAATAAAAAGATTCATGCCCGACATGCCTTGCTCTTGACCCATTTGCTGCCAGATAGGGAGCAGGGGACTATTTTTGATGACCTTGTAGAAGGCGATCACATCTCTCATTCGCATACGTTGTTGCTGTTGTAATGGAGTTTTGGCGTCGCGTATATATTGCGGACGCCGGCGGGCATAGATCCGCCCTGAACGGGAATAAAAGATGATGTCTCCCAGAGTTCCCGATAATTGTTTAAACATACTGTTTTTGATTCGTGCCATAATTTGTAAGTTAATTTTTAAAATCCTGAATTGATTTTTACTTCCTCGAACGGAAAGGCCGGACCGGGATCGATTTTACGCTTAGTAATATCAGAATGACGTACCAGCCAGCGAATCAGGTAGCGGAGGCGGAGTAAGGTGCAGATTTCCGTTACCCGGTCAATCTGGGCGCGGGTGTAGCGATGATAGTAGACTGCATGTCCGTTTTCTACCGTGGTATAAACTTCTCCCGGCGGATACTCCTTATTGAACCAGGAAAAGAAACTGTTCCCCCGGCGGTGGAGTTGACCGGCATTATCGAGTTCTATACCGATAGAGAAATCGTTCAGCCCTTGCCGGCCTTCGTGTTGGCTTACTCCGGCATGCCAGGCCCGGACGTTGAAGGGTAAGAGCTGGATGATCTGTCCGCTGCGGGCGATGACGAGATGGGCGGATACCGATGTATCATTACGGACCAGGTAATGGGCCGATGACATGGCGTTGGCGCCGTCGGTGTTATGCAATACGATCGTGTCGATTGTTTCCAGCAAACGGCTGCATTTTGTGCAGTGCAGATATTCCACGCCTTTTCCGGTAAGTCGATGAGCTTCGATTTTCATGGCCGGCCTCCTTTCAGACGACCGGTGATTTTTTCGGCGCTCCGGCCGATGACATAACCACCGATACCAATTTCCAACAGATCCCAGAATCGTGAGGTGTCGGACAGAATAGGCAATTCACAAAAAGTGCCGGTCAGTACGATTGTTGCAAAAACAAGCATAATGACGGGCCGCCATGAGCGTTGCAACCAGTTCCCCCGGGCTTCAGCCTCGATGATGGTGGCCTGGCTCCGGCTCAAAGCTTCTTCCTGACGGGTGATGGCCGCGATCAGATCGGCTTCGATTTGTTTTTTTTCTTTGGACGAAACCGACAGATTGTTCACCACCGAACCGATTTCGCTTACTAAACTAGATAGTAGTTTCATACCATAATGTTTACGTTCTACAATCATTTTCTTGTCAGCAAGTTATAGCGGCTTATCTCCTGAATGACCAGACTTCGGATAAAATTTTTAAAAATAAAATTGAAAGTGTTTAAATAATTGATTTTTAATTTGATATATGAATATTGAAGCTCATTATGAAACATAATTTTTCGGACATTCTGCCTTGTCGCCTACAAATCGAACAACTTTAGCCTTCCTGTTTTGTACGGTAAGCACTATATTCCCTCAGGAGGCGGAGAAGGAAAGGAGTCAACTGAGATTTTTTACCGATCTCTCCCAGGCTGCGGTAAAGTTGCGAAGGCATGGCAATATTAAAAAAGCCGAGCAGGCAATTGAAAAATCTTGTTTTGGTTTTTTCGTTTGTTAGCGGGGCCACCTGGCCTGTGCTCCAGATGGCATCACCGAGTTCCAGCAGATCAACCATCTTGCCCTGCCATTGGTAGTAGCCCGGATAAGCGGAAAGAAACTGTTCGCAGATTTTGCATAATTCCTGCCAGGCGGAGCATTGTATGTTCAGATAGGCCGAGAGCAGATGGCGTAAAGGGGGTGTCAGTTCTTCGGCTAGCACAGGCAGGTTGTTATGGTAGATCAGAATGTGTCGGTGAGAAACCGGTTTTCCGGATTCGCCTAAAAACATTTTTCCTGTTTCCTGTAATTTTATTCTTATGAAATTCTGATAATCCGAAAGTGATGGTAATCGGCTTAGTTCGTGCCATACGGCTAGCGAGAGCCGGCCATATGAGCCGGAGTATTGCTGCAAGCTGCGGTAGTGATTGAAATGACATACCGGTTTATTACCGGAGGCCGAGAAATAAACTTCGGCATAAGTGAGTTCATTGAGATAATGATGGAAGGCTTCTAAGGGCATAACATATTAAAGTTTCCTGATATAGGTTTACTTAAGTTTGCAGTAAACCCATTTCAGGATCATACCAGGTAATACACATACTTTGGGCTGGGGTTTCTCTGCTTCTGCTCCGTTTCAGGAGCGTTTCGGAAGCGGTGCAACTGTATCACCCAACGCTTTTGAACCGCTTCGGCATTGCTATTGAGACGGAGCAGAGGTAGCGAATCCCCGGCGCAACCCCGGCGTATCCCCTGGCATGCCAGGCAAAGGCCGGTTGTTTTCAAAATCCCATAACGTTTGAATTTTCAGGTTCAATAATTCCAGTTTATAGCTGATAATAGCATTCGTATAGGCTTGTTGGGCCTGGGTCAGCTGGCTTTGGTATTGTTGCAGTTCCATACCGGAGAGATTACCGTTCCGGTATTTTTCCGATTGTATAGTGTAAGTTCGTTCGGCATTTTCAACGCTTTTCTTCTGGATGTCCACCTGGCTGAGCAGCACCGGAAGCCGTCGGCAGATTTGCCGGATGTCCAGAGCAATGGTTTTTTGTTCTTCATCGAAATTCAGTTGGGTAGCTTCGATTCCCAGTTGTGTGGATTTTACTCTGGCTCGTTTGGCGCCCCAATCGAAAATGGGAATTGTGAGGCTTATGCCGATCTCTTCGTTATCTGTCGGATTGTCGTACATCCCCCTTATTTTTCCGCCCAGGGCATCTAAACCTATACGAGCTGTGACGTTCCCTTTGAATTCGTTTTCCGACTTGGCACGGATCAGGCCGAACATATCTTTTTCCACCGTTATTTGTTGTTGCCGGATTTCCATGCGTCGGGTAAGACCGTAATGCACGGCTTCATCGGTATTGACTTTCACTGGGAGAATCTCTGTATTGGGCAGAAGAACGAAATCCTGGTCCAGCGGCATTCCGATCGATAATTTAAACCGGTCTTTGGCGTCTTCGAGATCGATGAGCCGGGAATTGAGCGAAGCTTCGGCTTTAGCCAGGTTTACTTCTGCCTGATAAAGTTCCTCCCGGGGGACAAGTCCGGCCTCGGCTTTATTACTGATAATCGATGCGTTGCGGCGTTGGTTGTCCACTTCGTCCCGGGCAATTTGCAGGTCTTTTTGCGATTGGTAGACACTATAAAAAGTGGTCGTGACGTTTTTCTCGATATTCAGTTGCTGTATAGCGAAATGGAGTTGTGCGTTTTCCAGGCTCAACTCCAGTTCGCGCAATTGCATTTTGGTGCGGTTATAAGTGAAAAGAGGCTGTTCGATTCGTAACGATAGGTTGTGATTATAGGAAATATCCTTCCCTCCGGATGTCCGGTTCGAGGCATTTTGCCAGGATACATCATTGTAAAGCCCAATGCTTCCATCTGTCCATTTAATGGGTTGGTAGATGCCCAGCGAAGCCGACGAACTCATATTTTCAATAGCATACCATTTGCTGTTGAAATTGTCGTACATATTACGGCGCGAATAGTTAAAAGGGTTTACATTCAGGGAAAACTGAGATTTCAGCGAAGCTTGCTGGGCTTTTAGGTTCAATTGCTGCTGTTCCAGGCTGATTCTGCTTTGTACTAGGGTTGGGCTGTGCTCGAAGGCAATCTCCAGAGTACGTTCCAATGTCAGGATTTCCTGGGCTTTTGCCGGAACAACCGTCATCCACGCCAGGAAGACCGGTAGTACGAGTTTGTTTTTTTTCATCTTATTGGGTCGGTTGATTATATTGATTTAGCTTTTCTTTCATTTCGGTTTTCATTTCATTGGTAGCCTGCGACACCACTTTTGGTTCTTTGTTAATCACCTTTCGGGCCATCGCTATTCCTTTTTCGCTCTGGTTGCTTTCGAAATAGAGATTAGCCAGCAGATACAGTGGATACAGACGGTTGGGAACGATATGCCAGGCATGGGTGAAACAGGTTTCGGCTTCATGATAACGGCCCAGGGCCTGATAGTTTTTGCCCATAATGTTCCAGAACATCGGATCGGAACTTTTATACCCTCCTTCTAGCAAAAAGCGATTGCTTTCCTCATATTGTCCTGTTTTGGCGAGACAGTGGCCCAATTCGAACAA
>JAETOX010000138.1 GCA_021771575.1 Bacteroides sp. | reverse complement strand
ATATAAATATCAATAATTTTTTCATTTTCATTTGTTTCATGCGTTAATACTACAAATACTGAGCCCCTAAATATACGATACGGCCAAAACGGTTTCCATCCTCACCCTCATATACTTTGTGGAAGGAACGGTCTTTTTCCAGCAAACCACTACCCATATAAGGAATCGGCACACAAATGACCTTTCCGTAACTTCCATTGTAAAGGGTTACCAACATCATGTTATTCTGTGCAGATTTTTCTGAATAACCTTTTTCATTTGTCGGGTCTTTGACTCTCACCTTACCATATTCACCGGCTTCCGCTCCAGTCCCCCAAATTTGGATAGAAGTAATCCTGGCATTGGGATCCTCAGGATCTAAATCAGCAATGGACAAACAAGTTTCCAATTTTTTACTGTCGGTATTCAGTGAATAAATTTTTGATTCTGTCGCCCAATAGAATACAGATTCCCCCGGAGAAGAAGTGTAAGCCACTGCATTTTGAATTTCGGAGCTGGCGGAGAAATCATAAATAGACATAGGTTTATACTCATACGTCGGTCCATAACCATATTTCGGACGGGCTACGTACAACGAATAAGTCTCGGCATTTTCCGCCTTAAACAAGGTGTACAGTAAATTTCCTCCAGGCCCCATGTATAACGCATCTTTAGCGCCAATGTTGTTGGGGTCGAAAGGAGTAGTAGACTCCGGCACGATATACATAAACTCAACTTGTTCACCTTCGGTAGTCAAAAAGCGATTCTGGATTTCATCGTAAAAATAAGGCTTCGTTCTGTTATTAGGCACCCGCTGAGCACACCATTTACTGATGTTATACTCTTCATACTGAGGTGTATTTAAAGCTATTCCATAAAAATAGTTCGCCCCTGTTGCCCTACGGTTATAAATCAACCCGCTGACATTGATGAATTCCGTAAAGCTATTCGCATCATAGGTCAGCGTCTGAGGCACGAACGAACCTTCCGGTGCAATGGCAAACATCTCTTTATCCTTCATATCTATCTCGTATTTATGAGGATGCATCCGAATGATACTCTTTGGAGTCGATACGGTCAGGTTCGGTTCTCCATCCCCGAAACGGGACATATAGGAATCGATGCCGTTTACCAATCCATCTATCGTTGTTCCGTTGTATTTAGAAAAAATAGCGTAGTAAATCCGGGCATCTTTGGCCGAATAAGTCTCGTTTGAAGCAATGGTGAAATTAGATGACATCACTAAATTCAAATCAGAAGTCACCCCATCCTTCGTATCGGCGATCAACAATCCCCTCCCCAAAGGAGCATTTACGGATACAGTAAACGATTTATACTGTTGCAATCCGGTTTCGTTATCAGTTACCGTAAGCAACAAATCATAGGTATTGGCACTCGCCGGCACGGTGATCTCCGCATTCAATTGCATAGTGTGTCCCAACACAGTCGGAATCCCATCTTTATCCGTCAATACCCATTCATAACTCAATTTTGCATCATCTGTTCCCGCTTTATAGACAATCGGATTCAGCCGCAAGGTATCCATGGAATAAACGGAAATATTATTGGGCACATCGACAAAATCAATAAATATCGGATTTACCGGATTGATTTTCTTATTGGAATTATCGTCAAAACAAGAAGATAACATTCCGGCTATCAGCACTGATAATAATATTTTCAGTCTCATATTATTCATATTTTAAACTTCGTTTACAATAATTACTACACCTCGGCATCATTAGTATAAATTCTGCTTCCGGTTTGCAAATTATTTTTGAATTAACTATATTGTTACAATCCACGGATCACCATTTTTATAACACAATTTCTTGCCAGGATTTCGTAATTCGTATTCTTTTAACGCATTTTTTACAGCCCGTGCACATACTGTTATTTCGGTATCTGTCATCCACCAGGTTTCTTTATCACTCGCAGTCGGATCCCATGGCAAAGAACTCTTACCCGTTACTTCCAGAATGTAATCCCACCATTCATCTTCATATTTGCCGAAGTAAAACAACTCCAACCAAAACCAATTGGCAGGCGGAATCCGGACATCCGAAATCTCTAATCTGGCCCGATTCCTGCTAAACTCTACCAATTCCGGAAAATCTTCATTGGTGTCTATTTCCAGATAGATGGAATATATTGTGTCAGCCAATTCCGGTCCATTATTAACCTCGATAGCAACTTTGCCTTCAAATTTTCCGGCAGGCAGCACACCCGATAATACCCGATAACGATCCGGATTGGCCAGTAATACGGAATCAGGCTCTACCACTTTTACACTTACCTTTCTGTCCATATCCGTCGTGTCACCGAAAAGGCTCACGTTTATATACACAGTATCCACTTCCTTACCCATATGATCTCTAAAACTGTAGGTCGTCGCAACTGAAGTAAAAAACACACCGCTTTTCTCCTGAAATAAGGGAATATCTTGTTTCGTACATCCTACACTAATATACGCCAAACAAGCTGTTAAAATATAAATCAACTTATTTTTCATAAACTACTCTTCTTCTTTGGTTATTCTATTCGGTTCACGTCCTGCAGTATTGATTTCATCTTCAGGAATTTCAAGGACATATTCATTTTCCTGAATTTTTACTAAGTTTTCCTCAGCATCCGGTATGTTTGACACACCCAAACGTTTATAGTAATAAAACAGTTGCCCTTCGCCTAAAAACTCTTTCCTATACTCACGCTCTACCTGTTCTTGTACATCATCCTCCCCTGCCTTCAAATCATAAACAGGAGCTATACCCCGATAGAAACGTACCGTATTCAATAAGTCGAAAGCCTCTTTATCCTTGCCCTGTGCACCCAGACATTCGGCAGCAATGTAATACATTTCAGTCATTCGGATCAAAGGCATCATATTTTTATAAGTCGCACCTTCGACATTTTTAAACTTTTTATTCGTATACTTAGTACTCTCACTTTTATCATACAAATACACGTAACGATAATCCGAATCTCCGGAAGGGGAATCAAATCGTTTCTTAGCTGCTGTGACAGTGTGATAAAATTTCTGGTAATTATCATTCGGACCATCTTTCTGATCGATCAAAGATTTCAGGTTTTCATCATACAATTTGGTAATATCCAAACGAAAGATATGTTCGGTTGAAAAAGTCCTGTTTACGTATAAATCCTCCGCCGTGATGTCATTTTCCTTTACCCAGGCCAAACCGGAAATATTAGCCTGATTATCTATAAAATGCCGGGCAATTTTCAAGGCTTCTGCCCGCTTTCCTTCCCACATATACACCCGAGCCAGGGTAGCTTGTACCGCCCAATAATTAAAACGCGTCATACGGTTCTTAAAAAATCCTTCGCTGTCTACTAAATCACCGTTTTCCGGCGTCGGTGACGGTGACCAAGGATCATAACCGTCCAATTCTGCGGCAGCAGCTTCTAAATCCTGATGAATAAATGCCAATGCTTCTTCCACAGAGTGCTGTTCGGTAATCACTTTATTATAGGTTTTCACATAAGGAATACATTTCAGTTTCAAATACTCCGGATGGTTTTCCAGATTGCCATACCCGAACATTCTCAATAATTCAAAATGCAAAAAGGCTCTTAATCCCAATGCTTCTCCTTTAAAAATATGGTAAACTGCCGGCTGAAAAATATCCTGTTTTTCATCGATATTTTCCAGAATATTGTTGACATTGGCAAGCGTCGTATACACTTCAGACCAGATAGAATTAATCATAGCCTCGGCTCCCTCGTAATCATATTTCAGAATATTCGCATATGAAGAGCTGACTTCCATCTGCCACTGCCGTGCGAGTACCTCCATCAAACCACTGGTCAACTCCTTCCCATACAAAGATTTCGACCCCATCAGCATATAACACCCTATATTTGCATCCTTAAAGCCGTTTTCTGTCTCAAACAACAAATCAGACTTCACTTCGGTCTTCGGCTGCACATCCAACCAGTCTTGACAGGCGCAAGACAGTATCACCGTTAATATTAATAATCCTGTTTTTACTATTTTCATGATATCTTACTTTTAAAAAGTTGCAGACAAAGAGAAATTCATGGTCCGTGCAAACGGATAGGAAGTACCCCGCTCTACCTTGATAGACGACCAAGTGTAAACATCGTTCATATAGAATGAGAAACGTAAGGTCTCCATACCCAATTTCTTAATATTATGACGGAACATGTCATAAGAAAGATTGATGGAAGAAAGGGTCAGATCGTTTCTATCCTGTACAAAACGGGAGGTTGGCTGCGTTCTCTCTATTTTCCGGTCTTTCCCGTATCCTGTATAACGAATTGCCTTGTAAGGTTTCACGTCGCCCGGGTTTCTCCAACGTCCTGAGAGCACCCGTCTGTCTACATTGTAAGCCAATTCGGCATTCTCGACATTATTCAGCAAGGTGGTGTTATACATCTGCCCACCCCACTGATAACGGAACACGACATTTAAACTCAACCCTTTCCAACTGAAGTTAGCCCCGATATTACCCTGAAAATCGGGCAATTCATCACCGCAAATCACCTGATCTCCTGCACTCCAGAGATTGGTTCTCTTGCCATTTTTGTCCAGGAATATCTCACGTCCGGTTGCCGGGTCGATCCCCAAAGAGCGGACAGCCCAAATCGCATTCATCGATACACCTTCATAGTACTTCTGAACCGGGCGGCTGCTCTTTTCATCAAAACGGTCAGCAAACAACTCATCCTGACGGGTATTGTAGTCTTTCATGGCTTGCGAAATACCTGTAATTTTATTCTTGTTGTGCGAAATAGAACCTGTCAACATAAAATAAGAGCGGTCCGCCGTTCTTCTCCAGGGTGTATAAGTCAGATACAGATCGAAACCGGTATTCCGCACCTTACCAACATTTTCCATGACAGAAGTAAAACCGGCAGATGCAGGCAACGTAAACTTAAGCAATGTATTTGTAGTCAATGCGATATAATAATCGAATTTCATCGTAAAGTTATGGTTGAAGTCTACATCCAAACCAATATTATAATCCAATTTTTCCTCCCATTGTAAATCGTCGTTCTTCATGCCTTTCAACGAAGCACCCATAAATTGGTCATACACTTTATCCAGAAAATAAGTATAGGAAGCTAAAGCGGCGTATGCCTCGGAACTTTGGGAACCCGTATATCCCATAGAAGCTCTCAACTTCAATACGCTCAGATTTTCGAATTGTCTCATCCAATTTTCGTAGTGTATATTCCAACCGGCACCCACACTCCAGAATTGTCCCCAACGTTTGTTCTTCCCGAACATACTGGATGCACTGGCACGATAGGAACCGTCAAACAGGAAGCGGTTATCATACGTATAGTTGGCCGCTGCCAGAAAGCCCAACTCACGGGTCGTCGATTCATTCCCCATAGGCTTGGTATCCTTCGTATACTGGCGGGCAAAGATGATGTTATTCATCTTATCATTGGGGAAACCCTCTGCATTATAGATGTCCTCTTCATAGCTCGTTTCGGAAATATGGTAGCCTATGTTAGCAAACATAAAGTGCTTTTCACCGAACTGTTTGGATCCGTTAATGTTCAAGTCGGCACTCAAGGTCTTACTGTCGCCCTCATTAATCTGATAGGAACCGCGACGGAAAAAGTCCTCCTCGCTATAACTGCGGAATTTCAAATGGTTGGCGGGATAGAATTCATCCGCTTTGGTACGCTTTTCTGTAATACCCAAACGCCCTGTTGCTTTCAAACCGTTTATAATTGTCCACTCGATATAAGAATTGTTCGTCACATCGATATATTGCTGTTGCAACAAAGTGTTCAATGAAGCATTATACAAGGGATTTGCAATAAAATCATCCCCGACTTTCTCCTCTGTATTAAAATGCAACAACATATTTTGCACTAAAATACCATTTTGGTCATACGGAGAATAATACGGATTCAAACGAGCGTATTCGTCAAATGTTCCATAGGGCGAATCGTTACTCTCATTAGCCGTTACAGTCAAAATATTTCTAAAGTTCAACTTTTTATGGCGATAGGATACCATCAATGAACCTGCAGTAGTGGTACGGTCGGAACCTTTCATAACTCCACGTACTTTATTGTAAGACAAGTCGGCAATCACGCGCAAATTGTTGCTTCCTAACTCTACCGATAACGTATGCTTGTTACCCACACCGGTATGCAAGGGTTTTGCCAACCAGTCGGTATCGACACCCGAAAGAATGGAAGTCAAAATCCGATTATACTTTTGATTGAGTTCCACCGTTTGAACAGGATCATATTCTTCAGGCTTATATAAATCAGCATCTTTCTCGATTTGCAACTTTTCCATGGCATTTGCCAAATCATAGGACGATAAATCCGGTAACGACACATCTACACTTCCCGTATAAGTCACCCGTAAATCCCCATCCGTGGTCTTTTTTGTCTCGATAACTACCACGCCGTTAGCAGCCTT
Source organism: Bacteroides sp. (assembly GCA_021771575.1). Taxonomy (GTDB): domain Bacteria; phylum Bacteroidota; class Bacteroidia; order Bacteroidales; family Marinifilaceae; genus Odoribacter. The sequence continues at coordinate 968 of JAETOX010000138.1, read as the reverse complement.
GGAACCGTAAATCGCCTTGGCCGAAGCATCCTTCAAAATTGTCAGGCTCTCGATGCGGTTCATATCCAAGTCCATAATTTTCTCCACTGTCGCCTCAAAACCGTCCAGGATAAACAGCGGTGCATTCGGATCACTACCGTATGTACCTTTCAAATCCACCCCATCACCTCCCAGGTCGAACGACGACGTACCACGCAACTGCATCTTCGGCATACGGTTGGGGTCACTGCCGAACTCCATGTTATCGAAAATCATTAAACTCGGGTCCAGATTTTTTAAGCTCTGGAATACATTCTGGTTGCCGACCTGCAATAACTTGTCCTTTGTCATTGTCACTACCGATCCTGTAAAACTGTTTGCCTTGCGCGTGAAGATACCGTTTACCACCACCTCGTCCATCTCCTGCGCATCTTCTTCCAGTACTACTTGTAACGGCTTATTGTCGGTTACTACTACCTCCTTTGAAGTCATCCCTACAAACGAGAACACCAGCGGAACGTCCTTCAGGCTCGGCAATGTTAAACTGAAATTACCGTCCACATCGGTTGCAACCCCCAATGTAGTACCCTTCACAAACACCGATACTCCCGGCAGCGGCATCTTGTCCTTACCTACTACCGTACCCGTCAGCTTCACGCTTTCCTGCGGTGCAGCCCGCCTCTGCTCCGGAGCCTTCACAATAAGAATAAATTCCTTATCCAGTTCAAACGTCAATCCTTTCTCACCCAACACCTTTGTCAACACATCCTCCAGCGAAGCATCTTCAAAATCAGCGTTCACACGCTCTTTTTTGTCCAACATCTGATCGTTGTACATGACGATGCAGCCCGTTTGTTTCCGGATTTCTTCGAACAATTGCTTACAAGTGGTCTCTCCCAACCGTACATTTACCCGATATTGGGCCAAAGTACTGGCAAAACCACCGAAGACAAAGCAAAAAAGAAAAAACATCGTTAATTTCATAATCA
>JAETOX010000137.1 GCA_021771575.1 Bacteroides sp. | reverse complement strand
AGATTGAATCATGTATTTTGGAAAGGCGACATATCCACACCCTTTCTCTTGTTCTACGAAAAGGATCTCTTCTTAATTTTTCGATTATTTCCGGAGTCCATCCTCCACACACTTCTTCCGGAACATTGGAGAAATCAATTAACGATGGGTGGCAATCAAACGGGTCGTTCAACTGCGTAGCATTGGTGAATTGAAGGTTACTATAATGTAGCATCATCAATCCACCGGTAAAATCAAGATATTTATATAATTTGACTGCTCCCATAAACTTATTATTCCGTCCTCAATAAGTCATCCACAGTGACACCTAAAACTTTGGATATTTGAATTAGCGTTTCCACATTGGGCTGTGTTGTATTGGTAACCCATTTGGAAATTATGGCAGGATCCTTATCCAATTGTTCTGAGAGCCATTTATTGCTTTTATTTTTCTCTGCGAGAACGACTTTGATTCGGTTCAGTAATTTACGTTCCATGTCATGCGTATTTTATCCGTACAAATACAAAGATAGACTTTTTTTTGATTGTAGCAGTTGTATTTTGTGGAAAAACCACAATAAAATGACAAAATAGTCAATTTTTTTTTACTGAGAAATCGTAGGACAATACAATTATACAAATTCAAGAAGATTCAATTTTATGGGAACTTTGATAAAATTCAAGAATTTACAGAGGCTTCCCGGTCCCGAATCAGCAGGGAAACAATCTTCCGGTAATTGCTCCGCATTTCGTTCAGGATCACTGTTTCCAACAGGTCAAAGATAATTAATAATCCGGATTTTATGCAAAAATTAAATTTCGTACCAATAATCTTGAAAAGAAATCACTATTTTTATGCCTCCAAAAGTATGTTACACCCTGAAATCTCCGGTTTTCATGAATTCACAAGCAGAAACAACATATCGTCCGATTATTCTCAGTAAATATACGGCAGTTCTTAAATCCTGCCGCAATTTAATCACGCGGGAAGATATCCGGCAGATTCGGCAGGCTTTTAAAATAGCCATCAAAAATGAATCGAATGCCTCGGAACTGAATTATCAGGAGATTGTCAAGATTCTGGATATTACGTTGATTATTACCCAGGAAATCGGTCTGGGACGTATTTCTATTATTTGTGCAATGTTGCACAAGACAGTAGAAAAAGAAATGTTATCCCTGGAACAAGTGGAGGAAATGTTCGGACAAAAAGTGGGACAAATCATCAAAGGCTTGAAGGAAATCAGCCACATTTATGCCACTCAGCAAATTGTCGATTCTGAAAATTTCCGTAAACTATTATTAAGCTTTGCAGAAGATATCCGGGTACAATTGATATTCCTGGCCGAAAAACTGTATGCACTCCGCCAGGCAGCCGCCCTGCCCCCGCAGGCACAACAGCAGTTGGCCAAAGAAACCAGCTACATTTATATTCCGTTTGCGCACCGGTTGGGGCTGTATAATATCAAGTCGGAAATGGAAGATAGCGCACTTCGGTATTCCAATCCGAAAGTATATCACGAAATTGCTCAAAAATTACAGGATTCTAAAGCTGCCCGTGAAGCATATATTGCCGAATTTATAGCCCCGATCGTAGAGGAACTCACTCGTCGGGAGATTAAATTTAAAATGAAATACCGTACTAAAACTATTGCTTCTATTCTGAACAAGATGCGGAAAAGTCAGGTGGAATTCGAAGAAATCTACGATATTTTTGCTGTACGGTTCATTATCGATAGTAACGGAGAAAACGAAAAGCCGGATTGCTGGCGGGTTTACTCGATTGTAACAGATAAATACACACCTAACCCACAACGGTTGCGTGACTGGATTTCCGTACCTAAATCCAACGGTTATGAATCTTTACAAACAACAGTTCTGGGACCTAAAAACCGTTGGGTAGAAGTACAGATCCGTACGGAACGTATGGACGAAATCGCTGAAAAAGGCTTTGCCGCCCACTGGAAATATAAAGGCGGCAGCTCGGATAGTATTATAGAAAACTGGCTGAACGAGCTGCGGGATATCCTGGAAAGTAATAAAGAGAATGCACTCGAGTTACTCGACGATATGAAAATCAACCTCCAGGACAAGGAGGTTCATGTGTTTACGCCGAAAGGTGATCTGATCACTTTGCAAGCCGGGGCGACCCTCCTCGATTTTGCCTATGCGATTCACACCAATGTCGGTTGTAAATGTGTAGGTGGTATTGTGAACAACCGGAACGAAACACTGAAATATGTTTTAAAGAACGGAGATCAGGTATCGATTATTACTTCGGCCAATCAGCAACCCAAAGCCGACTGGCTGAATTTTACGGTAACTTCTAAAGCCCGGAATAAAATCCGGCAATATCTGAATGAAGAAATCAATCATCAGGCGGATATCGGCAAGGAAACTTTAATGCGCAGGCTGAAAAACTGGAAGATCGAATTTACCGACGAGACTATCCGCAGACTGATGCAACATTATAAATACAAATTTGCCCTCGACCTTTATCAGGGTATCGCTATCGGAAAACACGCCCCTTCGGAAATCAAGGAAATTCTGACACAGACGGAGGAAAAACCGGTTATCGCCCCTCCGAAAGACATTAAAGTGGTACGCCCGAAGAAGATCGATGAAGATGTTTTGCTGATTGATAAAAATGTAGATAATGTAGATTATAAATTTGCCCGTTGCTGTAATCCGGTTTATGGAGACGAGATCATCGGTTTCGTATCTATCGGTGAAGGCATCAAGGTACACCGCAAGCAATGTAAAAATGCCCTGGAGCTGATGCGTCGTTATCCCTACCGGATAGTTAAAACCCGCTGGACAAACGACGGTGCTACCTCTTACCAGACGGTTCTCAATCTGACAGGCAAAGGGGATGGTAATATCATCAACAAAATAACAGAATTGGTGGCCAAAGATCCGCACGCCACCCTGCGGGCGATCTCCATCAATTCGGCAGAAGGCATTTTCGACGGAAATATTACGGTGCTGATCGATAACACCGAACATCTCTCGCAACTGATTTCCCGGCTGAAACATCTAGCGGGTGTGCTCCGGGTACATCGGCACGATTCTATGATGGAAAATTAATTAAAAAACAATATCTTCGTCCGATACAAAAAAATTAACCGATTATGAAATATTCGTTTCTTCCTTTTTTTATTGCCGGTGCCTTAACCGTCAATGCACAAGACGTAAAAGAATGGCTCAGCCTCACCCCTATCCCGCTGGAAAAACCTGTGTTGAGTGAGGTGAAAAATGTGAAAGATAAAGTTTTCACCGACGCCCTGTTCACCGATTACAATAATGTCAATATTTCCGATTTAACGCCGGATGCGGGCCAGTCCGAAAATCGTTTCCACCATTTACAATGGACGATTGCGCAAACACAGCAGGACACGATTGTAGCCCCGGAAAACAAAGGTAGTTACAGCCTGAATTATTACGCTGTCTACCTCACGAATACCGAATGGATGAGCGGTAGCCTGAATTTCCGGATTTTCGGAAATGCCGAAATCTATATCGACGGTCAAAAGAAAGCCAGTGTAAACGGTTCGCAAGTGACGAACAGAAATATTGCCCATGAATGGATTCCGGGCAAACACACGATTTTAGTAAAAACAGCCACCAAAGGTGGAAAAGTATTATTTGCCACATTCAAAGCAGACAAAGAATTTGCAGAAGCCCCAGTGGAGTTTTCCCTTTCCCCTAAACGTGGAAAAAATATATACGACGTACTGAACGGCAAACGCATTGGTCAAATAGCGCTTTCCCCTTCCGGTCAATATGCTATTGTCGGTATCCAAGATATCATCGATGGAAAATCTTATCATAATACATATGTCTACCGGGTAGCCGATAAGGAAATCGTTTATACTTTCTATGGTAATAATGTCCATAATCTGCAATGGATTCCCGAACAGGACAAACTATCTTTCCTGCAAACTGAAGGAAACGGCCAATCTTTATATAGCTATGATATCGACAAACAGCAACAGACTTGTCTGATCCGGAAAGATCCCCGTATCAAAAATTACACCTGGTCGCCCGATCGCTCTTATCTGATTTATTATGATTCGGAGAATTACAGCGATCCTAAATGGGAACTACGGAAATTGGACGGTATACAGGATCGTCAGGCATATTTCCGCAACCGATCGTTCCTCTGTAAATATGATTTTGCAACTGGTCTGCATTCGAGATTGACCTGGGGAAACCTGAGTACTTCCCTGATGGATATCAGCCAGGACGGTAAAAAATTGATTTTTTCAACTTCCCGCCCGGTTTATAACGAATACCCTTATAGTAAGCAAAACATCTATTTGTTGGATATGCCGACCCAAAAACTGGATACGCTCTGGCTGGACCGTGCTTATTCTGTTTCCTGTAGTTTTTCGCCCGACGGCAAACAGTTGCTCGTCACCGGAGGTCCTTCGGCATTCGGCAAAGCCGGCGAAAATATCGGCAAACAACCGATTGCCAACCAATACGATCTTCAACTCTATCTATATGACCTGGCAAGCAAACAGGTAAAAGCTATTTCGCGAAATTTCAATCCTTCGATAGAGGAAGCTGTATGGCATAAAAACGGAAATATCTATCTGAAAGTGACGGATGCCGATTTTGTCCGTCTTTATCGCTATGCCGACGGCCAATACACCCGAATCGATTGTCCGGGAGATATGATACTATCGACCAGTTTTGCCGGTAATGCCAACCGCATGATGTATACCGCTTCGAATACCAACTATCCGGCGCGGCTTTACACGCTCGACCTCACGGACAACCGGGCTTCGATGTGGGATAATCCGGCTGCCGAACAGTATAAAAACATTATCTTCGGTGAAATGAAAGACTGGGATTACACTTATAAAAAAGGAACGGTGATCGACGGACGTTATTACCTCCCTGCCAACTTCGACCCGAATAAGAAATATCCGCTTATCGTTTATTACTACGGCGGAACTACGCCAGTATCCCGCAGTTTCGGCGGACGCTGGCCCTTCAACCTCTATACGGCTAATGGCTATGTGGTCTATGTGCTCCAACCTTCCGGCGCGATCGGTTACGGCCAGGAATTCTCTGCCCGGCATCAAAATAACTGGTGTAAGATAACAGCCGACGAAATCATCGCTTCTACCAAAGCTTTCACTAAAGCCCATCCTTTCATCGATGCTTCCCGAATCGGCTGTATGGGAGCTTCCTACGGAGGGTTTACGACAGAATACCTGACTACGCAAACCGATATCTTTGCCTGTGCCATATCGCATGCTGGTATTTCCTCTATCTCCAGTTACTGGGGTGGCGGTTACTGGGGCTACGGCTATAGTACCAATGCGTCGGCACACGCTTTTCCCTGGAACCGCCGGGATATCTATGTCGACCAAAGTCCCCTTTTCAACGCCGATCAGGTGAAAGTACCCATTCTGCTGATTCATGGCACCAAAGATGTGAACGTCCCGACCAATGAAAGCGTACAGTTTTATACTGCCCTGAAATTGCTGGGAAAAGATGCCGAACTCGTATTTGTCCGGGATGCCGATCATGCGGTAGTGGATTATAATCAACGGATTTTGTGGAATAATACCATTCTCGCTTACTTTGCCAAATACCTGAAAAATCAACCGGCCTGGTGGGAACATCAATTTAAAGATTTTAATCTTTAAACGGACAGGAAAAGCAAAAAATGAAAATCGGATTATTATTTATAAATTTGCAAAAAACTAAAAATCTATTTTAAACTTATATTCATGAATACAGTGACCAACAGAGCAGCGGACAACATCCGTATTCTGGCAGCCTCAATGGTTGAAAAAGCAAAATCAGGCCACCCGGGCGGAGCTATGGGCGGAGCAGACTATGTTAACGTTTTATATGCTGAATTTCTGAATTTCGATCCGGACGATGCAACATGGGCGAACCGGGACCGTTTTTTCCTCGATCCTGGTCACATGTCTCCGATGCTTTATGCCATGCTGAGTCTGATTGGTAAATACAGTATGGAAGATTTGAAGAACTTCCGTCAATGGGGCAGCATCACTCCCGGACATCCCGAAGTGGATATCAAACGAGGAGTAGAAAATACTTCCGGCCCGCTGGGACAAGGACATGCCATGGCTGTGGGAGCTGCTATTGCAGAACGTTTTCTGGTTGCCCGTTTCGGTGAATGGATGGCTCACAAGACATACGCATTTATTTCCGACGGAGGTATTCAGGAAGAAATTTCCCAGGGAGCCGGACGAATCGCAGGCACATTGGGGTTATCGAATCTGATTATGTTCTATGATTCGAATAATATCCAGCTCTCCACGAAAGTAGAGGAAGTGACCCACGAAGATACAGCCAAAAAATACGAAGCGTGGGGATGGAATGTCATCAGTATCCCCGGAAATGATGCCGACGCCATCCGTAAAGCCCTGAAAGCCGCTCACGAAGAAAAAGAACGTCCTACGCTGATCATCGGACATACGTTGATGGGAAAAGGAGCTGTCGGTGCCAATGAAGAAGATTTTTCCGATAAGGTCTCTACACATGGCCAACCCCTGAGTGCTGCCGGTGCTTCGTTTGAAAAAACCGTAGCTAATCTGGGCGGAGATCCACAGAATCCCTTCGTCATTTTCCCGGATGTACAGGAATACTATAACGAGGTACTCGATAAAAAACGAGCCTATGCCCAACAGAAGAAAGCTGAACAGGCAGCCTGGGAAAAAGCCAATCCGGAATTAGCAGCCAAGTTCCATCGATTCATGTCGGGAGATGCTCCAAAAATAGATTACAAAGCCATTGCCCACAAAGCCAACATCGCTACCCGTGCCGCTTCGGCCGATGTACTGGTGACCCTGGCCCAGGAAGTGGAAAACATGATTGTCAGCTCAGCCGACCTTTCCAATTCCGATAAAACCGACGGCTTTATCAAAGGAGGTGCCCGCAATCTGGTAAAAGGAGACTTCAGCGGCAAATTCCTACAAGCCGGTGTAGCTGAATTGACCATGGCCGCCCTATGTAACGGTATCGCTTTACATGGTGGTATTCATGTGGCTTGTGCTACTTTCTTCGTATTTTCCGATTATATGAAACCAGCCTTCCGCTTGTCTGCCCTAATGCAAATGCCGGTGAAATATATCTGGAGCCACGATGCTTTCCGTGTCGGCGAAGACGGTCCTACCCATCAACCCATCGAACACGAAGCTCAATTGCGTCTGATGGAAAAAATGAAGAATCATGCCGGAGAAATGAGCTTGCTGGCTCTCCGTCCCGCAGATTCAGCCGAAACTTCGGTGGCCTGGAAAATGGCGATGGAAAATACCAAAACACCGACAGCCCTGGTTTTGTCGCGTCAGAATATCAATGACCTGCCTGCTGCCGGCAACCGTTACGACGAAGCTTTACAGGCAGAAAAAGGAGCTTATATCGTCATGAAAAACGGTGAAAACCCG
>JAETOX010000136.1 GCA_021771575.1 Bacteroides sp. | reverse complement strand
GATTTACAGATTAGATAAATGATAGAAACCGAAAGGTACAGAACCCGGCTTACAGGCCTGCTATTTTCTTTTTATAATCGAAGGATAAGGAAAATAAATATCCTACTGCTAAATAAAAGATACAATCATATATGAAAACAATAAGAGAAATATATAATATCGGATATGGTCCATCTTCCAGTCATACCATGGGACCGAGCCGGGCTGCCGGCTTTTTTGCGGAAAAATATCCGGAAGCTGAAAAATACAGGATTTCGCTTTATGGAAGCTTGGCTTTGACCGGCAAGGGGCACGGTACGGATATAGCTATCCTGAAAGTGATGAATCGTCCGGAGAATACGGAGATTATCTGGAAACCCGATGTTACGCTGCCGCGTCACCCGAATGGTATGCTATTTGAGGCAGTAAGTGGGGAAAAAGTATATGCTACCTGGGAAGTATATAGTGTGGGAGGAGGTGCGTTATGGGATGAACTCGGAACTTTCAACGGAGGAGATGTATATCCCTCGACGACAATGGCGGAGATCATGAAATGGTGTCTCGATGAAGGCTGTACTTTTGTGGATTATGTCGAAAAATATGAGGGATCGGAGATATTTGCTTACCTGGAGGAAGTCTGGGATCAGATGCAGCAAACTGTGGAGAAAGGGTTGGAAACTGAGGGTGTTCTACCCGGAGCTCTAAAGCTGGCACGCAAGGCTAGTTCTTACAATATTAAAGCTATGCAGTCATCGGGATCGTCACGGCCGATGGGGATGTTGTTTGCTGCAGCTCTGGCGGTTTCGGAAGAGAATGCAGGAGGAGGCAGGGTGGTGACGGCACCGACATGCGGGGCATCAGGCGTGTTGCCTGCTTTGATGTATTTTTTGAAACACGATCAGAAAATGCCTGATTACCGGATCATCCGTGGTTTAGCGACAGCTGGACTGATTGGGAATATTGTCAAGAGTAACGGTTCTATTTCAGGTGCGGAAGTCGGATGTCAGGGAGAACTGGGGACGGCTTGTGCTATGGCTGCCGGAGCAGCGACCCAGATTTGGGGAGGTACTCCCCGGCAAATCGAATATGCCGCGGAAATGGGCTTTGAACATAATCTGGGGCTGACCTGCGATCCCGTGATGGGATATGTACAGATTCCCTGTATCGAACGGAATGCTTTTGTTGCACAGAAGGCCCGGGAAGCTGCTTTGTATGCTCTTTATTCGGATGGGCGGCATATGGTGACTTTTGACGATGTGGTGAAAACCATGATGGAGACCGGCCGGGATATGCAAGCTAAATACCGGGAGACCAGCTTGGGGGGACTCGCCCATGTCTGTCTCCGCGAATTAAGCCATAATCCCCGGAAAAATGAGAATTGAAATGCAACTAAAACAGTTGGCTGACGTTAATCCTATAGATTATTAAAATAAACGCATGGATAGAGTAAAACTAAAAGTTTTGGGATTATCATACAGTATGTCACAAGCAGGTGCTTATGCGCTTATCTTGGCCGACGAAGTAGATACACACCGCATTCCCATTGTGATCGGTATGCCCGAAGCTCAGTCTATAGCTATTCAGCTTGAGAAAATGCAGACGCAGCGACCTTTGACGCATGATCTGATCAAGACATTGGCAGATGCTTTACAGACTACATTGAAAGAAGTTTTCATTTATCGTCTGGAAGCCGGTATTTTTTATTCCGAACTATTATTCGAAACGGATAAGATGCTGATCAAGATCGACTCCCGCACATCGGATGCGATTGCACTGGCATTACGTTATGCCTGCCCTATCTATACAACTCCCGATATTTTGGAAAAAGCCGGAATTGCAGTGGGGCAGGAAAGTAGTCAAACCGGCTCGACAGTTGTAGCTTCTGTAACAGAATCGGACGAAATAGAGCATTATTCCACCCAAGAGTTGACCCGAATGCTGAATGAAGCGGTTCAGAACGAGGAATACGAAAAAGCTTCTAAAATCAGGGATATATTGAAAAATAAAACAAAATAAACTACACTATACGTAATATAATTTTACTATGAACAGCATTGAATTTGATTACAGTAAGATCTGTAATTTCGTAAACCAGGAAGAACTTGGTGTGCTGTATCCTGAAGCACAGAAGGCCTTGGAAAGGCTCAAAGACGGAACGGGTAAAGGAAGCGATTATTTAGGATGGCTGAATTTACCGGTAGAAATTACCCCCGAAGATTTGGCAGATATTGAAAAAACGGCGGCTGATTTGAGGGCACATACCCAGGTTGTGGTAGTGATTGGTATCGGAGGTTCCTATCTTGGAGCCCGTGCTGTGATCGAAGCCTTATCTGATAGTTTTCATAACTATCAGAATACCGGTATGAAAGTCATTTTTGCCGGTCATAATATTGGGGAAGACTATTATCATGAACTGATACAGTATTTGCAAGACAAGGAATTCGGTATTTGTGTGATTTCTAAATCGGGCACAACGACAGAGCCTGCTATTGCTTTCCGTTTATTGAAAGAACTACTGGAAGAAAAAGTAGGTAAAGAGGAAGCCGGTAGGCGTATTGTAGCTATCACAGACGCTAGTAAAGGAGCCTTGCGTACACTGGCCGATCAGGAAAGATATAAGACTTTTATTATTCCGGATAATGTCGGAGGACGTTTTTCGGTATTGACACCGGTTGGGTTATTACCTATTGCCATAGCAGGGTTCGATATCGCAGCCTTGGTGAAAGGTGCTGTGGAAATGCGCAGGATCTGCCTTTCCGATGACAAGAGTATTGCCCTCGAATATGCTGTTGCCCGTACGGCCCTTTATCGTAAAGGGTATGCCATAGAACTGCTGGCTAATTTCCATCCGAAATTGCACTATATCACCGAATGGTGGAAACAGCTTTACGGAGAAAGTGAAGGAAAGGAAAACAAAGGTATTTTCCCCGCAGGGGCCGATTTCACAACAGACTTGCATTCTATGGGACAATATATCCAGCAAGGCATGCGGATGTTGATGGAGACTGTGATTTCCGTCGCAAAACCGGATTACAAAGTGGAGATCCCTGCAGATGCAGCTAACTTGGATAAACTCAATTTTCTGGCCGGCAAACGGGTAGATGAAGTAAACAAAATGGCCGAATTAGGAACTCAGATCGCCCATGTGGACGGGGGAGTGCCTAATATGAAAGTAATTATGCCGGCATTGACCGCTCAGTATATCGGACAACTTTTTTATTTCTTTGAATTGGCCTGTGGTATTTCCGGCAGTATGCTTGGCGTTAATCCTTTCGATCAACCGGGGGTAGAAGCTTATAAAAACAATATGTTCGCTTTATTGGATAAACCGGGTTACGAAGAAGCTTCGAAAGCCATTAAGGCAAAATTGTAACCGATTATGGAAGGGGAATCGGTTATAACTACCGGGTCAGTTTCGAATTGGAAGGGGAAGAAGAAATTCCCGGAACTGAATTATTCAGGTCGCCGAATGGCACGGTATTTTATTTATCCGACCCTATTCGTGGGATGCTGGGATTCGCATGCGAAGGTTATTTAAATACATTTAGGTATGCCATCCGGAAAGGGGAAAAAATAGACATTACCGTGAGCGGTACTTCCACTTCGACCAGTTTATATGTAAATGGAAAATTAATTGACGATCTGAATATACAAACCCTTTATTTCAATGGAGGAAAAAATAAAATGAATTATGTTAGGACTTTAGTCTTTCCACTGGAAAAAACAGGACAATTCAAAAGCCGGATTAAAAATCTGAAACTATACCAAAATGATTGAATGCCCTGCTTTTCCCTGAAATCAAAATATAGGAATTTTATAAATAAAACCGAGTGATAAAGTCTGGGGATGTGTATTGACATGTCCCCATGTTTTTCCTAAATTGCTGTAATCGAATTGTCGTCCCCGGTACATTATAAAAAAACGGAGGTTGTCCTTTTTAGGAAAATATTCCAAGCCACCTTGATAACCGTAAGAGGTACGGTATTTTCCTTTGGTCATTTCTCCTCTGTCTTTGCTGAGAGAGACTGTTTCATACATTCCCTTGACAAACAGGTTCAGTTTCGGTAACACTCTATAGTTGATCCGACTGACTAAAGAGAGGTATTCGCTATGAGAAGCCCTGACTGGATTTTTTTCGTTCCGGATGATTTCGGATAAAATGCCCAATTTATCGATTTCCTCGGCAGAATACATCAAATCGACGTACATATTGAAATTTTCCTGAATCCAGGCTGCTGCCAGAGCCAGAAAATAAACATTTTCTTTTTTTCCTTCGTGAAAGACAGAGAAAGAACAACGGGTATACCATTTTTCAGCAAAGCTTCCATTCCAATTCAAGGTATATCCCAGAGGTGCCTTGGCTACTTCGGTATTTTCGGGCAGCGTGCCGTACATTTCTTCGGCCGAATCGGAACGTCCGTCTACAACCTGGAAACGGAGTTCCTGCGTAGGGGTGAACCACCACGAAAGGTTAGCTCCTACCAAAAAACAGGTGATGTAGTTTCCCAGATCTGAATACTCATATACTTCGGCTGGATTGGCATCGTATTCGAAACCACCGAAATCGGCATATTGTTTACCTAAAAAGCTTGATAAAGTAGGGGTAATCCGAAAACCGACGCCCAAACAATCGATAGAAGCAGGCATATTGTCCAACTGTCCCGGACGATTGGATTTGTTTAAATGTTGCAGCCATTTATAATAAATCCGATCGGTAATATCTCCCTGTACCTCCAAACGCAGGTAATCCATCCGGAAAGCACTTTGCCGACCTGCTGGCTCGCCGAAAATAGAGTGGAAAGCAAAACGGGTATTCAAATCTACATGGATAAAATCACTTTGCTTTTTTATTCCTAATGCTTTTTCCAGCAATGTTTTTTCATTGAGGGAATCGGGTACAGTCGTCAGGTTAGCCCGAAGAGAATAAGAAATCGGGAATAAAAATAGCAAGCACACCAAATAACGGAACAATTTCATCTTCATTTTTTTTTTACGGTTTTCGGCCGGCAAAGATAGAAAAAAAGATGAAACAGATAAAGCGGATAAACCGGGGTGTCCCCAACCGTTTTATCTGTTTTATCCGTTTAAAACATTGGTAACTGATATATCAATCCTAATTCAATCCGTTGAGGTTGGTTGTTGCCGACACCGAAAACCTTTGCCCGATCGGTATATTCAAAGGAGCGTCCGATATAGTTCAGGAAAAAGTGTAGATTTTTTTCCATCGGATAGTATTCAATGCCTGCAATATATCCCCAGGAAGTGCGGTATTTGCCTTTTTCCAACTGTCCGTTCACTTTATGTACGGAAGCTGTTTCGTACATCCCTTTGGCAAATACATTCCATTTGGAAAGGAAACGGTAATTCAGGTGGAGGATGCAAGACAAATAACGGGTATACAAAGCGCGGGTATCGTAACCGTCATTGGCTGTAATCATAGAGATGATACCGGTACGGTCCAGCTCTTCGGAAGAATATAGAAAGTCGAAAAAGCCTCCGAAACGGTTGAGGGCGACTTCTGTACCCAAAGCGTAATAATACCAGTTCTTTTTCTTGGCTTCATGAAAAATAGAAGCTGACCAGCGAGTTCTTAATTTATTGTCGAATAGATTGCCATTCCAGTTTAAAGTGTATCCCAAGGGGGATTTTGCCCGTTCGATATCCGCAGGTACTTCACCATAGAGATCCTTAAACGAGCCGTTTCGGGAATCTACAACCTGAAAGCGGAATTCATGTTCCGGAACCGGCCGATAAGCGAAGTCGACCCCTGTAAGGAAATTCGACATGTATTCGATCAGGTCGCAATACTGGTATACCTCTATGGGATTGAGATCAAATTCGAAGCCTCCGAAAGCAGTACATTGCTTTCCGGCAAAGACAGAAAATCGGTCGGTGATATGGAAACCTACCGCAGCATAGTCGATAGAAGTGGGGAGATTATCCAATGTCTGGGGATTATTCGAACGATTCAGACGTTGGCGATAACGGTAATAAATCCGGTCCGTGATATTTCCCTTCATTTCCAACCTCAGCTGGTCCATGCGGAAAGCCGTCCCTTCTTCATTTCCATCGGAAAAGTATACATTGAAACTACCTTGCATGTTCAGGTAAAGATTAAACCTGTCCGTTTTTTTTTCCAACTGCGTCATTCGCTCGAATAAAGAAGATTCCTCTCCGGTTGGTCCGGACTGCACGTCTAGATGTTGAGCCATGGTAAATAGACTACAACATAAGAAAATCCCTCCACAAAACAGCATTTTTTTCATAATCAATATTCGTTAAAATAGGTTTGTATGGTTTTGGGGTCTTTGGTGAGTGTTAACGCCAACATCAACAGAACACGCGATTTCTGCGGATTCAATTCCTGAGAAGCAATGAATCCATAACGGGCGTCGTCTACTTCTGCATCCAGGGTTGTTGGTCCGGTAGGCACTCTGCTGGAACGTACCACCAATATTCCTTGACGACTAACATCGGCCAGTTTATCAAAAAGATTTTTATGAATATTCCCATTGCCTACTCCAGCATGGACAATTCCTTGATAGTGATTTGTGACCAAGGCCTCCAAGGCTTCGGCCTCTACATTTGAGTAACTATAAATAATACCAACTTTAGGGAGTTTATTCAAAGCTGAAACATCGAATATAGATCGGGTGGTATGTAATTTGTCGGTAGATTGGTTGTAATGTACTTGCCCGTTGAAAACATAGCCTAATGGACCGGAATTCGGAGCTTGGAAAGCCTGAACATCTATGGTATTCATTTTTACTGCGGCATGGGCTCCCAGAATAAGGCCGTTCATGACAACAGTGACTCCGCGTCCTGCCGACTCAGGAGCTGCAGCCGTTACCACAGCATTATAGAGATTCAGCGGACCATCGGCACTCAGGGAGGTGGAAGGGCGCATAGCGCCGACAAGTACGATAGGTTTATTACTTTTGACAGTAAGATTCAGGAAAAAGGCTGTTTCTTCCATTGTGTCCGTCCCGTGTGTGATCACGACCCCATCGACGTCTTGGCGTTGTAATAAGGCGTTGAGATAATGGGCCAGTTTCAGCCATACTTCGTCGGACATATCCTGAGAGCCAATCTTAACGATCTGTTCGCCGGTAATATTGGCTATTTCCCGGATTTCCGGAACAGCAGAGATCAACTCCTCAATGGCCACCTGACCGGCAGTATAGTTACTACCGGTTGTAGAGGCTCCGGTTCCGGCTATGGTTCCGCCGGTAGCCAAGATATGAATATTCGGCCGTTTTTGCGCGAATCCTTCTATTGTCAGGAAAAAGACCGCCACAATAAAGATAAAAAATCTAAGTGTTTTCATCGTCAATTTATTTTAAGTGAGACATCTGTCTAAAAGAGAAACTGGACCAAAATCAGACCGGTGACTACAGCGGTAGCCGTCGCAATCAGCCCGGGCATCATAAAGGAATGATTGAGGACATATTTGCCGATTCGGGTCGTTCCTGTACGGTCGAAGTTGATAGCAGCGACTACTGTTGGATAATTGGGAATAAAAAAGTAGCCGTTCACTGCCGG
>JAETOX010000005.1 GCA_021771575.1 Bacteroides sp. | reverse complement strand
TGGGGAGACCGGTTTTATTGTACCGAAGGGGGATGTGGAAGCAACGGCAGAGGCTATTCAGGTGTTTATCGATCGGCCGGAATTGAGGCAGAAGATGGGAGAGAGGGGAAGAAAACAGGTGACGAGGTTGTATAATTGGGAAAAAAATGTGGAGGAGATGGTAAAAGTCTATAATAAAGTGCTTGATGAATATTTTGCTTATTAATCATTATGCCGGAAATCCTGAAATGGGGATGGAATTCCGCCCATATTATATATCCAGAGAATGGGTGAAAGCAGGGCATCGGGTTTTAATCATCGGGGGTAGTTTTTCACATTTGAGAAAGATACAACCCAAAGAGAAAAAAAATTCAATTAACGGGATTTTATACCATTGGATAAAAACAAATGATTATAAAGGTAATGGAGCAAAAAGAATCTTGTCAATAATTTTTTTCGTCAGTAAATTATATTGGAATTACAAAAAGTATATTCAAGATTTTAAACCCAATATAGTGATCGCTTCTTCAACTTATCCTTTAGATATATATCCTGCACGCAAAATAGCAAAACATTACGGTGCTAAATTAATATACGAAGTACATGATCTTTGGCCACTTTCACCAATGGAAATCGGAAAATATTCCAAGTGGCATCCTTTTATCATAGTAATGCAACAGGCTGAAAATTTTGCTTACAAATATTCTGACCGAGTTGTTTCTTTACTACCTCACGCATTGGCACATATGAAAGAGCATGGATTAAAAGAAGAAAAATTCGTTTATATACCGAACGGTTTCACAGAAGAAGAGTGGAACGAGAATAAAGAATTAGTAATTTGCAAGCATCATGAATATTTACAACAGTTAAAGCAAGAAGGTAAAAAAATACTGGGATATATCGGAGGACATGCAAAATCGAATGCACTAGATTTCTTATTGGATGCGATGAAGTTGGTAAAGAAAGCTGAAATCATCTGTGTATTAGTTGGAAACGGGCAGGAAAAAGAAAGATTGAAAAATAGAGTAATTAAAGAGAAAATTCAGAATGTTGTGTTTTTGGATGCAGTTCAAAAAAAAGAGATTCCCAGCCTATTGACTAAAATGGATGCTTTATATATTGGTTGGCAAAATAATCCCATCTATCGCTTTGGTGTATCACCTAATAAATTAATTGACTATATGTTATCCCAAAAAGCAATCTTACATTCTGGGAATGTTTCGAATGATTGGGTAACAAAAACTGGTTGTGGCATCTCTGTTAAAGCAGAAGACGCGACAGCAATTAGCAAAGGGATTGAATATTTGCTATCTTTAAATAAAGAGACCTTAAAAAAGATGGGAGCTAAGGGAAAAAAATATGTCATCCAGCATTGTAATTATACCTCCTTAGCAAAGAAGTTTATTGAACACTATTAAATCACAACCACTTAAAAAAAATATATATAGATCGCTCGGATAAACCCAAGAAATCCCGAAAAGCTACACAAAAGCCTTTCGGGATTCATCTTATAATACCCCTATAACATCAATTATATCCTGGGTTTTGCTCCATCAACTTGTTCGCATTGATTTCAGAGGCAGGAATTGGATAAATACGTTTGAAAGGCAAATTGGCTTTATAAAGCGCAGGATCGGCAGCTGCTTCCATTTTTTCAGCTACTTCCTGGTTAGTAGCCAATAAGCGGTCCACTCCCATCCGCCAAGTAGCATACCATTCATGGCCATTTTCAAAACCCATTTCGAGCAACCATTCCTTGTAAATGGTTTCCAAGATATTACTACTGTTTCCAATCGTAGGCAAACCGTGTCCTGAACGTAAAACATTCAAGGTGGCCAGTGCATCTCCCTGTCCAGTACGGGCCTCACATTCCGCTTTGATCATATAGATTTCGGAATAACGCATCAGGTAAATCGGCATTGTTCCTTCGGCATTCGAGGCTTTCTGGATAGTCTTCTGAGGCCCGAAAACTTCCCCTACTCCATTTTTCAGGATCACCTCTTCCCGGGGATCACCTTGCACCATTTCAAGAAAAGATTCCGTAGGACCCCACTTCCCCTCATTGTAATATGCTTGCACCCTGGTAGCCTGATACTTCACTTCGTCCGTACCTTCGAAACCACGGGTATAAATCAATTCTGTATTTTTAAAATTAGTAAATATATCGGCATAGGGAGATACAAGTCGGCGGTCACCACTGGCAATAAAAGTATTAGCTGCCTCCAAAGCATCACCGTATTTTCCCATATAAAAGAGTATTTTGACTTTCAAAGCCCTGGCTGCCAGTTTCGAAGCATAATTCGGAGAGGTGAATTCCGGAGCATGCTCGATAGCGTACCCGATATCTTTCAGAATAAAATCATATGTCTGCTGCACCGTCGAGCGTTTTTGAAACACCTCATTAGCAGTAGGCGGGGTTTCCCGGACAATCATACCGTATTTGCTGTCCGGTTTATCGTATTCCCCGAACATCCGCAACATCTCGAACAGATGAAGTCCCCTCAGAAAACGGATTTCTCCCATCATTGATGTTTTCCGTCCGGGGGCAAAGAGATTATCTCCCATCCCCTCTAGCACTGCAAGCAACTGTGTTGACGAATTGATGATCGTATTATAAGCATTCCAAAATGGATCATAGGCCGCACTGACTAGATTAAGTCCAGGCAAACGGTTCTCTATATAATAAATACTCACCACAACTCCTGGATTATCGTTCCGTTGCAAGATACCGGATGTCATAGCAAAGTTTCCGATCGTCATATACGACTCATAACCAATTTGTTCTCCATAAATACCAGTAAGTGCCGTTTCAGCCGAAGCGGCATCGGTAATTGCATTATCAGGAGTCAGATTATGCGGTGGCTCCTGATTTAGTACATCTGTAATTTGACAAGAGAAAAACAGATAACCAACTGTCAAAAGGATAAATATCTTTTTCATACATCTAAATCAATTAAAAATTAAGCCGTAAACCTATCGTGTAAGAACGGACCCCCGGGTAAATATCACTGTCATAATTTCCTCCATAATTGGCCGTAGCATTTCCTACCGAAGCAGGATCGATACCCGGATAACGAGTTATGGTAAATAAATTGGCTATAGCAAAATATACCTGTCCGCCTTTGTAATATTTCGCATCCCACAATACGGGTAAATTGTATTGAATACGTAAATGAGACAACTTCAGGTAAGAAGCCTTATGTACCATCAGATCGTTGGTCGCCGGCACCGGATCGTCTATATAAAGGGCAGGTAAACGGGAAGAAGTGTTCTCCTCCGACCAGCGATTATAAAGATTATAATCGATCATATTGTTCAGCGAACCGGCAATATTCTGCAAAGTATTGTTATACAGTCGTTCTGCTCCTACCGAATAATTAAACATCAGGTAAAGCGACAAATCTTTCCAAGTGACATTCGAGGAAAAACCGCCATAAAATTTCGGCTCCGGATTAGCAATAATCACCCGGTCTTTTGCGCTGATATATCCATCTCCGTTAACATCGCGATAGATAATCTGCCCAGGCTTAGTCTCACTACTATAATAATACGTTACGGTACCTCCAGTGGCTTTCTGGGCTTGCTCGTTATACTTCTGTATTTCTTCCCACGACTGGAAAATCCCATCGGTTTGGTATCCCAGCACAGATCCTACCGGATAACCTTCGGCCAATACTTCGGTACCGGTTCCCTGAACCACACCCTTTCCGGCCCAGTCCTGTGCTCCTTCGGTAACCAGCGACTTCACTTTATTCCGGTTCACTCCCAGATTGAAACTGAGATCCCATTTTACCTCCGTCTCCCGGAATATCTTCGCATTAATCAACCATTCGAATCCTTTATTTTGTACCCGTCCAACATTTTTATACATCCCGCTGAACGGCTGGAGTGAAGTCGGGAAATCGATATACCACAACAAATCATTCGTATTTTTATAATACCAACCAATCGATCCGCTCAGGCGATAGTCCAGAAAAGCATAGTCTACAGCTATATCGAACTGTTTGGTCCGTTCCCAACGCAAATCGTCATTTCCCAATGTCGTGGGTATGATACCGGGTTTCCCCAAAAAATCATTCGGACCATAAAGATTTTTGTTATTATAATTTCCGATGTTCTGCGTACCAGTAACACCGCCCGAAATCCGGAATTTCAGCTCATTCACTTCCTCTATACCTTCCATAAAAGATTCCTGGTCAATTTTCCAAGCAAAAGCGCCGGAAGGGAAGAAACCGAATTTGTTATGCGAGCCGAATTTCGACGAACCGTCATAACGAGCAGTAAAAGTAAACAAATATTTTTCCATCAACTTATAATTAAAACGCCCAAACACCGAAACCAGACCATTACCAGAAGAATTTCCTCCCACATCATAAGGAGTGGTGGCACTTCCCAGGTTAGTGAGAATATGGTCCATCGGAAAATCCACTCCGGTAGCGTCGAAATCTCCGGTTTTATATCGTTCGAACGAAACTCCGAATACAGCGTCCAATGTATGGATATCTTTGAATACTCCCTGATAGCTTATCGTATTATCCCAAAGGGTTCGCACCGACTCACTGCTACCCCGTACGGCTCGACCGGAATAGGTATTGTAATAATTCCCCTCCTGTAAGAAACTGGGATAATACTGATGAGTGAAATTGAAATTCTTTGATAACGAAAAGGTCGAACGCAAGCGAAGTCCGGGAATGATTTCAGCCTCCCCAAACACTGTTCCATTGAAACGGTAAGCATCACTGGTATTCGTAATCTTCGTCTTAGCCACCGGGTTATCTGTTGTTCCAATCTTATAATAGCTACCATCCTCAGCATATACCGGTATATCCGGACGAAACTGCTTGATCTGCCACAACCCCTGCCCTTCTTCTGCTTGATCGGTATAAGCTAAACTGATGTTGGTACCGAATTTCAAGGCCGATGTAATATCCCAATCCAGATTAATACGTCCGGTATATCGCCTCAGGTCATCTCCTTTCAATACACCATTCTGGAAACTCATACCAAAAGAAGTGAAATACTTCAGCTTAGAACTTCCACCTCTCACCGACAACTCCACGCTATTGGTGTAAGCTTTTTGCGACAACAATTTATACCAATCCGTGTTGGCATCTTTTAATATGGTTCCCGTCACGATATTGATAGCCGTCTTATCAGTAGGATCTACCCTCAACGTATTGAAAGCTGCTGTCGTAATCACATCCCTGAACTGATTCGCATTCAGGATACTAAAATTTTCGATCTGCGTATCGAAATTGGTAAAATACTTGACGTTCAATTGTGGTTTTTCGCTTTGTATCCCCCGTTTGGTCGTAATCAACACTACTCCGTTAGCCGCCCGCGACCCGTAGATAGCTGCTGCCGAAGCATCTTTCAGGATATCGATCGATTGGATATCGTCGGGATTGATGGCAATCATGTCGTCCTGTTCCGACGGAATTCCATCGATCACATATAGAGGTTCATTGGTTCCCTCCAATGAAGTAGCTCCCCTGACCCGTATCCTCACGGGCTCCCCGGGCTTGGCTGAAGCCATCGAAACCTGTACTCCCGGCGCTTTTCCCTGCAAAGCCGAAGCAACGTTCATCACCGGTTCTTTCTCCAGATCGGCAGCACCGATAGAAGATACCGCTCCGGTTAAATCCTGCAAACGGGTAGTTCCGTAGCCGACCACCACCACTTCATCCAATTTTCGGGCCTCTGATATCAAAGTAAAATTATATACATCTACCCCTGGTAAGATGTTTTTTTCGGCTTGCGAATAACCGATAAACGAAGCATTCAAAGATTTCGCGTCCGGTCCCACCCTTAACGTATAATCTCCATTGACACCTGTAGCAACCCCCACAGTGGTTCCCTCCACCCATACATTCGCACCAATAACAGGTTCCCCCTTATCGTCGGTAACTCTTCCCCGCACCAGACGTTGCTCTTGTGGAACCTTTAACCCTTCCCGATCTCCGATCTTACTTTCAGCCCAAGTATACTCCGGCAGAATTAAAATTCCGATCATCCCGTAAAATATTCCCCAAGCGATTGACCTGCATCGGAATACTTTTGTAAAAAAAGCTCTTTCAAATTTTTGTTTCATAAATTTCAAATTAGATAGACATATTTTACCTGTATTCGCATTTTTTCACTATAAAGTTTGGAAAATACTATTATCTTTTCTGGTATAAACGATTGAATCGTCAATCAACCGCCTCATCTGCCCTATCCATTTCATATGTTTTACCCATTTCATCCACTTCATCTTTTTTTTGTACCTTTGTGTGGGAAATCAAGCCATGCGGAATTATGAAAATGTGTATAGCCGAAAAGCCAAGTGTAGCAAAGGAAATTGCCAATATTCTAGGAGCGACGACGCGCCGGAACGGGTATTTGGAGGGAAACGGTTATTGTGTTACCTGGACATTCGGGCATTTATGCACCTTACAAGAGCCCGGCGAATATACAGAAAAATGGCAAAAATGGAATATGGGAGTATTACCAATGATTCCATCTAAATTTCGCATTCGCTTGATCGAAGACGAAGGTATAAAAAAACAATTTACCGTTATCGAAGAACTGGTAGCTAAAGCAGAACTGGTGGTCAACTGCGGGGATGCCGGCCAGGAGGGAGAATTGATCCAGCGTTGGGTGCTTACTAAAGCTAAATGCGGGGTACCGGTCAAACGGTTGTGGATTTCTTCGCTGACCGAAGAAGCCATACGTGAAGGCTTCGACAAGCTCCTGGAATCAAAAGATTTCGACACACTTTATGCAGCCGGCTCGGCCCGGGCGATCGGCGATTGGTTACTGGGCATGAACGCTACTCGTGCCTATACACTGAAATATGGAACCGGCAAAAATGTACTGTCTATCGGACGAGTACAAACCCCAACTCTCGCATTGGTTGTAGAACGCCAGAAAGCGATCGAGAACTTTAAACCGGAAACTTACTGGGAGATCCGTACTACCTACCGGGAAGGCATTTTCTCCTGCCTGCGCGGACGTTTTAATAAAAAAGAAGAAGCGGAAGCCTTATTGGAAAAGATCACCCCTCTGGAACTCGAAATCATCAGCATCGAACGGAAAAAAGCGATGGAACATCCGCCGAAATTGTTTGATCTCACGCTTTTACAAGTGGAATGTAACCGAAAATTCGCATTTACAGCCGAAAATACACTGAAGATTATCCAATCTTTGTACGAAAAAAAACTGACGACCTATCCGCGGGTAGACACGAATTTTTTGCCTAACGATCAATATAAAAAAGTTCCTCAAATCCTGAAAGGATTGAAACCTTACGAAGCGCTCATCAAACCGATATTAGCGGGGAGTAAGATCCGGAAATCACCTAAAGTCTTCAATGACAAAAAAATTACCGACCATCATGCAATTATTCCTACGGGAGTTTTCAGCTACGATATAACGCCGGACGAGAAACGGGTTTACGATCTGGTAACCAGACGTTTTATCGCAGTATTTTATCCCGATTGCGAAATTGCCAATACTACCGTGATGGCTAAAGTCGGAGAAGAAGATTTTAAAGCTACCGGCAAACAAATCATCGACCCGGCCTGGAGGGTTGTATTCGGTACAGATACGGATAAACAGAACGAAGAAAACGTCTTACCCGAATACG
The DNA here is from genome assembly GCA_021771575.1 of Bacteroides sp. Lineage (GTDB taxonomy): Bacteria > Bacteroidota > Bacteroidia > Bacteroidales > Marinifilaceae > Odoribacter. The sequence continues at coordinate 52,107 of JAETOX010000005.1, read as the reverse complement.
AACAGGGAGAACGTGGTCCACATACTCCTGAATTGCAGGAAAAGCAAACCCAGCCGCCCAAATACTATACAGAAGCCGATTTGCTGAGAGCAATGGAAACAGCAGGAAAACAAGTAGAAGACGAAGAACTGCGGGATTTGATGAAGGAAAACGGTATTGGCCGGCCTTCTACCCGTGCCAACATCATCGAAACATTGTTTAAACGGCAATATATCCGAAAAGATAAAAAAAGGATTCTGGCAACGACAACAGGGATAGAGCTGATCGATACCATTCAGAACGAGTTGTTGAAATCCGCCGAGCTGACGGGACAGTGGGAAAAAAAGCTGCGAAGGATTGAAGACGGGACTTATCAGGTAGCAGATTTCATGGAAGAATTGAAGGTTATGGTGAATGAAATCGTCCATTACGTTAAACATGCCTCTTCGAAAAAAATCATGGTAGAAGAAGTCAAACAAGAGATGAAAGAAAAAAAGAAAAATCCGAAAACACCGGAGGAAAAGAAAGGTCAGGAAACCACCCCGTTAAAATGCCCAAAATGCGGCCAAGGAGAAATTGTCCAAGGCAAAACAGCCTGGGGATGCACACAGTACGGAAAATCGTGCGATTTCCTGATTCCGATGGAAATCCAAGGAAAAAAACTCACCCAAAAACAAGTCGAAGCCTTGACCCAAAAAGGGAAAACCGGCAAAATAAGCGGTTTCAAAGACGCTTCGGGTGAAACTTTCAGCGGAATCGTCCGCCTGAATGATAATAAAACGGTTACGATCGATAAATGATATATCAAGGCACCCAGTTGAGTTTCTCTGTGCTTGTCCTTTTCATAAATAAACTGCACTCTAAAAGTTTTGTGTCTAACTTTTGGGGGCAGTTCAGAAGATGCCGAATGTGGGTTTTCTGACTGATTCTATAAAAAATGAGGTTCATTCATTAAAAAAGTGTAATTTTACCCTTTGGAAAATAAATTTCAAAAGCACCCTCACAAAAGTCTGTGTGAACCGATGAATACAAGTCATTCCATTTCGTTCAAGAATCTGTTTCAAGAGCTGTATCCCGATATGGTCAAGATTGCTTTGTTTTATGTCCATGACTTGGATGTTGCGGAAGATATCACCCAAGAGATCTTTGCAAAACTGTGGGAAAAACGCAAAAAATTAGATTCGATAGAAAATACCAAAGGGTATCTGAGCTATGCGATTAAAAACCGTTGCCTGAATTATCTGGAACATCAGCACGTAGTCAACAAATACCAGCAAGAATATTTACAGACACTGACAGAGGACGATTCTACAGAAGAATTCATTCAAAAGGTTTCGATATCTCTGAACAAACTTCCTCCTAAAAGAAGGAAAATTGTAGAGATGAGCATTGTAGATTCTAAATCTTATCAGGAAATAGCCACTGAAGAAGAAATATCCATCAATACGGTTAAAGACCATATAAAAAAAGCTTACGCCTTCCTCCGAAAAGATCTTTATGGTGGAATAGAAGATTTTATCCTCTTTCTAGCCTTCTCTTATTCTTCGGACAAGACGATAAAATCAAAATAAGACGGAGCATCATTCCCGGGGATACCTTCGGGTAATCTTCGGATAAACTAGCATTCATCCCTATACCAACCCTATACCAAGCCTATATCATCTCTATTCACGGATAGGGTTGATATAGGCTTGGTATAGGGTTGGTATAGGGATGAATGCCGGATTACACTCAGTTATATGGAAGATATTTCTGTGTTGCTACCGAAAAAGTAGACACTATATGATAGAAAAGCGGCAAATAACCTGACTACTTTTGATGATTATATAGATATAGAATAAATAATAGCAAGTTATGATAAAAAGAAAGACAGACGATTACATTCGCAATTATTATAAAACGACTCGTAATGCCCTGCTTATTACCGGAGCACGACAAACTGGTAAAACATACTCCATTCATCAATCTGGTCGAAATGCCCGAAGCGGTGGAATTATTCAAGGGAGCGAAAAACAGCAGCGATATGTTGCTCCGTCTCTCGGCAATCACCTCTGTGCTGCTCCTCAAGGGCGAAACGCTCGTCTTTTTCGATGAGGTACAGCAATGTCCCGATATCGTTACGGCCATTAAGTTTCTGGTAAATGACGGTTCGTATCGCTACTGGGCGGAGAGTTGGACTTTGTCATCGAGTTAGGTGAAATCAGGTAAAGACTACGAAACGCACCGTACCTTGTCCAACATCATGGATTGCGATGAATACGATCTGTCCGAAGCAATCGTATTCAACAACGAGAATCTGCGAGTGGCAGGTAAGATTGTCTATCCCCCGTCTATATGGCGATGTTCCTCGAAAAGAACAATACGGCCCCGACTTTTTACAAGGTGGATTTGCCAGATTTTTCCTCAGAAAATAAAAATTAAAAAAAATTCAACTCTAGCCACCCTTCTTAAATATTTAGCTGTCTTTAGTTTGAAAAACTTAAAAACGGACGATTATTTTGTTCTAATTTTTACTCTTTTCATCATTTTTATATCTTCTCTGTCATACTTAGACAAGAGAATAATAGCCAATTGAAATGGACTATTAACAATGAATTTGTCTCGTTGATATAAAACCACATATCACATTGATTATCAAATAATTCATTTTGTCATCCACCTTATTTTCATACTTCATTTTTCATTATTTTTTACTTGTTGCAACGGAAACAACATTTCTGATAATTTACAATTATTATTTGTCAATTGTCAATTCAATTTTGTCGGGAATCCGACAAAATAATCGTCCCTTAAAAAAGTCGGATGCAATTTTGAAAGTGTCGGACTTCGGGACCTCGGGACCATGGAAAATGAAACTATAAATAAGCGTCTTGAACGAGCAATCTATGCCATCGGGGCAAGCCGGAATACAAATACGGAAGAAGCCTGGAATAAAGTAAACAAATGCATCAGACGACATCGGCTGCGTTCACTGTCTTGTGCCGCCGCAGCTATCGTCGTTTTGAGCCTGGGAGCAGCTATCCGATTGTTTACATCACAACCCGTTCCCCCTCCTAGTCTCCTATCCTCCATCCCGACAATTCCGCCACCACAGCAAATTGTTCTGACTTTATCTACCGGTCAACAAATTATTCTGTCCGATAGTCTGTCTCCCTTGACCGAAGCTAACGGCACCACTATCCAAAATGTGGAAAAACAACTCGTATATAATCCGACAGACACAACTGCCGTGCCGGTATACAACACGATAACTATCCCCCGAGGCTGTGAATACAAATTGGTTTTAGCCGACAACTCCACCGTTTGGTTAAATTCCGAGAGCCGCCTCACCTATCCGGTTGCTTTTAAAGGCGACACCCGTGAGTTGACACTGGAAGGGGAGGCTTTCTTCGAAGTGACGAAAGATGAAGCCAGACCGTTTATCGTCCACACGTCAAAATTCGACATCCGGGTAACGGGAACTCAGTTTAACGTCCGGACTTATCCCGAAGAAACCGAAAGCACCACCCTGACGGAAGGGAGTATTCAGCTGGAAAAAGATCAACGGGTGTATCGGTTGATACCAGGCCAACAGGCTTATCTGGACGGGAAAGAAGTGAAGGTAAAAGAAGTAAATCCGGAAGATGCCGTCGCCTGGCGGTTCAATGCCTTTTCATTTAAAGAAGAACCGTTGGAATACATCATGAACGAATTAAGCCGCTGGTATGATATCGACATTTTCTATACGGATCCGAAAGTAAAAGCATTACATTTTACGGCCTGGTTCCGCCGCAGCACTCCAATCAAAGAACTACTGTCCATATTGGAAAAAACACAACAAATAAAATTAGAATTAAAAGACAAAACAGTAATCGTGACAAAACAAAGGTAAAAAAACAACAAGAAAGCAAAAAAGCCGGAACGTACGCCAATACCTCCCGGCTCACAAATTCCCCGTGCAGGAAACATGTAAAACTATTAACAACAAAAGTATGAATTTTTTATGTAGAAACTTAATCAAACTAGTGATTAAAATGAAATTAGCTTGTCTGATTCTGCTACTGAGTTTATCGGGCGTCCAGGCCCGGGTTTGGTCACAAGCCAACATCCTCAAACTCAGCGTAAACGACAAAAGCATGGTCGAAGCAATCGATTTGCTCCAAAAAAAGACTCAATTAAAATTTGTTTTCAATCATGAAGAATTGAGCCGTTATCGGGTGAGTGCTCAAATCCACGGGAAAACCCTAGAAGAAGCACTGGACATTCTGTTCAACGACAAACCGCTGAAATATGAAATTACCGGTGAGCACGTCGTCATTTTCAAAACCGCAACGACCCAACAACAAACTCCTAAAATGATAGATATTACGGGAGTAGTGGTCGACGAAAACGGAGGCGCTCTGCCGGGAGTAACCGTCATGCTGAAAGGCACCTCGTTGGGCACCGCCACCGATGTCAATGGAAATTTCAAACTGAAAATTCCGGAAAGTGCCGATCCGGGCAGTCTGCTTTGCACTTTCGTCGGAATGAAAGACAAAGAAATCAAGTTGATAAAAGGGCAAACCAATTACAAAGTAACCTTGGAAGAGCAAACCCAGGCTTTGGAGGATGTTGTGGTAACCGGATATTTCCAACGTAAAAAAGTCAGCCAAACCGGATCGGAAGTGGTGGTCGACGGAGAGGAATTACGCAAAGTCGGGTCGTTAAATCTGTTGCAAGCGATCTCAGCCTTCGACCCGGGTGTACGCACACTGGAGAACAACGAATGGGGAAGCGACCCGAACCGTATGCCCGAAATCACAGTACGCGGCGAAAAAGGGTTCGACCTACGGGGTGAAGCGGACGACTCCCGCACCAATCCGAATGCCCCCTTGTACATCATGGACGGAATCGAAGTGAGCCCGACAACGGTATATGATATGGATATGAACCGTATCGCTTCTTTCTCTATTCTGAAAGATGCTTCGGCAACATCATTATACGGATCTCGCGGTGCAAACGGCGTAATCCTGATCACAACGGTACGTCCGCAAGCGGGAGAGATCAGAGTAACCCTGAACGCCAATTTCAACGTTTCGGTGCCCGATTTGCGCTCGTACAACCTGATGAACGCCAAGGAAAAACTGGCATACGAAAAGCTGGCAAAGGTATATACAGGCAAGAGTTATGACGAACAGGCCTGTCTGGATATAATGTACAATGATGTTTTGAAGGAAATCGAGCGGGGAGTCGATACCTATTGGTTATCACAGCCGCTGACCACTTCTGTCAATCAGCGTTACAGCGCTTTTCTGGAAGGAGGCGACGAACATTTCCGTTACGGGATCAATCTGAAATACGACCATGATAAAGGGGTGATGATCGGATCGGGACGCGAAAAATACGGCGTCAACGTCTATTTCAGCTATGATATTGCCAATAAATTAATCGCCCGCAACGATGTGATGATCGATGATGTAAAAGGGAGCAATTCGCCTTACGGACAATTCAGTCAATATGCCGCAATGAACCCTTATGAACGTATTTACGATCCGGAAACCGGCGAAATGATCCGCGAGTTCGACTCCAACGGCACTGTCGTACGCAATGCGATGGTGAATTCTTTGCTGCCGAACAACTCGTACGAAAAATATACTCAGATCCGCGATAATTTTCAATTGCAGTGGTGGGCAACCTCTCACCTGATGATAAAAGGAAATGTCGCCATCACCAAACAGCTCGACCGGAACGAAGCTTATCTGTCGCCGGAATCGGTGGAATTCCAAGGCAAAACGGATGCTGCCGATAAAGGGAGCTACACAATCAGCAATGGCAACAAAATCGACATCGAAGGAAATCTTACCGTAAATTACAACAACAATTTGTTCGATAAACTTTCTTTAAGTATCGGTTTAGGAAGTGAATTGCTAACTTCAAAATCCGCTACCGACGGATATACCGCCACCGGTTTCTTAAACGACAAGCTGATTTATCCTTCTTACGCGCTGCAATTCAGAAAAAGTTCGACCCCTACGGGAAGTTTCGATAAGTCGAAATCCATCGGTTTTTTTGGCAATATCAATATGAACTGGGATAACCGCTATATTATGGATTTCACTTACCGTACCGACGGTTCGAGTCGTTTCGGACGGGAATCGCGTTTCGCTCCCTTCTGGTCGGTCGGTGCAGCCTGGAACGTGAACCGCGAAAGTTTTTGGACCGGCAGCGGTTATATGAAAATAAGAGCCTCAGTAGGTAGCACCGGTTCAACAAAATTCTCCGCCGATCAGGCACTGACCCGTTTTGTATTCACCGGAGACTCGGAATATAACGGTATTTACGGAGGTGTGATCCATGCTTACGGCAACCCGGCGCTGAAATGGCAGAATGTACTGAAATATAATGTAGGTCTGGATATGTCCGTCTGGCGCGATATTATCACGTTGAATTTCGATGCTTACCTCGAACGGACAGAGAATTTATTATTGAATGTAGATGTGGCACCTTCGTGCGGTTTCACTTCGTATACAGAAAATATGGGCTCTTTGGATAATAAAGGAGTGGAAGCCCGTCTGCGTCTGAATTTAATCAATAACCGCGAAAGGGATTTGAATTGGAACATCACGTTGAGTACGGCCCATGAGCAAAACAAAATCCGTAAGTTGTCGAATGCGATGAAAGCCATGAACCAGGAGGCGATGGATCTCGATAATAATAAGGGCGGTTCGGAAGTTTTCAGGATGTATGAAGTGGGGCGGTCGCAAACCGCTTTGATGATGGTGCGTTCGCTGGGGATCGATCCGGCCACCGGTAATGAAATATACATCAAACGTGACGGTTCGCTGACGTATGAATACGATCCGAACGATAAAGTAGAAGTAGGCAATACCAATCCGAAATTGCAGGGTTTTTTCAATAGTAATCTGAATTGGAAAGGGATTAACCTCTATCTGAATTTCGGGTATGAATGGGGGGCCAAACAATTCAATACCACTCTGGCAACGAAAGTGGAGGGTTCCGATCCGAAAAAGAATGTGGATCGCCGTGTATTGTACGAACGCTGGAAACAGCCGGGAGATAAAGCCATGTTCCGCCGTATCGACGATCAGACCACCGTGTATCAATCCACCCGTCTGGTGCAAAAAAACAATTTCCTGAAATTATCCAGCTTATCCTTATCCTACGATTTACCACGGGATTTACTGGCCAAATCGTTTATCGAACGTTGCAAATTCACTTTCTCGATGACAGACGTATTCCGCCTGTCCAGCATCAAGGAAGAACGAGGTATTTCTTATCCGTTTGCACGTACGATGTCTTTAGGTTTTAATCTTACATTCTAAAATCAGGTATTATGAAGAAATTATATATCGTCATCGGTCTGTTGTTCTCCCTGGCCTCTTGCAACAATTGGCTGGATGTAGAACTGGACAATAAAGTGGACGACAACAAACTTTTCAGTACGGCGGAAGGGTTCAGGGAAGCCCTGGCCGGGATATACAGCGAGATGTCAAAGTCGAATATGTACGGTCAGACCCTTACAACAGAGTATATAGATATTTTGTCCCAATATTTCAGAACTAACAACAATTATCAGTATTGGGTGGGATATGACTACAAACACAACACGTCGAAAAATAAGATTTCCTCTATATGGAACCAATTATATTCCAATATCTCGCAAGCTAACTGTATTTTGGAATGGGCAGATAAGAATGCTTCGGTGATGAGTGAAAGCGAACGCAATCAGGTGCGCGGCGAAGCATTGGCTTTACGGGCTTTTTTGCATTTCGACCTGTACCGTTTATTCGCCCCGGACGTAAAACGTTCGCCCAAGGCGGAGGGCATTCCGTATAATAAAATCTTCGGGGTATCGCTTCCTCCAATGTATACCACGGAAGAAGTGTTGCAACTGATTATTAACGATCTGAAGGAGGCCGAAGTTTGTTTAAAAGACGATCCTATCGAAAAGGTAGTTCCCTATGCCATTCGGACCTCTACCCCTCAGGGCGATATTATCGACAAAGCAGCCAAAGACGAAGCCGACAAATATGTGGCTCGTGTCAATCTTTACGGAGTGAAGGCGATGCTTGCCCGCGCCTATCAGGCCAGAGGCGAAAATGCATTGGCCATCGAGAAGGCGAAGGAAGTGATTGGAAGTGGAAAATTCCGGCTGTTACAACTGTCCAGTGTCGACCAGAGCGAAACGCAGGTGGACCTTACTTTCTCCGATGAACATATTTTTGCGTTGCGCAACAGAGCACTCCGCGAAAATGCCGAAATAATTTTTAAAGAAGTAAGCGGCAAAGGCACGGCCCTGCAAATGTATGACGGTTATAATTTGTATCAGGGCAATCGGGATGATTTACGATTTTCCAAATGGTTCGACGATTTCGATTTCATTAAATACCTGCCCGATTCGAACAACATTTATCCGCAGAAGATGCCGTTGATCAAATTATCGGAGATGTATCTGTTGATAGCAGAATGTTGCTACAACACCGCCCCCGATCAGGCCCGCGAACATGTAAATCTGTTGCGCCGGAGTCGCTTACGGGGAAATGCCGAAGGACAGATGGACTGGATGTATATGGCGAAAAAGGATATTTTCGATGAAATGCGACGCGAATATATCGGCGAAGGGCAGATGTGGTATGTCTACAAGCGGAACAATCTGGATTTACCGGGCGGCCTGACGGGCACGATCGAAGCCAGTGAAGATATTTTCGTATTCCCCTTCCCAGATGCAGAAATTGAAGACGGACACCGTACACAACGTTGAACAATTAAAATTGGAATAAAATGAACAGAAGATTATATGGTTTTCTTTTCTGTTGCCTAGCCTATGTGGTGACAGGTTGTAATCAGGATATCGATTATCCTTACGAAGGCAAAGACCGGATACAGTTTCAACATTATACGGTGGACTGGAACGGTAACCGTCATTATATCGATTCTATCGTTTACTCTTTCGGTTTGACGCCGGACAGTGTCTTGGTGGACACCCTGAAACTGGTGATGGAATATACAGGCTTCGGTTCCGATCAGGCCCGTATTTACTGTATCCGTATCGATGCAGATTCAACGAATGCCGTTGCCGGCACACATTATGCAGCAATTGAACGCGAACAAACTTTCCGCCCTAACAAACTGACGGATACGTTGCGAATTTTGATTTTCCGCGAATTTCTTCCCAATGATTATACCTCTCCCGAAAACATTCGCCTGGACCTAAAAGTAGAACCCAATGCGGATTTCGATCTGGGATTGAAAGGCGGTTTACGAAAGAAGATTTTATTGAATAATTACATGTCCGAGCCCACCTGGTGGCAGAAGGAACTCAGTGGCACATTCGGCTTTTTTCATCCAGAAAAATGGAAATTCCTGATCGGACTAGACCCGAAACTGAACACTTACGGCAGTATTCCTTACGACCGCAACAGCACGGAAATTAAATCTCATTCCAACAGTTTGTACTGGTATTTGTACCGGAATGTAATCATCGACGCAAAAACCGGAATGCGGGTGACTCTGAGCGGTTTGGAACCTATTGAATAACGAGTAAGACGATTAAAGTATGAAAAGATTCTATTTATTATATGTATTGGCCATCATTTGTTTGGCAGCCTGTTATGACGACCTTGGTAATTATGACTACCGGGATATCAACGAACTGGAAGTCGAAGGCATTGAGAGTATGTATGCCCGTGATGTAGACGACAGTTTACACATTTACCCCCATTTGACGGGAACCCAATACAGCGATACTTCGCGTTTTACCTATAAATGGGAAATCGGCGGCAGTATTTTGGCGGAAACACATGATTTGCATTTATTGATCGACCTAACAACAGGGGAAAAGAAATGCCGTTTTATCGTAACCGACAAAGAAACGGGTATACAGCAATACACTTCCTTCCGTTTGAACGTCAGTTCATCGACAGCCGGTGATCTGATCCTGGTGCTCAGTAAATATCAAGGCCGGGCAGAAATGTCATACCTGCGTTTGGACAAGCCGGCTAACTGGGTTGTAAACTATTACCGGGATCGTTTCGACCGGTTATTAGGGATTCATCCTCAACAAGTATTGCCTTGTTATGTGGAAACCAACCAGAGTTCTCCCGTTACTTGCCGTGCAGGCCGTCTGATGGTGTTGTGCGACGATCAGCTTTCTCTTTTCGACAAAAGCACCCTAGTACAGGACACGGTGGAACCCTTTTTAACAGGACAAGCTTATCTGGGTATCGCCACTTATCCCCCCAAGGAAGACGACGTATCGAACTACAAAACCCAATTCATGAGGACAGGTATCGACTTCTGGCGCACAAATCCTTATGGTCAGGGGTTTCAGCAAAGTGAAAAATTCTTCGAAATATCAGGGGGCACTCTTTACACCGTATCTACAGCGACGAATAGCAGTGCCAGAGGAACTTTCACTTCCAACATCAAAAGTTATTACGAAAAAGGCTACCTCTGCCCCTTCGGTTTCTGGGACGATATGGCGGATGCCGAATTGGGCCATCTGGGAGATATGGGACGAAAATTAGGAGATTTTATCATGTTCGACAAAGTAAACGGGAAATTCACTTTTTATGATGGAGGCCACATGCGTCCGGTGGCAAAGGATGTTCCGGTATACACAGGATATGAATTACTGTGGGGAAGTGCAACGAACCTGTCTCCGAACAACCGCAGCCTGGCCATATTGAACAAAGGCGACGAAACCCGTCTGGTTATGCTGGAAACGGGACAGGATCCCGAAAGTATCGGCGGAAAGATCCGCACCAAACACTTGGTAAAAGAAGTGAACGGAGGTATTATCAATGCCTCGTCTAAATTCTATGTAGCCACTTATGTCGATCATTTGTATTTTACGGTTGGAAATGCTTTTTATTGTTACACCATCGGCGATATGTTCAGCAATATAGTACCGGGAAAGGCTCATAAACAGTTCGACTTGGCCCAGTACGGCTATGACGCCGAAGCCGTTATCACCGATATCTGCGTTTCACGAAGCGAGAAAACGCTGTTACTGGGCGTATCCCGTTACGGAACCGACACTGAAGCTATGGGCGATGAACCCAAAGGTGATATATTATACTTCGACCTGGACGTATCGGGCAGACAGTTCAAATACAACGAAGCCAAGTCGGCGAAAGGCGTGGCAGGTGTTCCGGTAGATGTAGAGATCAAATACCAGACCTATTGGCGCAACGGCATGGAGCAAGACGGTGTGACTTTAAGAGACAACATTTAAAGATTTTAAGATTATGAAAAAATACTGGAGCTTATTTCTATTGATTGCTTTCTTGTCTGTCATGGCATGTGTAGACGATACGAGCGCCTATCTGCCACAGGAGAAAGAAAATGTCAAGATAGAGAACAATTTCAATGTGGATACTACGAATACGGATTCCGTATTATCGGAAGGGGAGCTGATGCCCGGATTGCACTTGGTGAAAATGAAAGTATTGCAACCGAATCATCCGGATTCCACCGTACGTGAATTCAAATATTATATGCCGGTGACGATCAATCCTGCTAAACCGATCTCCCTCATTTTTGATTTTCATGGTAGCTATACATTCGAGTCTGGAGAAGAACCGGCCAATCCGATGCTGGGTATCACTGAATCGAATCCGTTAAACCAATTGGCAACAGAGAACAATTGCATCATTTGTTATCCAGGAGCGTTACCTATTTTCCAATCCGACAGTTCAGGTACAGTAAATTGGATGGATAACGAAAATCATTTCCCGTTTGTAGATGCGTTGGTTAAATATTTCACGGAAGATAACGAACCTTACGTGGATCGTAACCGTATTTATTCAACTGGTCATTCCAGTGGAGCTATATTTTCCTTCGTACTGGCTTTCGAACGGTCGGAAATATTCGCCGCTATCGCTCCCCGTGCTGGACAAATGTCTTTGCAATATGAGACGATGATGCCGGAACGCGCAGTACCCGTGCGGGTGTTTGCAGGAGAAAAGGACGAAAATGTCGTACATAGCGCAGTATTGGCTAATATGACCGATTGGGCGGAAAAGATCGGCGGATATTTTATTACGGATATGCAAACGGAGACGACAGTTTACGAAGATTATGCCGATGTAACGATTCGTTACTGGCGCGGCGGAAGGGCCGATTATGAAATATACTCTCTGGCAGGGATCGGACACAATGTAAACTTAACGGAGTGTATCGACGATCTATGGGATTTTTTCGAGACCCACCCAATGGATTTGTCGGAAGAGAATTTATTTATCAGTACGAACTACAAAAAAATGGATGCCCGTTGCGGAGAATCGTTCGAGATAAAGATCAATTACACGGAAGGAGCCACACTGGAATTGCCCGATTTTCCACGGGGCTGGACGATTAAGCCCGAAACACGGAGCAAAATCGAAAGCACAAGCATCACACTTGTTGCTCCACGCGATTATTACGGAGCCATCGACCGTCAGGGAACGCTCACCTTTTCCGTAACTAAAAACGAACAAACAGCAAGTTGCGAAATCGATTATTTCCTGAATCCACCGAAAACCTATTTCGAAGTAGGCGACATTTACTATAATGACCGATTCGAAGCAGTCGGCGTCGTTTGCTGGGTGAATCCGGACAACATCCAAGAAGCCAAAGTAATCGGCCTCGAGGGTAGTACAGGCAAAAAAAGCGGCGTCTTTAACGGGGATTTCACCACACCTGATTTAAATGACGGAGCTGTCAATACAGCCCGGTACGCTGAAGAGAATCAAAAAGCCGGCTTGGGCTCTACTGCCAGGAACTGCGCTATGATTTGGGCTGCAGAGTATTCTTATAAAGGGGTAAGCGGTTGGTATTTACCGGCAATTAACGAAATTACAGAGATTCATAAGAATAAAGCCAAAGTAAATGCAGGATTAACAGAGCTAGGCGGCTCCGCCCTACCAACCTCCTATTGCCTGTCCTCTACGATAACGCAGGAAAATGGAGTGAAATCGTACTATGAATTTAACTTCAGTACCGGCAAGATCGTTATGGAAAAAAACACTTATGCTGACCCAGCAATTCTAATAAAAAAAGTAACATTAAAATAAATATGACAAAAAAACTGGTATTCTGTTTATTACTCATAGCGATTCTGCTTCCTGCCACCGCGCAGGAAAGCGGAATCCGCTTTTTTCATGGAAGTTGGGATGAGGCTGTAGCCTTGGCTAAAAAAGAGAAAAAGAAAATTTTCATCGATTTCTTTACTGAATGGTGCGGTCCTTGTCTAAACATGACTTTAACGGTGTTTCCATTGCCTGAAGTAGGCGAACTATATAACAAAAATTTTGTTTGCCTGAAGATCGATGCTGAGAAAGGAGAAGGCCGGGAATTGGCCAAACGCTATAAGGTACATTCTTATCCGACTTATATTTTTGTCGATCCGAACACACAAAAGCTGATCCACCGTAGCGGAGGTAACAAACCAGCAACCGATTTCATCGCCGATGCAGAAGGAGCTTTAAATCCGAAGCTCAGTTCGGTGTATCTATCCGAGAAGTACAACACCGGAAAGTATGACACCAATTTTCTAGCCAATTATATCCTCCGGCAAAAGATTTCAGGAAACCACAACGTTCAGAAAGATTTCGACAAACTGATCGCTATGGGAGCCAAACTGACTGACCCGAAAATCTGGAAGGTATACATGGAATGCATCGAAGGATACAATAATCCTTATGTGAAAGAAGTATCCAATCGCTATGATGAATTCGTCGGGCTATTCGGTCAAGAAGCTGTCGACCAGAAGCTCGCCGAGGCAACAACTTATGCACCGATCAAATTTATCGAATCGCTGCACGATTTCGACGGAAAATATTATAACCTTCAAACAGCCGAACTCACTTCCCTGTTCCGGCAGGATAAATACGACGAGGCTTGGACATTGGTGGATCGACTCACACAAGATCCGAAAATCGATCAGTCTAAATTCATCAAATTATTGTCATTTCATACCCGGGTCAATCCGGATTATAAAGATAACGAACTGACTTTTGAGCAATTGGCAAAAAAAGTAAAATATACCCGGTATGTTGCCTACAACATGTACGACCGCGATGAAGCCCTGCCCCATTATTATTATGCAACAGCTTTGGAATACCTGATTGAAAGAGCCCATCAAGAAGGCAAGCAAATTCCAGCCTATATCTATGAAAAACCGACCTATGGGAAAGAAAAATACGACATGAGGCATCCATCGCTAAAACAGAAACCAAGTAATAAAAGAAAATAAAAGTTACCGAAAAAACTATCTACTCAAAAGAGCCCTTTGTAGAATTTTGTACAGAGGACTCTTTTATATTTTTATAAAATATTTATTTATTTTTCTACCCTCAGCCACCCTTTAGAAAAGCTTACCTGTCTTTTAGATAGAACAAATAAAAAAACGTGCGATTATTTTGTCCTAATTTTATTCTTTTTATTATTCTTTATTTCATCTATTTTCCCAGCCAAAAAAAGAATTAACAATTGATAATTAGCAATGAAATTCATCTGCTGAGACAAGCTTGTTGAACATATTGATTATCAATATATTATATTTATTCAATACTTTGTTTTTATACTTCATTATTTTATTTTTTATTTAATTATTTTAACAAAAAAGAACGTTTTTAATAATTTTCAATTTTCATCTTCTATTGTTAATTCTATTTTGGTGAAAAGCTACCAAAATAATCGCACGTTTTTATGGATACTTCAATAGAAGATATTATCTTGAGCAAATTAGAAGGCCATTTGCAAGATGCCAAAGAAGAAGCATTATTTGCAGAATGGTATGCACAAGCGGGACATGCCGAACGTTACCAAGAACTTCAGCGCCTGCATGCAGCGATATATGCCCAAGGGAAAAGCCAAAAAATCGAATTAGAAAAAGTCTGGAAAAATTTCAAAAAAGCTAATCAGCCCATCAGATTACAGAAACAAATTCTACGCTATGCAATAGCAGCCTGCATTGTATGCTGTATGATAACTATTTTCTACCAAAAGAATCCAACCAAGACTCCACCATCCTTGCTTACTTGGAATACAGAAAAGAAACAGGTAACCCTAACTTTATCCAACGGTAATCAAATTCCGTTAGACGATTCTTTTAAACGATTTCCGACACAAGAAAAAGGGGCGCTTATTCATTATGATACCCTTAACACACTGACTTATACCTATTCAGGAGTATCTCAAGAACTAGCCCACAACACCTTGATAATCCCCCGGGGCGGAGAGTACAAACTAACCTTATCGGACGGTACGGTGGTTTGGTTAAATTCCGAAAGCCGACTAACTTATCCGGTAGCCTTCCAAGGCCATACGCGCGAACTGACATTGGAAGGAGAAGCTTTTTTCAAAGTCACTACAGATACGACCAAACCGTTCATCGTTCATACCCCACAATTCGATATTCGAGTGACAGGAACACAATTCAATATCCGAGCCTACCCGGAAGAAAACAATAGTGCCACTTTGACAGAAGGACGCATTCAGTTGGAAAAAGATCACCGGATATACCGATTACAATCTAATCAACAAGCTTACTTAAACGGTAAAGAAATAAATATCACCGAGGTGATTCCGGAAGATGCCATATCCTGGCGATATGGATGCTTTAGTTTTAAACGGACCCCCTTGGAAGAATTGATGCGTGAACTGGCCCGTTGGTATGATGTAGAAATTTTCTATCAAAATCCCACTTGTAAAAACCTGCATTTTACAGCGTGGTTTCGCCGAAATACCCCTTTACCGGAATTAATCGACATTTTGGAAAAGACAAAACAAATCAAATTAGAACTAAAAGGAAAAACGCTGATAATCAAGAAACGGCAAGATACATAAGCAAACTATTTTTCCCATAAATATACATAATAATCAACAACAAAATTTATGAAAATTTCATGTAAAAAACATCCTGGCATGATGACAAAAATGAAATTAATTTGTTTAGTCGTCACCCTAAGCCTTTCCAGCCTTCAAGCCAAGGTATGGTCGCAACATGAGCGATTAACCGAAAAGTTCAAAAACAAGAATCTGGCAGAAGTATTCGACGTTCTGCAAAAAAAAACAAATCTGAAATTCGTATTTAATTACGAAAACGTGTTAGGACATCAGATAAATGTGGAAATTCAGAACAAAAATCTGGCAGAAGCTTTGGAGCAAATATTGGCAGAGACTTGTTTAGACTACGAGGTCCACGGTGAACATGTCATTATCTCCAAACGTTCTTTTCCCCAAACACAAAACGTGAATTTAGTCACAGTAACCGGCCAGGTAACTGACGAAGCTAAAGAACCGTTACCGGGGGTAACTATTAGCATTAAAGGAAGCAAACTCGGTACAATTACCGATAAAAACGGGAAATTTACCCTTCAACTTCCTATCTCCGACGAGAAACAATTTCTGGTATTCACATTTGTCGGCATGAAAACTCAGGAAATTTGTTTTAGCGGACAAAAAAATATCCAAATCGTTATGCAAGAAAACAGAATCGACATGGACGAAGTGGTCATCACCGGTATTTATACCCGTAAAAAAGAAAGTTTCACAGGTTCTTCCAAAACGTATAACAATGAGGATCTGAAAATGATAGGTACACAAAACATCATCCAGAGTCTGAAAACTTTGGATCCGGCCTTTAATATTCTGGAAAGCAAAGAATACGGTTCCGACCCCAACCGCCTGCCGGACATTGAAATCCGCGGCAAGAGCAGTGTTGTCGGCTTAAAAGAGGAATTCGGACAAGACCCCAATCAACCGTTGTTCATATTGGACGGTTTTGAAACAACTTTACAGACGATTGTCGACTTGAATATGGACCGGGTGGCTTCCGTAACCATTTTGAAGGATGCCGCCTCGACCGCCATTTACGGTTCAAAAGCCGCCAACGGTGTAGTCGTAGTGGAAACAAAAGCTCCGGCACGCGGAAAACTCCGGTTGAATTATAACGGCAGCGTAGATATTTCTTTTGCAGACCTGACAGATTACAATCTGATGAACGCAGAAGAAAAATTGGAATTCGAACGACTTTCGGGCGTCTTCGAGAGTGAATCGGCTGCCCTGCAGGAACAACTGACCGGAAGATATAATCAATTGTTGCAAAACGTAAAACGGGGAGTGGACTCCTATTGGATGTCAGAACCGTTGCGCTTGGGTATCACCCATCGGCATAATTTATATATAGAAGGGGGCGACGAACAAATGCGCTACGGCTTAGGAGTCAATTACTCCGGGATACAGGGAGTGATGAAAAGTTCTATCCGCGATATTATGGGTTTGTCTTTAGATTTGATCTACCGGAAAAAAGGATTTAATTTTGTCAACAAATTATCCATCGACTGGAACAACAGCGACAATCCGATCGTTCCTTTCTCTACTTATGCCAGCACCAATCCTTACTATGAGAAGAAATCAGCCAGCAGTGAACGCTGGTTGGAAGATTGGCACGTAGAAAACATTGCCGGCACTGATTTTGGGACTGTCCGGGTAGAAAATCCGTTGTTTAACGATGTCCAGAACAGTTATAACAAAGCCAAAGGTTTCGGTATCCGGGATAATTTCAGTATTGAAATCCGTCCGATCGATGTATTGAGTATCCGCGGCCGTATCGGTCTGATGAAAAGTCTTAGCGAAAGTGAAGTGTTCACCTCTCCGAATTCCTCTCAATTCGAAAGTGCGCTCCCCTTACTCAAAGGAACGTATAATAATTCCAACTCCGACGCACTGAATTACGATGCAGATTTCACCGTTACTTACGGCCAGTTATTGGGAGAAAAACACATGCTCAATGTTGCTACAGGTATGAGCATCAGTGAAAAGAAATCAGTCAGTAAAAATTTTAGCGCACAAGGGTTCCCGGAAGGCAATTTCACCAAACCCAGCTTTGCCAACCAATATCCGGAAGGCGGAAAACCCGGTTATTCCGAAAGCAAATCCCGCAACGCTAATTTTTATCTGAACGGGGGATACGCTTATGACAACCGTTATTTATTAGATGTGAATCTGCGTTCGGACGGAACTTCCGTATTCGGTGCTAACAAACGCTTTTCAACCACCTGGGCAGTCGGCGTGGCTTGGAACATTCACAAAGAGAATTTTGTCAAGAACAACACCAATTTGTTCAACATGTTCAAAATCCGGGCTTCCGTAGGTAATCCGGGTAATCAGAATTTCGGTTCTTATTCCGCTATCACCACCTATTATTTCAACAACTGGCTGTTAAACGATTTCGGTACCGGACTGTTAATTTCCAATTTCGGCGACCCGGATTTAGAATGGCAGCGCACACTGGATAAGAACATCGGTTTGGATTTGAGTATGTTTTCCAATCGTTTCCACATCAATTTTGACTATTATCACAAACGTACCGACCCGTTAATCGCCACTATTAAAATGCCTTCGTCTATGGGCGTCACCAGCCGGCGGGCGAATATAGGTATACAGGTAGACCAAGGATTCAACGGCAGTGTAAGTTATGCTTTCCTCTATAACCCCCAGAAAGGAATCAATTATACGATGAGTTTCAATTTCCGTTACGGGAAAGCCTATTACGACAAAATCGGTCAAAACCTCGACCAATACAACAAAGAGAATATCGCTAAAAATATGGTAAGATATTACGACGGCGGCAGTCCCACAGCACTATGGGCTGTGCGTTCCCGAGGTATCGACCCCGCTACAGGAAAAGAAATTTTTGTCCGGAAAGACAATGTGCTGACTTACGAATTTTCTTATGACGACGAAGTGGAAATAGGCGAGACCCGTCCCACCTTGGAAGGAGTATGGGGAAACACCCTCTATTACAAGGGATTCTCCGCCAGTCTGCAAATTCGCTATAGTTTCGGAGCAGATGCTTTTAACTCCACATTGTATAACAAAGTAGAAAATATTTCTTCAGGCAGCATCACTTCCAACCAAGACAAACGTGCCTTGTACGACCGATGGAAAAAACCAGGCGACAAAGCGAAATTCAAAAGTATCTCTCTGTTCGACGCCACCCCGATGTCTTCCCGTTTCGTCATGAAAGAAAATTACATTTCGATAGAATCCGTACGTTTGGGATACTCGTTCGACAGTCAATGGTTGCAGAGAAATCTGAGAATTTCCTCATTGAACATCAACGCTTATATGAATTCCATCGCACGTTTCTCCACATTAGAGGATGAACGGGGATTATATTATCCTTTTGCCAGAAATATTTCATTGTCTATCGGTCTTATACTGTAATTCTAATCAATCGGAATCATGAAAAAATTATTATACATATTACTGACCACAGTCCTACTAAGCAGTTGCAATAATTGGCTGGACGTCCAGCCTTACGACCGGGTGGCGGAAGACATTGCTTTCAGTTCAGTGAAAGGTTTCGAGAATGCCCTCAACGGCATATATATCGAAATGAATAATTCCGCCTTGTATGGCTCTTACCTCTCTTGCGAAATGATAGAACTTATGGCCCAACGTTATCACGTAAACGAGGGAACCGCTTATTATCATGATTTAGTGGAACACCAGTATATGGGGGAAATGAGTAAAAACCGTTTTGCAAACATTTGGGAGAAAAGCTATAATTTGATTGCCAACATCAACAAGCTATTGGAAAATTGCGAAAAACGCCGAGAGGTACTCAGTGATGAATACTATCGCCTCATCAAAGGAGAAGCCTTAGGATTGAGGGCTTTCCTGCATTTCGATATTTTCCGGTTGTTCGGTCCCCAGTACGAAGCCGACAACAAGGCGACCAAATTACCTTATTACCAAACATTTTCACTGAATATACGTCCCCGCTTCAATGCCAAAGAATTTATGGAAAATGTCATCGCCGACCTTCATGCGTCCGCAGAATTATTAGAAGACGATCCGGTGCGTACACAAGGCTGCTGGCAAAAAAATACATACACTTTCACCTCTTTCCGGAAAATGCGTCTGAACTGGTACGCCATACAATTACTTCTAGCTCGTGCGGAATTGTATCGTGACAACAAGCCGGAAGCATTAGCCGCTGCCCGCAATGTGATAGACGCACAGGAAAAATGGTTTCCGTGGGTTAACAGACAAGATATCTCATCCGGAAAAGAAGATGCAGATCGTATATTTCTCGATGAAATAATTTTCGGTTTACAAAATACCCGATTATCAAAACTCTACACAACCTATTTCAATGGAAATACCCTGAGTTCCGATATGCTTTTGGCACCATTAAACTCCCAAATTCTCAAAATCTTCGAGAATAACCGGGACGACTACCGTTATGTGGCTTTTTTTTCTAACCAAATAACTATCGGCAGTGGCACCTATAATCTGTTCGAAAAATACAAAGCGACTGAAGATTCCATTACCACTAACCTAATGCCAATGCTGAGACTTTCCGAAGCCTATTACATTGCTGCAGAGAGTGAACTGGATCCGCAAAAAGGCATACAATGGCTGAATGAGGTTTTGGCCCATCGTGGCATCAAGGAAATAACCAATAGCGATTTGCTTGCAAGCACGCTCGAAAAAGAGTATATCCGCGAGTTTTGGGGAGAAGGGCAACTCTTCTACTATTACAAGAGATTAAAATACCCGGAAATAATAGACTCGGATGATCCCCAATGGAAAAATACGATTAATATGGAGATAGGCGATTATCAACCCCCTGTCCCAGATAGCGAATCCAAATACACTGATATGTTTAACTAACCCAAATTATCATCATCATGAAACATTTGTTTTTTCTTTACATACTCACCCTGCTCCTGTGTTACGGGTGCGAGCACACGGAGTTAGAGAGCTACGAAGGAGGAAGCTCGGTTTATTTCTCCAAAAAAAAATTTAAAATCTTAGGAGATACTATGCGATACGACACTTGGGGTGTCATCGACGGGAATATCAAGGAACAGGTATTCAAGTTACCGATTTATCTTTTCGGAACCGTAACGGATTATGACCGAACCATCAAAATCCGTACAGTACTCTGTGAAGTGGATTCGCTCCGAGCCGAAGTCAACGTAGATTTCCGTCCGCTACCTACAGAAGTCGTTTTACCTGCCAATAGTAATGAAACTTATGTGGAAATCATCATGCTACGCAGTGAAGAACTACAGAAACACAACCGTATGTTTACAGTTGTCATCGAGGAAAGCGACCTATTCGATTCCGAATACAATTGGCGCAAAGACGATGATGGCAAGAAGTACTTTCTGGGACATAGTATGACGATCATTATCAGCGAAAATTTCCCGAGACCCTGGTGGTGGCGTGACGAAAGTATAAGTACGGGGTTCCAATACTTCGGCAAGCATAGTTACCTAAAGGCCGATTTGATTTGCACGTTATGTAACATTTCCCGAACAGAATTTACCAGCAAAAACGTTATACCTGAATCCAAACTCAAATATTACGGCAAAAAAGTGCAACGCTGGTTAGACGCCCAAGAATCTCCTTATTTAGAAGAAGACGGCACCCCGATGGTCATGGGTGAAAAATCCCAAGAATAATTTTTGTCAAATAAAACCCAAAGGATATGAAACAGCTTTTATTATATTTATCAGTGTTACTGCTGGCAAGTAGCTGCTACGACGATTTAGGCAACTACGACTATACGGAACTGAACAATGTCACCGTCGACAGCATTTCTACACAATGGTATGAAAAATATTCATACGCAGACACATTAAAAATCGATCCTGTATTGACCCTTGCCCTCGGTGGTTCGGAAGATCATTTGAAGTTCGAATGGAAACTGATGCCCTTACATGACCAGTATAACCAAGATTCCATTCCGGTAGAAGTACAAAGGGCAGGATACACTATCGGAAGAGAAAAGAAACTCTCCTATCCATTGATGGAAAAACCGGGAGATTATGCCGGCTTCTTTTATGTGAAAGACACACTGACTGGAATTTCTTACAAAACCGACTTTTATGTGAAATTACGCACTGCCGTAAGCGAAGGTTGGATGGTATTATGTGAAGAAGCGGGAAAAGCCCGGCTGGATGTCATTTCCTATACCTCCGAAAATGAGAAGTTGGTTTCACACAATATCTGGAAAGAACTGAATATGGAGTTAGGGAAACCGCACAGATTGGTTTACAATTATAACCGTCAGTACACTTCCCGTTTGGCATATTGTGAGTCGGGAACCTTTAATTTAGATCCCGAAACATTACAGCCTTCCGAAGAAAACAACATGATTTGGCAATTCAGCGAGAACCCCGACAAGGTAGAAATTGTCGGCGGAGCCACTACCATGAATTCGGATCCAAGAAGAGAACTTGTGGTTACATCGGAAGGAGAACTCTATTGGCGTAAATATGATGATCTTATGCATGGGATTCAGTTTACTTTCCCGGTAAACAAATTGGAAAAGAATACTGAATACTTTAAAGTTTCCAGATATATCGGATATACCCCCTACGTCGTCTGGCCTTACACCCGTTCCATCATTCTCTATGATGAAACCAATCGTCGTTTTCTGGCTTTAGAAAGTAAAGGAAAGAAAGATTTTTGGGGGAATGTCACATATGAAGCCAATGATTATCCTAACGAATTGTCTTTCAGCGGAGGTACAGCCAATTATGACGCTGTTACCGGCAAGGATTTAGTGCACATGGAAGGCAACAAAGAAGGATATGTATTTGCCGTTTTAAAAACTCCCGAAACCGAAGACTACGATATCTACGGAATGATGACCAACGGAGATTATAAAGTAGAAAGGACTCATTATATGCGTCTGCGTCCTGCCAACAGCGATAAAATCACCCATTTCGCATTCCATCCGCTGTTTCGCATCCTCTACTATGCTACCGAACAAGGTGATGTCTATCAATTCAATCTCACTACACCGGAAAATAAAGCCGAAAAAATACTTTCTTTCCCTAACGAACATATATCGGTCATGAAATTTCAATGTCCGGTAGCATATGTCGCATACGCAGATTGGGAAAAGGCCCGAGAATACTGGTTATATATAGCCGGATATGACACGACTAAAGAAGAAAGTGTCAGCGGTATTTTCAGAATGTACGATTTCCCGCAACAAACATCTGCACCGATCTTGAAACAAAAAATCGATCAATTAGGAAAAATCATCGATATTGCTCACCGATATAAAAACGACTATAAAAAATGAAACATTCTTTATTAATCATCAGCATTGTTATCTGTCTACTTGGAGCCAATAGCGTTTATGCCCAAATCCACGGTACTTATCCTCAAAATAATGTGACGTTGAGCCTGCTCCGGATTACCGAAAAAACATCTCCCGATACATTGGAAACAGTGATTACTCGTAACGGGAAGTTTACTTTTACAACCCAACCTCAGGAACCGGGTATATACACCCTGTTTCTGCACGATTTAGACTGGAATATTCCTATGCTATTGGAAAACCGAGAGAATACCATTCTGATTCCTAACCTTCAATCTGTACGGATTGAAGGCGGAAAACTGCAAAAGCAGGTAATGGATTGTCAACAGAAATTACAAAAATTAACAAAACAACAAATAGCTATAACAGAGCTGCTAAAACAAGAAAAAGACGAGAAACAGCGGGAAAAACTCCGCAGCAAACAATTGCAATTAGAAAACCGGAGCAATGAAATCATACAACACTATATCCGGAACAATAATGCCAATATGGCCGGCTTGTTTTTAGTCTGGAACAAAATGGAATGGGTCAATTTCCAAGAATTGGAAAACAGGTATCTTTTATTGGATGAAAAACTACAAACTAGTCCCCTTGGACAAAGCATCCGCCAAAAAATCGACAAACGATGGTATTTAAAACCGGGAGGTATTGCCAGAGATTTTACTATACCGGACACGTTGGGTAACCCGATAAGCCTATCAAGCATCAAAGCCAAAGTAAAATTACTGGATTTCTGGGCTTCTTGGTGTACCCCTTGCCGAAAAGCGAATAAAACATTCGTCACATTATATGAAAAATATAAAGATCAGGGGTTAGAGATTATCGGCGTTTCCATTGACAGGAATGCCCGACAATGGAAACAGGCCATCCGTCAAGATGGTTATCAATGGATACAATTGTCAGAATTGAAATCGACTCCTGACGCCTGGTACCGTCGCTATAAAGTAAATAGTATTCCCTATTGGTTTCTGCTGGACGAAAATAATAAATGTATTGCATCGGGAAATGATGAAAAAGGCTTGGAAGAGATGATTCGGAAAGCATTAAAAATTAAATAACATAAGATCCGTTTTAAAAAGAGCCCTTTGTAGAATTTCCTACAAAGGGCTCTTTTAGAAGTATAAATTTCACAAAATAGATGCCGACTTATTTGATATATCCCTTTTCCTTTGCCAACTGCATGAATTTCTGCATAGTCTCCATAGCTATCTGTTGGGCAATCGGCATGGTTTCTATTGCAATTTTAGTATTGGATACAGCTAGCTTTTTACCTACCGGGGATTCATAAAACTGAATAATACCCTGTACATCTTCTAAAGTCAGGTATTTCTGATAAACAGGAATCATGGCCTTCAAGATCTGGGCATACATGTTTTCCATATTCTTTTCCAGTTCATCCCAAAATTCCTGAGGAGCTTCGGGAGCCTGTTGTTTCACCATGGTTGTAATCTGCGGGGCGATCTGTTTCATGGCTTCCAGACTGTTTGAAACTTCCAGCATTTTTGTCATAGCAACTTCATACTCTTTACTTACCGTATTCTGAGCTTGTGAAAAGAAGCTCATTCCACAAGCACAAATAAAAAGGATTAAAAATTTTTTCATTATCGTTTTGATTTTAAATAAAGACAAAGATAACATAAAATTATCAACAATACACTAATGCGCCAATGATAGTACAATTTCCATTATTATATTAATACATTAGTACATTTACACATCGGCACATTCATCCCCTCTCCCCTTTACCATCCAGGATTTTGATCATTCTGAAGATTAGGATTCCGTTCCAGCGCAACCTGCGGGATAGGCCATAGTTCATGCCGTGGCTGATATTCACGGGTAAACATTAAATCGCCGTAAATGTCGGTTGCATGCTGGACTGCCGAACCGTAGATTCCCCAACGCCGTAAGTCCCAATAACGATGGCCCTCAGCCGGCAGTTCATAGGCCCGTTCATTGCGGATGCGTCGGGTCATTTCCTCTTTGCTGCCGACAACCATCCAAGACTTACCGTTATTCAAAAGTGGCATACTCACCCGACTGCGCACTTTATTGAGTTCTGCAACAGCTTTATCCAAACTCCCTGTTTCATTATAGGCTTCTGCCAGCATCAATAACACATCTCCCAAACGGATCAGCGGAAATTCATATGGCACCCGCGTATATTCTCCCCAATATCCGTCGAGGTTACCAGTAGGAATAAATTTACGCCAGAAATAAGAATTCCAGCCTTCGGAATTACGGATAAATGCCTGGGCCTCCATTGGCGAACCGCCTTTCTGGGGATTGTGGAGCACAAACTGTTTATCCATCGGCACCGAACCGGCATCTGTTCCCAGATAATGGGAATAAGGGGTGATGACATTCAGACATAAACGGGGATCCCGCTTACGGTAAACATCGAGGACTTTGGTGGTATCACAATTCAACACATCAGTAATCACCGTACTTCCATCATCAATCGCTACACTCAGCACATTACGCCGGAATTCCGAATCCCCGTCGTTGAAACCCGGAAAGATATCGTCCCAGTTAAACGGAGTGCCATCGAGGTTTTCGTACATATCCACCAAACGAGTCGAAGGCACTATACAATTACTGGCAATCAAGCGCATAGTGGATTTATTGCCCAGATAACTGCATAATTCCAAACCGTGCCCGGCAACATTACCGTCCAAGGACTGAATCGAAAAAATCATCTCTTTGCTACGCTTGCCATTATACAAGCGGAACAGCTCATTGTAATCCGGATGTAGTTCATATCCGTAATCATGAGTTTTATTATAAACGATTTCTTCAAAATCAGCGATAGCCTTATCCCACTCCTGGTGGTAAAGATATACTTTGCCACGTAGAGCATAAGCAGCTCCCTTTGTGGCACGTCCATAATCAGCAGTACCCCAGACTACAGGAAGCTTGGCAATGGCATCCGTCAGATCGTCGATAATATGTCCGCGGATAGTTTCAGCCGATTCTCGCGGATTAGACAAAGTAGCGAATTCCTCCTCGATGACACAGGTTTCATCGTAATAAGGTACCCCTCCCCAGCAGTTGAGCATCCTGAAATAGGCCATCGCACGCAGAAATTTGGCTTCGCCGATGACCTGTGTTTTTACCTTTTCGTCGATATTCATGGCAGATACATTCCGGACAACCGTATTCGAACGATGAACTACTTCGTAGAGATATTGCCAGGTATTCTGCACAGAACCGTCACCCGACGAAAAAGAGGTTCCCCGGGCGATCCCGGCATGGGGTGTCGTTCCGTCCGCCAGATCGGAGATCATATCGAACGTAAAATCACGCCCAAAGGCCCAACCGGCTTTCATGGCAGCATACAAACCGATGGCCGCCTGATTGGCATGTTGTTCCGTCCGCCAAAACGTTTTATCGTTCAATTGATCGGCAGGAGTATAATCGAGCGTTTCACACCCGCTGAATAATAAAACCATACTCAAAAGAGCGGAAAAAATAAAATTTCCTTTCATTGGTGCTGAATTTTAAAATGTAACATTGATTCCTACCGAATATTGCCTCAACTGAGGGTACCCCACACCCGCAGCTATTTCCGGATCCAGGCCGGGAAAATCTGTCAAGGTAAACAGGTTATCGATACTGGTATATATTTTGAGATTCTCAACAAAGAATTTCTCCGAAATATGCCGGGGAAGTGTATACCCCAACTGAATATTCTTACACCGCAAATAAGAAGCGTTAAATACCAAAGCATCACTGGCAATGTTATTCTTTCCATTCGCATTGTTCCGAAGCCGGGGATACTTCGAATTATAAGGATTCTCAGGAGTCCAGGCATGATCGGTGATATCTTTATTCAAGGATTGCCCCATAACAGTGACAAAACGAAATGCCTGGTTGTTGTAATAAACCTGGTGTTTTCCCACCCCCTGAAGCAGCATACTGAAATCGAATCCTTTCCAGGAAATACCGATATTCCCGCCAAAGGTAAAAGTAGGAGAGTTTCCGTTGCCAATCTCGATCCTATCGTTCGCATCCAGATTTCCATCACGATTTGCATCGGCATACAGAACATCTCCCAATTCGGGCCGTTGATAAGTAGCGAAATAATCCGGGTTTTTATCGACCAGCGACTGCACATAGTCCAAATCGGCCTGATCGCGGACAATACGATCGACGTGCATGACATACAACTGATTGATTGGTTTCCCTTCCTGCAATTTATAAACACCATTAATAGAAGGCACATTCCCCTGGAATCTGGTCACTTTATTGCGGACATATCCCATATGGAACCCAAGGGAATAGGTCATACTACCAATATGATCGAACCAACCGATATCAAAATCGATCCCCCGGTTGCGCACCTTTCCGGCGTTCTGGTTGGGAACAGCAGAGGTTCCATGTTCCAACGGTGCCGGCAATGAAATCAAAATATCGGTTGTCAGTCGGTTGTATACATCTACCGAACCGCTTAAACGATTAGCCAACAACACATAATCCAACCCAACATTGGTTATATGCGTCGTTTCCCAGGTAAGACCGGGATTGGCTAAAGTAGTCTGCGCCAGACCGCTGACAACCGAATTGCCCAGCACATAATTGGCCGAAGCAAAGAGCGGCTGATACATATAGAAAGTCGATGTAGCGTTGTTACCCAGCATTCCATATGAAACACGTAGTTTCAGGACATCCAGCCAATCAGCATTCTTTTTCAGAAACGGTTCTTCTGAAATACTCCAACCGGCAGATACAGAAGGGAACCATCCCCAGCGTTTATCGGGAGCAAAACGGGAAGAGCCATCCGCACGCAGGTTTACTTCCAACAGATATTTATCAGCCCATACCAGATTTACCCGGCCAAAATACGAACGCATAGCCCATTCCGTGTAATTCCCTTCGATTTCACCATTGGTAGCTCCCCCATTAATACTGGTCAGTGCATCGTCGGCCAGATCGTATTTCCTGAATCGTTCGTCTTCACGTTTGTTGTATTCCTGGCTGATCCCCACTAGAGCCGAAGCATTCAGTTTACCGACATTCAACTCATAACGTGCCGTCATGTCGGATGTCCGGAAGGTATTCCGACGGTTATAGCGATTAATATAAGTACGGACCGTCCCTTCCCGCAGCAGCACGGGCCCATCCAACGTAAAGCGGTATAAATTTTTATCGCATAACTGGTACTCTTCATTCCGTTCCCAAGAATTATACGTAAAAGAAGCACTTAGCATTAAACCTTTCACCGGTGACAAACGGGCAAACAGTTTGGGCACGATACGGCGGGTCTTGATCGGAAAATCCTCTTTGTAAAACCACATCCTCCGGTAGGGATTGAAATTGCTGACGTTCTCTTCCTCCGGATTCTGTACCCCACCATACAGACCCGTTTCAGGATCGTAGAGCGTCATACCGGGAACTGTATTCAAAGCTCCGGAACCGAATATCACATCTCCACCGTTCGTTGCATTTTCGGCATTCGGGTTATTGGAATCCAGATAACCGAAGATATTCATGCCGACCGTGATCCAAGGTTTAATGTCAACTTCAAGGTTCGAGCGCAATTGGTAACGCTCATAATCGGTATTATAAACGATACCGGGATTTTTCACATACCCCAAAGACAAGTTATAACGCACCGTCTTAGTTCCTCCGATGACTGAAAGGTTATGATTCTGCACAACTGAGGGATTCCGGTAAATATGATCCTGCCAGTCGGTATTAGGATAGACGGTGGGATGAGCCCCATTATCATTACGCCAGGCATCAATGGAAGTCTGAGAAAAACGGGTAGCTTGCCCGTTAATGGCCAGTGCTGCATTCTGAATCTCCATAAAATCGGCATAGTCGGTCACCAGATTCAAACGTTTAGCCACCTTTTCAAACGAGAAATTGCCGCTATACGTAATTTTAGTGCTTCCCTCGTATCCGTTTTTCGTGGTAATCAGAATCACTCCGTTGGCTGCCCGTGAACCGTAGATTGCTGACGAAGCGGCATCTTTCAGTATCGAAATATTTTTAATATCCTGAGGATTGATATCGCTGATCGCACACCCGGCAACCCCATCTATCACCACAAGCGGATCGGCATTATTCAAGGTTCCGACACCGCGAATCCGGATGGTGGAATTCTCAAAACCGGGGGTATTCCCACCTGAGTTGGTAACCGTCAATCCCGATGCCAATCCTGCCAGGGCATTCACAGCATTGGAGACCGGTCGTTCGGCCAGAGCATCCACATTAACCGAAGAGACAGCGCCGGACAAATTTGTCTTTTTCTGTGCCCCATAACCGACTACCACCACCTCATCTAATTTTGTACGATCTTCATATAAGGTGAGCCGCATAGTTTCCCGTGCATTCACTTCAAGGGTTTTGTATCCGATAAACGAAATACGCAAAGGGGAACCATATCGGATATTCGCTAATTCGAATCTACCGTCAAGGTCGGTTACTTGCCCGGTACCACTATCCTTGATCAGCACATTTACACCGATCAATGGTTCGCCAGCTGCATCGGTTATCTGTCCTTTAACTGTAACGATACGCTGTTTTTTCGATTTATCCTGTTGGTCGTCCTCCGGCTCCGGAGACTTTTTCTGGTTATCCTTTTCGGTATAAGAAACCGTTTCCCCGGCCGATTGGAACTCATCTCCATAGTCCTGAGCATGAAGCGGCATCCAGAACAAAGCAGCAATAAATGCCAGACATCCGATCCGGATCCCATAACTTCTATTCGTACTAATTTTTTTCAAATTGTGCATGTCTTTTATTTATAGAATACACATAGCATTCTATAAAACACGTACCAATTTAATCTCAGAAGATTTTACGACTGTGAAACAATTATTTACATTTTACATAAACAAATAAAGGTTGAGTAATAATTCCTCGAACTGTGGAATATTTCCCCAACCAGACACCTAAAAACTCAATTGTATCCGGGCTTGAATAAGGTCGAAGTCTTCTCCTCCCATCGGAGAAGTATTTCCGGGCATCACCCGGCTATAGTTTAGTTTAGCTGCAACATATTTGTTCAGAAAATAATTCAGACCGACGGTAATATCCGAAAGACGTCCTCCCTGAATACCGGCATCGTTGAGATTAACCTGATCATAACGGCAAAGCAGCTCCAGGCTTTTTGGGGCCGGATTGACTATCATTCCAGTAGCAGCATTATAATTGTGCTTTTCTCCCAGAATCATATAACCGGCCTGTACATAGCCACCTTTACCATTATAATTTTCAATACCGTAACGATTCACATGATTGAGGAAATATTGCCCCTGAAAATACCATTTATTGTACAACAAAATTAGCTCAAGGTCCAGTTTCCATTGATTGATCACTTGTGACACCTTCGCATCGGCAAAAACGTTATCGCTTTTATCAAGCAGATCGGTAGGCATGCCTCCGCTAAACCTCACCTGGTCAGCACTACTGCTAAAACGGGGAGCCACACCGATATGAATCAATTTTTTATCGCTCATCAACGGACGTCCTACCACCTTCGCAGCAATGGAATACCCCTGATCCACAGACTTGGATTTCTGAATGTCCCCATCGCTGAAGATTCCGCCCATAAAGTTGAACCAGCGGTAATCGTATATATAACTCAATCCCAATTTGCGCGAATTTCCGAGTACTTTATCGGCAGTAGCACTAGTCATAAACCGGAAATTTGCCGTACCGACCCGCGAATTACCGAAAGGCTCGTAATAGTAGCCTAGACGCAATAAATGAGTTCCGATTTTATAATCCAGGTAGACATCTTTAAAACTTATTTTGTTATCACCATATCCCAATTCAATTTTAGCTTCCCAATCTTCCAGAAAACGAATCCGGGCTCCCAGACGGACATCATTGACCTGAAAACTATTTTTCAAATCCTGAGGGTCATTGATAAAATATCCTCCATCGAAAAATACCCGGCCGATCAACTGGCATTCAAACCCTTTAGGGCCCTCCTTTACCAATACCTGAGAATAGGCAGGCCGAAGTAAGCCACTGACTAAAAAAAGAACAAAACCTAACAAATAAAAATTTCGATACGTTTTCATACCATTTTGTTTTTAATAAACCGCAAAAATATAAAACAATTATTTACGAACAAATCTGTTAAAAGTTACCTCTCCCAGCAGATAATCGCTCTATCAAATAATATCGGTAAATTCAGATTTTATCTCTATTTTTGTCCATTCAAAAGGAAAACGATCATGAATATTGCAACTCCTAAAGAAATAGAAAAAACGATCATTGCCCTAAGACACAATCATTTCGATGTATTTTTCGCCGAAACAGCAACAAAAGCTCAGAACATTTTCTTCCAGGACATTTTTCCGGCATTGACAGTGCAAACGGTAAGCTGGGGAGATTCTGAAACGATGAAAGCCACAGGGGTGCCTGAAAAAATCCGGGAATACCCAGACATTGTCACGATTGAAACTTTCGGAGAAAAAATGAGCCGTCCACAAAAAATCTACCAGCGTAGGCAAGCCCTACTGTGTGATTTATTTCTAACAGGTAGCAATGCCATTACCCAACAAGGCCAATTGGTAAATCTGGATATGATCGGTAACCGTGTTAGTGGGATCACTTTCGGCCCTAAAAACGTCGTTCTTTTTATCGGCATCAATAAAATCACCCCTAACCTGGAAGCAGCGATGCACCGCATTCGTACCATTGCCGCCCCCCGCAATGCGATGCGTCACGCAGGCTTTCGCACCCCTTGTCACCAAACCGGAGTTTGTATGGACTGCAACAGCCCGGACCGGATTTGCAATGTCTGGACAATCACAGAAAAAAGCTATCCGGCAGGAAGAATCAAGGTGGTGTTAATCGGGGAGGAACTAGGACTTTGACAGATGATAAACAACAGCTGGGGAGACATTTTAGGGTCGTTGAGATCGCGTGATTTCCGGTTATATTTTACGGGGATGTGCGTTTCGCTGACCGGCACTTGGATGCAACAAATCGCAATGAGCTGGTTGGTTTACCGATTGAGCGGTTCGGTAGTTTTGTTAGCAACCGTAAATTTCATGGCCCAGATACCGATCTTATTGATCACTCCGTTTGTAAGTGTTTATGTCGATCGATTCGACCGGCGAAAAATACTGTTACTGACTCAAACTTTATCAATGGTTCAGGCGTTAGCCTTGGCTTTATTGGCTTTAACAGGAATCATCCAGATATGGCATATTCTGTTGTTGAGTTTCTCCATCGGCTGTATCAACGCTCTAGACAATCCTACCCGTCAGGCTTTTTATCCGGGGCTGGTAGCCAAAGAGCATCTCAGTAACGCCATTGCCTTGAACTCAGCGGTTATCAACAGCTCACGACTGATCGGCCCCGCTATCGGCGGTCTCCTGATCGGTCTGTGTGGCGAAGGACTTTGTTTTTTGTTAAACGGACTGAGCTATATAGGAATCATCACTGCCCTGTTGGCTATGCACCCGCAACCATCCGTGCCGCGCAACCATCCACTCCACCTACGGACCGACCTAAGCGAAGGTTTTCAGTACATATCCGGCCACACACCCATTCGCACCCTGCTATTATTTATATGTGTTATCAGCTTTTTTGGTTTGCCATTGATCACCTTTATCCCCGCTTATGTGAAAGATATCCTGCATGCAGGCAGTGAAGAATTGGGTCTATTACTTTCCTGCAGCGGTATCGGTTCATTCGGAGCCGCCCTTTATCTGGCAGGCCGGAAGGAGGTTGCCGGATTATGGAAAGTGATCAGTACTTCCGGAATCTTGTTAAGTATCGGCCTGATCGGTATCTCTTCAGTAGAGACAATCCCGATAGCCGCTTGCATTTACATAGCGATAGGTTTTACCCTTATTTCGGCAGTCGCTTCAGTCAACACCCTCCTCCAAACCCTTTCCGACGAAGACAAACGGGGCAGAGTGATGGGCTATCTGGCAATGGCCTTTACCGGCCTGCCCCCAATCGGCAGCCTGTTCCTAAGTAGCCTGGAAAAATATACCGGCCTACCTGTAATTATTCTTATTTCAGGCGTTGGTTGTATACTGGGGAGTATTGTTTTCGAATATTATCGGACCAAAATGAGTCGATTTGTCAGACACATCCCTTCTTTATAAAAATGGCGATTAAAAAATAACATACGAAATTATTCATTTCCAAAAAATTAAAATAAAAAGATTATTTTTATTAAAAAAAACGGTAATCAGACTCACCCTTTTTCCTACTCTTCTTGTATAAGTGCAAATTTTCGAACACAATAAACAATAATGAAGATAGGTGAAAAAGAAATCATCCGTTTAATACAGCTGGATTTGCTAGGCTTGCTTTCGCAACAAGAAAAAAACATATTGCAAAAATGGCAAACCCAATCAGAAACAAACGGAAAGCTAATGCGGAAAATACGAAAAGAACAACAGCTTCTTCGGGAAGTGCCTCGCTTTCTGAACCAAAATAGTGAAGAAGCTTGGGAAAAGTTCAGACAAGAAACCGCAACAGCCCCTAAATTGCAACAAAAGTATAAGAAATTCCGGCAATGGTTGAAATATGTTGCTGTATTCCTGTTGCTAATTTCAGGTATCACCATCCGGACGATGCAGAAACAAAACCTTACCTCAACAAGAGAGAAAGGAAAGTTATTCCAGACAGCTACAACTCCGACACTTATATTGCAAAACGGCCAACAATACGACTTGAGAGAAACAGCACATGCCGTCATTCCGTCCGGACAGCATACACAAATTCTGAACACTGCAGGACAATTGATTTACGACACAACTATTACCTCCAAAGCCACAATGGAAAATGAAATCCATATTCCCCGGGGATGCGAATACCGATTGTTATTGTCCGACGGAAGTTTAATCTGGCTGAATGCCGGCAGTTATCTTAAATACCCCATTGCCTTTAACGGCGATGAACGGAAAGTATATTTGAGCGGAGAAGCCTGTTTTCAAATAAAAGCTGACCCCACGCGTCCTTTTTATGTGGAAACGGAGGACCTTACGGTGAAAGTATACGGAACAGTTTTTAACCTCAACACCCATTATCTACAAGGTACCCGTACCGTGTTAGCCGAAGGTTCGATCGCTATTCTGGGGAAAAAAGGCGCCCCCCTGCACATGCAACCGGGCGAACGAGCCGATTTTTACCGGGAAACTAACTCCTTTAAAATCGACAAAGTTAACCCCCAGACCTATATTGCCTGGCGGGATGGCTTTTTCATATTCGACGACGAATCACTGGAAGAAATTCTCCACACCCTGGCGCTCTGGTATGACAAAGAAGTGTTTTATCTGAACGATAAATGTCGGCAACTGCATTTCACTGGCCATCTGAAACGATATGAACAGATAGAAACCATTTTATCAGCCATTAGCGAAGTAACCGGAGTGGTATTCAAATGTAACGAAAAGACCATTTTAATACAATAATCGATAATCATTAATACTAAGACCTATGAAAAAAAGAGGATCCACCTTGCTTTATGCACGAGGACTCGTTCAAAACCATCTGTTGAAACTAAAGATGGCTTTCGGATTAGTATGTGCATTTGCCTTCTCCGTGTCGGCAAGCACATTTGCTCAAAATGAACGGGTGACGCTCCATGTCACTGATGTTTCTGTCAAATATGTATTGAATGAAATTCAAAAGCAAACTCAGCTAAGTTTCATTTATAATACAGAACAGACCGAACAATTGGGACATATTTCGTTAGAAGCCCAAAATGAAAAAGTAACGAGTATTCTGGACCGCATTTTCGCCGACACCGGTTTGACCTGGAAAATACAGGATGCCATGATCCTGATCAGTCAATCC
The DNA here is from genome assembly GCA_021771575.1 of Bacteroides sp. Classification (GTDB taxonomy): domain Bacteria; phylum Bacteroidota; class Bacteroidia; order Bacteroidales; family Marinifilaceae; genus Odoribacter. The sequence goes on along the minus strand of JAETOX010000005.1, from coordinate 17,249 downwards.
ACACCCCAGACGAATGTACAATCCCATGACGAAGAATTTATCCAGCTCAACGGCATAGTGACCGATGCTAGCAATACACCGATGCCTGGGGTTACAGTAAAAGTGCAGGGCTCAACGTTCGGAACGACAACCGATGCCAACGGAAAATTCCGGCTAAACTATCCGAAATCGGGCGACAACAACCTGATATTAGAATTCACCTTTATCGGTATGCGAACAGAAACGGTGAAATATGCGGGACAGAAAGAAATTAATGTTACGCTTTATGAAGATCAAGTAGAATTGGAAGAAGCTATCGTAACAGGTTATCAAGTACTGGATAAACGCACACTTACCAGCTCAATCACTTCAGTAAAAGCAGAAGATATTATGATTCCCGGCGTAATGAGCATTGATCAGATGCTGGAAGGTCGTATTCCGGATATGGCTTTTATGCTGAACTCAGGAGAAGTAGGAGCGACTCCACGCCTCCGTGTGCGGGGTACCTCAACGTTGCTGGGTAACCGGGAACCGCTTTGGGTGCTCGACGGTATTGTGATGACAGATCCCGTGGATGTTGATCCTGAAGACCTGAACAATCCCGATTATTTGAATATCATCGGCAATGCCATTGCCGGCATCAATCCTCAGGATATCGAACGCATTGATGTTTTGAAAGATGCTTCCGCTACTGCTTTGTACGGGACCCGGGCTGCCAACGGAGTAATTGTGGTGACGACCAAAAAAGGCCGTATCGGAAAACCGGTGTTATCATACAACCATTCTTCTAAATTCACCCGTCGTCCCCGGTATACAGACCGGAATATCAGCCTCATGAATTCACAGGAACGGGTAGAATTCGGGAAAGCACTGACCGAACAGCATTATATTTTTCCAGCTCAAATGCCAATGGTCGGTTACGAAGGAGCACTTTATCGCCTACAAACCGGACAAATCGATTACAACACATTTCTCAGCGAAGTAACCTGGTACGAACAAGTCAACACCGACTGGTTTGATTTACTGACCCGCGACACTTATTCGCACAATCACAGTTTAAATATCAGCGGAGGTTCGGATATCATCCGTTATTATGCTTCTTTGGGTTATGACCGGGATAACGGTGTGTCCAATACAACCTATACCGAGCGTTACACGGTTACAGCAAATATGAACATCAAAATGACATCGAAACTGAATGTCGGAGTAAAACTGAACGGGAATGTACAAAAGAAGAATCATTTAGCCTCGAATATCGACGCTATGGATTATGCCTATAATACAACCCGTGCTATTCCAGCTTTTAATGAAGACGGATCACTATATTATTATGAACGCTACAGAGGCGGGTACTCTGGTGGCCTCGGAAACAAATACTTACGATATAATATACTGAATGAAATCAACAATAGCTCAAACAGTTATGACGGCAAAGGAATACAAGTGGATTTAAACGTAAAATACGACATTTTGCCTACTTGGGACATCACCGGAATAGCTTCCTATTCGGTGAGTAGCACCTTACAGGAAAAATGGTGGGGCGACAAAACGGCTTATATTGCATCTTTGAAAAATGGAGAATACGAAGATACACCCCAACCTAACGAAGAGGGAAAATGTCTTCTTCCTTATGGTGGTATCATTCAAACCAAAAACAGCGATACGGAAACCCTAACGGCACGTCTCCAATCCAACTATCGCAAATTATTCGGCGAAGACCAACAACACCTGATTACAGCCACTTTAGGATATGAAGTCAATATAGCACGCACGAAAAGCACCGATAATGAAAGCCGGGGATATGTCAAAGAACGCGGAATGCAGTTTACGGATATGTCCTCACTGGAATTGGAAGACTTTCCTTATTATAAAAAATGGTTGCAACAGAATCATCTGAGTTTTAACCGGGGACTAACAAATTCTTTGAGTCTTTACCTAGCAATCACCTATAGCTACCACAACTATTTTACCTTGAACATCAACGGGCGTACTGACGCTTCAAACAAATTCGGTAGCCAGAGCAACGAACGGTTCCTGCCCATCTGGTCGGCTTCGGGGATGTGGAACGCCCGCGAAACGCTGTTGAAAGATGCCTCCTGGCTCTCAGAAGCCCGAATCCGTATTTCTTACGGCAAACAAGGAAATATGCTGGACGGACAAACTCCCAATCTCCTGATAAACCAACAGCCGATAGACAGTTATTATAATGAAAATGTATCGAATGTCGCTCACTTTCCGAACCCGAACCTGAAATGGGAAGAAACCCAGCAGATCAATGCCGGATTCGATATCGGTTTTTTCAACGGACGCCTGAATATTGTCGGCGATTTCTATTGGAAAAAAACCGACAACCTCTTTAGTTGGGTGAATGTTGCCAAAACCAACGGTATCACCTCCTATGTCATGAATAACGGCGATCTGAAAAACGTCGGTTATTCTCTTTCTCTGCAAACCACCCCGGTACAAATCGGCGATTTCAGTTGGCGTCTTTCTACCAGCTATTCAACAAATAAAAACACAGCCCAGACCGACGCCGTAGACAATTATGAGTTACAACACTATTTGTCGGGTACAGCCACTGTGGCCGGCGAAGCCGTAGGTACTTTTTATTCCTACAAATTTCTGGGTTTGAACGCCGAAACCGGCACTCCTGTTTTCGACGATTACAGTGACCGGCGCCATTTGCTTGAAGACAAACGTCTGGAAGATGTGGTACGTCTGGTAATGGAAAAAAGCGGAAGCCGCGAACCCATTATCAACGGGAATGTGTTCAATACTTTCACTTGGAAAGGAATTACTTTATCTTTCAACCTGGCATATAGCCTGGGATCGAAAGTCCGTTTATTCGCCCTTTACGAACCCATTATCAACGGAGTGAGTGCCGAAAACAATGTTCGTAAAGAATTCATCGATCGCTGGCAAGTGCCCGGCGATGAAAAACAAACCGTTATTCCGGCTATTCTCAGCCGCACAGACGACAATTATAATAACTACAATAGCCATTGGTCGAAAGAAAACGGCAACAAAACAAAAGTATTCGCCAAAAGTCTTTGGAATATGTACGATAATTCGGACATCCGGGTAGTGAGCGGCAATTATCTGAAAATGCAATCATTGACATTACGCTATTCCTTGCAGAAAAACGTACTGAAAAAAACGCCGTTTTCTTCTGCTTCCATTAGCTTCAATACCCAGAATTTGTTTACGATCTCTGCAAAGGCACTAAAAGGCCAGGCTCCCTCACAAGCCGGTTTCTCCAAACCCAATCTTTCGATCCGTCCTGCCTATACCTTCGGTATTAATGTTTCATTTTGATAAATCGATATGAATATGAAAAAAATAATATATGGTCTTATCACACTCCTCCTTACCGGATGCAGCGATTTTCTGAAAGAATATTCGCAAACCCAAACAGTGGCGAAAGAAGTCTCACACTTCGACGAAGTGTTACTGGGAGACGGTTATATCCCAGCTTCTGCCTGTGAGTACATTTCGACCAATTATGCCGGTTGGCTGAATACCCTGGACGACGACATCACAACGGTTCCCAACGGCACAGCAGGTAAGAAATGGGCCGGCATGATGCAACCGTTATTCGGTTATTACGCCTGGCAATTGGAAGTAGGACGTAATCCTGAAGGGAATACCTTACGCGATGACAGCCAAACCTGGCTTGAATTCTATCGCCGTATCAATGTTGTAAACATCATTCTGAAAGAAATCGACGATATTTCCATTGCCTCACCAGCCGAAGAAAAAGACCGCATTCGCGTAAAAGGCGAATGCCATTTCATCCGGGGACAATTGTTTTTCACACTGATCAATCTTTATGCTAAAGCCTACAACGAGGCAACAAGCGCAACCGATCCGGGCGTTCCCTTAAAACTCACGGAATATGTAGAACACGATAAAGACAAAGACATCCAATTCGAACGCACCCCGGTGACTCAAGTATACAACCAAATCGTCAAAGATTTGCAAAGCGCCGTGACTTTTCTAACCGAAAGTCCCCAATCACGCCCCTTACACCGCGCCTCACGCCAAGCAGCTTTACTGTTGCTCAGCCGGGTATATCTCTATATGCAGGATTGGGAAAATGCCCGCCAAATAGCCGAGGAGTTACTGACCGAACAAGCAACACTTTCACAAATAAACACCCAAGCCTCAGCTTTCTTGACCGAAGAAAATCCGGAAGTGCTTTTCTCCCAGGGATCTTTAAATGTACAAAACAGTATACAAGGCGAGCAGGGTGATTTCGCGGTATCACCGGAACTAGTAGAGTTATTCGACACTGCAGACTACCGCCGAAACTTTTTTGTCCCTCACTTCACCACCGGAGCCCTCGGCCTGAGCGCAAAATACAAAACAGGCATTGAATTCGTTTCCCACATATCCGATATTTTCACCCTACGAATAGCCGAAGCCTACCTGAATATGGCCGAAGCCTGCGCCATGCTGGATGCCACAGAAGAAGCCAACCGCTACCTGCAACGGTTACGTGAAAACCGGATAGAAAACTATCGCCACACAGCATACAGCGGAGAAAAATTGATAGACGAAATCCGGCTGGAACGTCGCCGGGAATTATGTTTTGAAGGCCACCGCTGGTTCGATCTGCGACGTTATGCCGTTTGTAAAACTTATCCTTACAGTAAGCCAATCCGCCATCAATTCAATGTATACGAATCCAGGAATTATCATTGGGAACGTACCGATACCTATGTGCTGAAAGAAAATGATCCGGCTTATACATTCCAGATTCCGCAATCCGTTTTGGAATATGATAAAGTTCCCATGCCTGCCAACCCAAGAGAAAAACGCCAACCGGTGGGAGAGGAGGACGAATAATATGCTGAACTAAAAAGAAAAATGATAAACGTATGAAACGAATAAGTTTATATCTGTTACTGGCCTGCATAGCTATCGCCTGTCAGAAAGAAGACGAATTGACCAATCGTATCGATCACCGGAATCTGTATGCGATCACCGACGACGCAACAGATTCTATCCAGCACAAACGTTTTGAATTATATACCACCTACGGAGTACCTGTGTATTTCAACGATACAATCGAAAAAATATTTATCAAAGTGGACATCTCCGGCGATTCGGTTTTTCGCTACGAAACACTGGATCTAAACTGGGCTTTCAACACCACCAATCAGGGAACAGTGACTTATAAAACGACCCCACTAACCACCCCCGACCTGCAAATGAAAGCCCTACGTTTCACGGAAATATTTTTGAAGAATACGCAAGCAGCTCTCTATCCGCATGCAATATGGCTGACAAAAGACTGCCATCAAATCAGTTCTTCGCAATTGACTACCATCTCTTTTCTGAGTCGTTACCGGAATTTAATGTTTTCTAATATCGAATCCCTGAAAGAAGAAGATATGGAATCGACATCACTCATATACCGGAACCGACTGGTGGAAACGAAACTCGGAAATTACGAAGAAGAACTGAAGCTATTCCATGCCGTAGTAGACGAAAAGTCATACAACCAAGATTGGAGCACTTTTTATCCGGATGAAGAAATTCCGACCTGGATGGGACCTAGAAAACCTTGGAAAGCAAGAGCTTTAGCCGAAGAATACAATGAGGATCCAGGTGCCAGCAGTTTTATGGGTACCTTTAGAAACGAAATGACAAAATACGGCGGCTGGACAGACGAGCAGGTAGACGAATATATCCTATACAGCAGGGAACTGGTAGGCCGGCAAGGCTTCGTTTATTTCGATAAAAACTATGGAATATACTATACCCCCAGGAATAAACAAGAAGACCTGGAACTTTATTTACGGGAAATGATGAAATATCCCCGGAAAGAATTTTTGTCCCGCTGGAACAATTGTCCGCTGGTGATCAAAAAGTATGAAATTTTATATGCCCTTATCCGGGATGAACTGGGAGTCGAACTATAATGAAACTGAATATGAAAAAGATCAACTATTTATACATTCTTCTTTTGACCATGGTATCTGTAGCAGCCTGTCAGGACGAAGAAACCGGTATACCTCCCAAACCACAGGGAATCACTTACGGCAGTGTTACAGATAAAGCCGGCAACACATACAAAACCCTCACTATCGGCAATCAGACATGGCTGGCGGAAAACTACCGTTATGCCCTTCCCAACGGTAGTCTGGACGGTTGTGTCACTTACGGAGAATCCTACGGCAGTGACCGTGAAATCCTAAACGGAACCAATCGAACTGCCTATCAGAATTTTTGCAGGAGTCATTCAGGACAGCGTTTTTTGCTTTATCTGAGCGAAGCGCTATTCAATGCCGGAGAAGAAGGCAAAATCCCTGCCGGTACAGGCATGTGGCAATCCATTTGGCTTTCCCAACAGGTAAGTAATTACAATATTCCTCAATTGATTACAATGAGTGGTACGAAATTGACTCCTGTTGAGGAAGAATTGATGACGATCTGGAATGATGCCATCGATTATCACTTTAATGTAGATAAAGACTACTTGTTCCGTTTCGGCTATCTCTATTCGTACGAAGGGGCTCTACGGGCAGTACAGGAAGGCGCTCCCGACGGCTTTCACCTCCCCACCGATGCCGAATGGATGATGTTGGAACGAAAGCTGGGGATGAATCCTGCCGAATTGGAAGGCCTGGAAAATTGGCGGGGTGAATATGCCGGAGAATTGTTAAAAGCTGGAGAGCAAGGAATCGGTTTCGATGCTTTATACGGCGGAGCAGCGGTGTACGCCTTGTCAACTGCTTATAATTCGCGTTATGTCAACCGGAACGAAGGTGCTTATTTTTGGTGTAGCGATCGAGTGTTTGTTTCGGACAGTCTTTCCAATGGTATTGTGCGGCATATTTCCCTCTATGAAACGGGAATCCGCCGGACAACCAGTCGCCTGATCAGCTCACCGACAGCTGTCCGCCCTTCTTACAATGTACGACTAGTAAAAACAATCACTAAAAAGGAAGAAAAATGAAATTGATTATTTCTCTATTATTATGCTGGCTGACTTTCAACGTAAATGCCCGTGAAAAAACCTCTCACCCAATTCGTTGGTGCACGACTTTGGAAGAAGCTTTACAACAAGCGGCTACCAAGCAACAGCCCATCTTTTTTAATTGTTATGCAAGTTGGGCAGGAGCTTCCCAGTTGATGGATTCTCTGGTGTTGCCCGATCCCCGGCTAGCTGATTTTATAAACAAACATTTCGTACCTCTGCGTGTAGATATGGTACATACACCGGAAGGCCGGGGATTGGCCAAGCGGTATAATATCCACTTTTATGCTCACTTCCTGATTCTGGACGCCACAGGGGCGGTCCAGCACCGAATCGTAGGAGGATCCCAAGCTCCCGAATTTCTGGACAAACTAAAACAAGGGCTGAATCCGAAGACTTCGCTTGCAGGTATGACCCGCCGTTACGAAAAGGGCGACCGCTCTCCCCGCTTTTTGCTCAAATATGCCGCAACCTTGCATAACGCCAATGAAACAGACAAATATAAGGAAGTAAGCGATTATTACATGCAACATGTCGATTCGTCGAAAATGTTCAAGCCGGAAAGCTGGGACATTCTTTGTAAACGAAGCAAATCATGGGGTAGTCAGGAATTCGACTTTATCTACCGGAACCGGGATAAACTGACCAAACGAAATGGAAACAAAGTATCAAAATTCATCGTACAGCGTGCTTTTCAAGCAATGGCTTCCTACTTACTGTTAGAAAAAAACTACAACGGCCCGATTATCGCTGAAGTCGAAAAGAAACTGGAAGCGCTGAACAGCGAATCTTCCGATTGTAGGCAAATGCTAAATTTATGCCGTATTCTGCATTTACGCGAACAGAAAAATTACTCGGACATGATGGAGCTTTGGACCCAAACCGTACCCGGGCTGCCGAGCGCAAACACCCGTTGTTACCTGGACGTGACATTGGGTCAACTCTACGACTTGAAAGAAGCAGATAAAGAAAAGGTAGCTGCTTACCTCACTTCCCGAATGGCAGGAATGCCCGAAGGGACACAGCTTTCCCAATACCGTGATGCTTTGAACAATGTAACATCGTATCAAGGAATTCTTTTTGAACACAGCAGTTTGCAACAAGCACTCGAAAAAGCCCGCCGGGAAAAGAAAAACGTTTTCGTTGATTGCTATACCAGTTGGTGCGGACCATGCAAAATGATGAGCCAACAAGTATTCCCAACCAAACAGGCCGGTGATTATTTCAATCCGCATTTCGTCAATCTGAAAATCGATATGGAGAAAAACGAAGGGAAACAGTTGGCCAAACAATGGGAGATCAAAGCTTTTCCTACTTACGTGATCCTGAATCCGGAAGGAAAAATAATTTACACCACCCGCGGCTATCTATCGGTTGAGGAATTGATCAAACAAATCCAGGAAGGTGTGAAAGGCTGTAACCAAACAACACATACTGTAAATTCTTAAAATATGAAGACATATTTACATCCATTATACAAAACCATAGCAGTGATAATGCTATTACTATCGGCATTCCTGGCCGGATGTCATGACAATGCAGTAGACGATAGTTTAGTATTTTCTAATGATGATCTTCTCCTGAAAGCAGCAGGCGATACAGCAGTTATCGATGTCACAGCCGGTTCCCGCTGGAGTGCCGAAAGTATGGCAGACTGGTGTACGATAGAAAAAGGCCAGGGCGTCAACGAAGGTAAATTAATCATCTGTGTCGCTCCTTCGGACGATATTTACGAACGGGGGACTGCTGTAAAAGTAACCTGTGGCGACAATATCGTCCGTCTATCTGTTCGTCAAAACGGAATGGTTTTCAAAGTTGAAGAAGACAAAAAGAATCTGGATTTCAATCCTAAACCTAGCACAGAAGTCCTGAAAATTCGTACCAATATGGCCTGGAAAGTTGAAATCGCCGACAAGTCGGGATGGCTACAAGTGAGCGACACCATCGGAACCGGAAATGCCGACTTGGTATTCAGCAGTTCCGACAACAGCCAGGCATACGAACGTACATCCGTGATCCGCATCCATTATGGTATCCGCTCAGTGAAATTAACCGCCACACAAGAAGGAGGAATTCGCCTGGACGGACATATCAAAGCCCATCTCTCAAACCGCCCGTTGGACAAAGCCCTCAACCTTATCTTCCTGGGCGATGGTTTCATCGCCGAAGACCTGATAACGGAAACGGGAGCTTTCGAGCAAGCGGTCGAAGAAGCCTGCAAAGCGCTTTTCGAAATCGAACCTTACAAAACTTATAAAGACTATTTCAACGTCTACTCCATTGCCAGTGAATCGAAACAAAGGGAAATACCTTCCGTCGCACCGACAACATCCCCCGCAACTACCCCCTTCTACACTTATTTTACGGAAATGAGTACCTTCCAAACAGTATTATCCTACAGCAAGCCCAAAATAGAGGCTTATTGTTCCAAAATACTGGGCATGACCACGGATATTCTCGAACGGAATACAGTAGTTGTTCTTCTAGTGAATGACGAACGCTATGGCGGACAAACCTATTTCCTACCCAGCGGGTTAACTATCAGCCTTATTCCGTTGAACCGCGACACCCAACTCCCCGGTGGATTTACCAACTTGTTCCTGCACGAAGTAGGTGGTCATGCCATAGGCCATCTGGCCGACGAATGGTCGGAGCCCGACCGGCTATTTACGGCCGAAGCCCAAACCTACTTAAACGGACGCCAAAAAGATCTTTATTCACAAACAGCCCAACCGGCACGTACCGGATTTTACGGCAATGTCGTATCGCACAGATTGGCGTATCCATCCTTTTTATGGACACGCTTCTATAGTTATGCCTTCAAAGGCCATAGCGACTATATCAGTCGTCTGGAAATATGCCATGGAGGTCTGGGCTACACCAGTGATCAGTCTGTCAAACCCCAACTGAATATTTGCCATGCAGCAGAAAAAAACTGTATGATTGATCATCTGCCCTACTTCAATGATGTCTGCCGATACCTCATCGCCTACCGAATCAATGTCATCGCAGGCGAAACCGAAGACTCATACTCAAATCTATGGACAGATAGCAAATTCCCTGTCCTTTTCTTCGAAAAAGACAAACCGACTACGCCTCCTGATCTCCCTGTTTCGGCAGACCGACCTCATCTGCCGGAACCGATTTGGTGGTCTAATGAATAAGAAGCGACTATCCGGTCAGGTATAATTCAATCATCTCATTCCGTCCTTTTACCGATTTTTAATAAAAGTCGGTAAAAGGACGGAATAAATTTATTTGGAAAATAAAAGACAATTTATAATTTTGTAAAATAAGTTTATATCACAGAGAAATACCGCCTGATGTCAGCACTTTTTGTTCCGATAACTGAGGAAAAAGATTTTTTGCACCGTCTGAATGCTAAATCAGAAGAGGCTTTCCACGAACTGTTCCGGCAGTTCCACAGCTATCTGGTGATTTTTGCCGAACGGCGAGTGGATAATCCCAAAGTAGCGGAAGACATCGTTCAGGAAGTTTTTATTGAAATCTGGCAAAGCCAAAAACAATACTACTCGCTTCCGGGCCTGAAAGCCTATCTTTACGAAGCAGTTTCCAATCGTTGTATCAATTATTGGAAACACCGGAGTGTAGAAAACAAATATCTCTCGCAAGCTTCCTATGACCAACGGCAGAACAACTTTTTCACACTCCAGGAAGAAGTCTACCGCGAACTATACATTGCCATCAGCGAATTACCTCCCCGGGCACGAGAAGTCATACTACTTTATACCGAGGGCAAAAGCAATGAAGAAATCGCCCGGCAACTGGACCTTTCAATCGAAACAATCAAGAGTCACAAAAAAACCGCTATCCGCTTTTTAAAAAACCGCCTTGGCAACCTTTGCCTGCTAACGCTTATTTTCAAAAGCAGAAAAGTTAAATTCCCCCTCGCTCTTTCAGTTCCAGATAGCTGTTTATAACGTCAACAGTCAACCGACCGGGTTCGGTAAGCAAAGTATAAATTCCGGCATTTCTCAATTCCTGAACAATCCGTCTCTTTTCGGAAATAAAGCTACCGGCCAGTACTTTAAAATAAACCTCTTTGGTATTCCGGGCCTTTTCCCTTACCACGTGTTTAATGTCTGTGTCCTCGAACAAGATCAACAGCACAAGGTGGCTACGCACCAATCGTCGCAATGCCGGCAAACGTCTCTTCATGGCGGACACTGTATCGAAATTCGTAAACAGAATCAACAAGCTGCGGGTATGAATTTGCCGGGAAACTGTCGCAGACAATTGTTCGAAATCCGATTCCAGAAAGTGGGTTTGCTGACTGTATAAAGCTTCGCAGATACGGTTCAGTTGCAAACGACGTGCATCGGCATGGATAAGGGTACCCGGTTTATTTCCGAAAGTCAGTAAGCCCGCTTTATCCCCCTTTTTCAAAATGACATGTGCCAAAGCCAAAGCAGCATTAATCGCATAATCCAGCGTAGTCATCCCCTGGAAAGGAGCCTGCATCGCGCGTCCTTTATCGATGAGGCAATACACCTGCTGTGCCCGTTCTTCCACATAAGCGTTAACCATCAACTGGTTGGCCTTTGCCGTCGCTTTCCAGTTCACGGCACGCGGGTCATCACCTTGTACATACGGTTTGATCTGATCAAAAGAAGTCGAAATCCCTGCCACACGCACTCGGGGGATACCACCTCCCGTCTGCCTCCCTACCAAAGCCAGCAACTCGTATTTGCGCAAATGGACAAATGAAGGATAAACGGCAACCTTCTGCCCGCCTTCAAACGAATAGCGCCGTTCAACCAAGGATAAAGGCGAAGAAACGAACAGCCGAAGCTGTCCGAAAGTATATTCCCCACGCCGTACGGGACGCAAAAAATAAACCTGCGTCTTCTTCTCCCCGGGCACCAACCGGAAATGTAACTGCAAATCCCGTTTCTGAAACTCGACGGGAATCTCATCCACCCCTCTCACTTTCACCCGGAAAGGATAATAATTAATCACCCCGACAGTTATGGGATTTTCTTCGCCATTGGAAAATTTATCGTTCACGGTCCGTTCTCCTGCAACAGCTTTGCCAAAGGCATACAGCATACCAATATCTGTTACGGTCAAAATCCCGACCACCCAAAGAAACCACACCCCCCACACATATAAACCCGGGAAAATGAAGGCCAGAATGACAAAGAAGATCCCCGTCAGTAACAAAATAAAAAAACGCCGGTGCAAATAAAGATTCCGCATTACCTGGGTATTTCCACTTTATTCGTCAATTGTTGTATCACCTGATCTACCGATACTCCTTCGAGTTCTTTTTCTGCAGCCAATTGCACCCGATGACGCAATACAGGAGTCACCAGATAAAGCACATCTTCGGGTATCACAAAGTCACGTCCCTGTATGGCTGCATAAGCTTTCGCTCCTTTCATCAAAGCAATAGATGCCCGTGGAGAAGCTCCGAGATAAAGCCAACCGTTATTCCGGGTAGCTCCCACCAAATCCACAATCAAAGCTTTGATCTTTTCATCCACCCGCACTTCCTGCACTTTGGCGCGCAAATATTTCAAATCGGCCACAGAAAGCACCGCTTGCAGTTCCTGCCAAGCAGCGATTTTGCCGGCATCGTGCAATTCCAGTACTTTCATTTCCTCTTCCCGTTTGGGATAATCCACCAAAATTTTAAACATAAACCGGTCTAGCTGAGCCTCCGGCAAACGGTAAGTTCCTTCATGTTCGACCGGATTTTGGGTAGCTACCACCAGGAAAGGATATTCCATGGGATATTCGACACCATCGTTAGTGACCTGCCGTTCCTCCATCACCTCAAACAAAGCCGCCTGCGTTTTGGCTGGCGAACGATTGATCTCATCAACCAGCAATACATTGGTAAATACCGGTCCTCTCCGGAACTCAAACTTCCCGGACGAAGGCAAGAAAACAGAAGTGCCCAACACATCACTCGGCATCAAGTCGGGGGTGAACTGAATACGGCAAAACTCAGCATCGACCAGACGGGCCAGCACTTTAGCCATCAAGGTTTTGGCCACTCCGGGAACACCTTCGATAAGGATATGCCCATCCGACAACAAAGCGGTTAGTAACAAATCCACCACCTCCTGTTGCCCGACAATCACTTGTGCCATCTGTTCCCGCAACAACCGTATTTTCTCGTTCAATTCCGTAAAATCTATCCGTAATTCAAAATCTGTTTCCATCATGTTCAGCAGTACATTAATTTATAAATTCATCGGTCCCGTTTATGAGTCTCTTTAATATCTCTTCGTCCACCTGTCCGTTCTCCCGGATTTTTCGGATCAGCCCGACCAGCTGCCGGGTTTTCTGCACATCCACCCCGGAACGCCCGGACAATAAAGTGATAAAAGTTTCATCCAGTGTATCTGTCCGGATCAAGTATTTATTTCTAATCTCTCCTAAAAAGAAATCAATCTGTTTCAAGGCAATAGCAGTGTGTTCTTTCTTTTTCCAATAAAGGGCACTGACATTATCTACAAATTCCAGCATTCCGTTTTCTGGTGGTAACACGACAGGAATAGGACGTTGTTCTCTGCGAATCCGGAATACCCCATACAGCAACACCCCTGCTAGAATCAGATATAAAGCCAGCCGCAGGGCAGGATATTGCAAAATCACCCGGAATGGCGAGCCGTTTTGCTGTAAACCAATCGTTTGCCGGGCATCCCACACGACAACCTCCTGTTGTGCGGGCAACCACGACAAAGCTCTGTAATAAAAATCGCCACAAAGGCTATCAAGAACAGCATAATTCGTAAATCCTTTCGGAAAAGTATTCAACCAAATCTTTCCTTCGCCATACGGTATCTCTACAAAAAACGGGCGGTCGCTTTCCTCAATTCTATATCCCAGTATCCGGCCTTGAAAATGTTCTCCCGGTTCCAGCCAGGCAACTCTCCAGGGGAACCGATAAACCATTTCCTTTTCCCCCTTCAGAATCACCCTGAAAACGGTATCCCCATATTCGTGTCTGAGCTTTAAGTCGAAAATATTCAGCACCGTATCGGCAATATTCTCTGCCGCGACAAAAAGATGATTACCCCGATCCACCCATTCGAGCAGGCGTTCCAGTTCGACAACCCCGGGATCAAACAGGCGATCTATAAACAGATAACTCATCTCCCGCCTATCTCCGAATTTTTCCACCTGCTCCGTGACCGGAGAATCCGAAAGCACGATTTCGGAAGCCGGAAAAAGATACTTCAGACTACGAAAAGTGATATAAGTGCCATAGGGGATCTTATCCTCAGGCGAATAAGTCTCCGACCAATCGACAGGCTGGGGGCGATTAGCTTCATACCAGGTATATAGCAGTGACAAGACTACTAAAACAACAAGGAAAAGTATGTTCTTATATTTCATCCTGTAATCTTGCTTTCAAATGCTTCAAATTCTTCTTTCAACCGGTCGTACCGGACCCGATCCACCTGAAAATCGCCATAACACACACAATTGAAAATCCAGCTTATCGCGGCAAATTCCTTTTTCAACTGCGGGTCTTTCATTTCATGATAATAAGCGATATCGGTCTTATGCCCATCCCAACGGATGAGCTCTTTTTCATTCATCAAATAAAGGATATACCAATAATGGATCCGTACCGCCAGTACATAATTTCCCTCCTCGACCGCTTTTCTCAACAACATAGGATAAGACACAGCGTCGATTTCTTCGCTGTCGATTTCGCCAGTCGGTATTTTTTGAGGTTTTCTTCCAAACGAGAAAACCGCCCTGTTGCGGATCAATTTATAAATCAAAAAAAGCAGCAGCAAAACAGCGACAATTTTCAATATGGTATCCAACCAGACACCCCCTCCGGACCACCGGGTATGAAACAACCGATCCAGCAACCAGTCCAGAAAACGATCCCACCATCCCGGAACAGGAGGTTCCACCGTATAATCAAAAGCAGCATCTTGCAGAAACGAACGCAGGAAATCCTCTTCCGGTTGACGCAAACGGTAAACCGTCGAATCCTCCGATTGTACTACCGTCTGGTCGCCCCCTGCACCTCTCGCCGCCTGACAGCAAAGCAAGAGGAAAAGTACCCCTATTATATACCTACACCGTCTCGCCAATCTGATTGATTTTCTGAATTAAACCGGTATGTTCGCGTTGTTCCAGGAAACTGAAAAAACGAACGCCACCTCCTATAATCAAGATAACTTGCAAAAAAATTTGCCCCAAAGAAGCGAAAAACAGTCCGAAAGTGGTTTCATAAACTCCCGGCAGTTCCTGAGTTAACATACTTTTGAACGTCAATATCATAGAAGGTATTCCAAACACATAAGAAAGCATCCCGACGATCAACCCGACAAGCGCCAGAAACCCGAACAAGCTCCACCAATTCCCCTTTATCAATTTAAGCGATTCCGACATACCACCACTAAGTGTTTTGCCTTCCAATACCATAAAATAGGCCGTAAAGAAGTAAGCAACTGCCAGATATATTCCCGGCACGACACAACACATACAGCCAACCATTCCCATCAGCAGGTAGATAATTCCCCAAAGAATCAGTTTCCCCATATTTTCCGACATCACCCGCCACACATCTCCCATGGTGATCCTTTCCTGGTTGCCCTGATCATATTTCAGGATATACGCCCGCAAGTAAGCAATACCGAAGAAAGACATCCACATGTGAGCCACTATAGCCGCCAGATTGGCCACCAGTATATTCAACATATACTGCCCCGGCGACGATGCCAACATATCCGGATTCATAGCCATATTAAGCGTGGAACGCATGACATAACTCCTGAAAAAAAGATCCACAAAGATCAATGGTAGCACAATGACGGCAAATGCCTTAATCAAAGGAACAAACTCCTGTTTTAAAAAATTAAAGGAGACTGTGATTGAATCACTGAATCCCCGCACTTCACGTAAATTAATTTTTTCCATCCGAACAATATTTAAGTGTTACCCAATAAGGATAAAAAACAAAATAGCCCACCACTCCAATAAGAGAAACACCGATAAAAACGGCTCCCACCAAAGGATGGGAATCAGCATATCGGGTAATAAAGCTCTCGATCCATCCGGCAATGATAAAAAAAGGAATCAGCCCGACTATAATCTTAATGCCTTTCAAAGCACCGGCCCGGAAAGCATAGAGCCGTGTAAAGGTCCCGGGAAACAGAAAACCATTTCCCATAACGATGCCGGCCGCTCCGGCTAGAATAATAGAGGTAATCTCAAAAGTTCCATGCGCCCACACAGACATAGACGAATGGAGCAAAAGCCCATGTTGGAAAAAGAAGTACTGGAAGGCACCGAGCATAATCCCGTTCGTAAACAAAATCCACAAACTTCCCACCGAAAACAAAAGGCCGAAGACGAAAGCAATGAAAGCAACCCGTATATTATTGGTCGTAATAGCAAAAAACATATCCCATTCACTGCCGGAAGCATATACCCCCATCGGTTTTCCAGAAGCGATATTTCGTAAAGTCATATCCACGTATGCATCTCCCAAAATCAAACGGATAAAAGAAACATCATGTGCAGCCGAAAAAGCACCAATTAAAGCAGCAAAACAAAAAAACACAAAAGCAAACCAAAGCGTCTTATACTCTGAAGCAAACAACAACGGCAGATCCCGCTGCCAAAACGTAAGTAAAGAATTTTTCCTCTGCCGGCTTCCCTGGTTAATGTGAGTCAGGTATCCCGCAATCACCCGATTCAGATAGCGTTCCGTATCACTACCGGGATAAAAAGTCCGGGCATAGGCCAAATCATCCGACAATTCGATAAAATTAGCAGCCAAACGCTCCGAATCGAATTGCTGCCCCTGCTCCATTTCTTTCCATTTCTTTTTATTCAGGAAAATAAATCTCGCCTCTTTCATATTACAAGTTTGTCGGCTAAAAGTATAAAAAAAATAATATGAATAAAAATTCAATATTATATTATTTGTTATTAAGCACATGATCGCCGAAAATAGGCTATTTACGGCTAAACCGACCCTATATCTGCCAACATTATCGGATAATCCCGCTTTTTTCTGTCGGCAAAAGAGCAGCATGCCCATTGAACAGCCCCTCGTTTAACCATGACTGCCCGTTGTTTATGCCTGCAAACAGTGCAACTTGCACAACATCTTCCATGTAATAGTCCGACTCCGGGATTCCTTCAGTCTCAATACCCACCCTTTTCCAATCCAATTTTGAGAATAAAATAATTTTTCTTATCTTTGTAATATACAGCTCTGCCCCCGAGGCATAAAGTAACTCTGTTTCCTGAATGTGGCAGGTAGAGAATACAAACCATA
>JAETOX010000135.1 GCA_021771575.1 Bacteroides sp. | reverse complement strand
CTGGGTTAACTCTTTCAACATTGCCCAGAACAAGAATAAGATCACCAAGACTTATATCAAGAATTTCGAGGAATTCGAAGAGGTCAATTGGAAAGGTAGTTCCGCTCATATAGAGGGGTATGCGACCGGAACCATATTTGGACATCGTTTTGCGGGAGTAAATCCGGCCACCGGTAATCCGATGTACTATCTGACAGATCGGGCCAGAGAAGTATGGGCAGAGAACAAAGGCGTTGCTATTGATCAGATTCCGTACGTTATGGAGGATTCCAAAGAGGAGTTTGACCAAACTGTGATGACAGCTTCTTTGGTGAAATTAGGTACAGTGAATCCGAAAGTAACGGGAGGTTTCGCATCTACTTTGACCTGGAAACAATTGGAGGTACGTTTGGGCTTTGCTTACAGCGCCGGACATTTGTTGGAAACGTTTAATGAGCGGCTATACGCTCCCAATGGAAGTACTTCGAGAAGTGAAGTTTATTTCTCTCGTACCAATCGTTTGAAGAGTGCCGTGAACCGTTGGAGAACACCGGGTGATATTACTAATACGCCTCGTTATTCTTTTGTAGGCAATAGTTATGCCCAGATGATGACAGATGATAAATATGAAAAAGCTAATTATTTGGCTTTCCGAGATTTGACTGTTTCATACGATTTGCGTGGTGATTGGTTTAAATATATCGGCTTGGACCGTTGTCGTGTAGGATTACAGGTAAGTAACGTGTTTGTGTTTACGAAGTATAGCGGTTTGGATGTAACGACCGGTGGGGCATTCAACTACCCCTTACCTCGTACTTATATGTTTAATCTTTCTTTAGGCTTTTAAAAGATGGATATTATGAAAAAATATATACGATTAATTAGTATTTTATTGGTCTTAGGGATTACTTCTTGTAAGAATTTTTTAGACGTAACACCTAAGAATGTGATTTCCATGGAGGATTTGCAGAGCGTCAAGCAAGCCTTATCCGGTTTTTTGAATGGTATGCCTGCTGATGGTGACGGGTATTCCTTTGAAATTCCGAGGCCTCCTTTCGGGCGGATATATGAGTATAAAGCGATGATGCTTTATACCAGTGAGTGGGATTTATCTACATTGGCCTTGGATAACGAGGGAATGACGGTAGACGATGTAGAACAGGTTGATTGGCGTTCTGAGGACACACAAGGGTATTGGAACAAATATTACAAACCTATCGGTTTTATGAATCTGATACTTTATGAGGCTGAAACTGCTAGTGGTGATGAAGATATGCGGGATTATATCATGGGAGAAGCGTATACTATGCGGGCGTATTGTTTCTTTAAATTGGTACAATATTTTGCTCCTTATGATAACAACAAATTGGGTATTCCCTTGTGTCTGAAATCTTATGATGATTTCGAGAATGTGGATTTATCCCGGAAATCCCAGACAGAGGTATACACTCAAATTCTAAGTGATTTGCACGAGGCAGAAATTCGTTTGGCGAGAACACCTATGCGAAAAGAATTTAACAGAATGTATGACCTTCCTGTTGTAAATCGGTTGTTGGCAGAAGTTTATCACTTTAAAGCGCTTTCGCCTGCGGCAGAGGCCGACGATTGGAAAAATGCTATTTTATATGCTTCTAAAGAAACGGAAGGTGCGGAATTGGAAAGTAATCCGGATAAATTATTTGATATGTTTAATCCAGATAATTGGAACAGTAAAGTTTCAACCAACGAGGCTGCTTTGCGTATAACTACTTCGAGTAGTGATGGTATGGATAATGGTGCGTTATTTAGGGGACTGTATATAAGCAATGACTTCGTGAATACTCATTTCCCCGCATCAGAAGGAGATATTCGGTATGGTTATTATTTTATGAATGTCGGCGATAAGATTAGGTTGGATAAATATGCTACTTATTCCTGGTATGCTACTTTTGGAAATGTTTTTGTAGGTTTCCGATTGTCAGAGGCTTTCTTGATTCAGGCAGAGGCATTGGCAATGACTGATCAGTTGGATGAAGCAAAAGCTGTCTTGGAGCGTTTTAAAGAAGCCAGGTACACTGGCACTTACACAACGCCTTCGAGTAAAGAAGAATTGTTACAGGATATCTATCGCGAGCGTCGCAAAGAGTTTGTGGGAGAAGGTGATTACGTGTGGATGGATATGAAACGTTTGGGATTGAAAGCAGAACGTACGATTGATGGTAAAACCTATACTTTGAATGGAGCCGGGGATTATCGTTATACTTTCCCGATACCGACAAGGGAGTTAGAGAATAATAAATTTATAAATCAAAATCCTGTTTGGCAGTTAAAAGACTAAGATCATGAAGACAAAGAACTTATTATATTTGCTTTTATCATTAGCACTATTCGTGGGATGTATGCCTGAGGAAGGAGAGATTCTTGATTTTAGCAATGTTGAGATTGAAAAAGTGGAGTTAAGTGCCGATCACGAACTGTTGATTGCAGATGGTATGGCTACTTTGACATTGAACCCGATGCTTTACCAGAAGATGGAGGGGAAAGACGGTGAGATTGTATATGGCAGAATACCAGCAGATCGCCTTACCGAAGGAACAGTTAAGTATTTTTTAGAAGACGGAACTGAGTTAGACGGACCGGAGTATAGAACTACCGAGGTTGCGCAAGGTGAAGTGGGTTTTTATATCATGGTGAATGATATGAAGTCGAATGTGTTTACCGTAAAGTTACGTGAACCATATGCAAAGGAGGCGTATGAAGCGATCACTTACCCGGTGGTTTTCCATGTCGTGCAAAATCAAGATAACGTGGATCGTGGGGAAGTGTTAGGTGCGGATCGTATCTATGAGGTCTTTAATATGCTACAGAATGCTTTTTCCGGAAATATGTTAGGCCCCTGTAATGTTGATACGCGTGTTCGTTTCCAGTTAGCAGAATATAATCCTGCCGGTGGGAAAATGAAAGAGAAAGGGATTAACCGTTTGGGGTTGTACGGTTCAAATTGGAATTATTTCTTGGAGGATTTTGAGGGAGAGATCAAAGGTTATCAAGCTAAAAATATTTTGTGGGATTATACAAAGTATTTGAATATTTGGATTATCGAAACGGCGGCGGGAACATCGACTGCTCGCGCTCCTCATTATATTTTGACCGGAACGGAAGTTTTGCCGGGAATACCTGCCATGACAGAAAAAACGGAAGAGGAGTTTAAAGCGTTTGCAGAAATAGAAACTAAGTACGCGGAATGGAGTGTCTTTGATATCGGTTTGGTATTTGACCTTGTGGAATTTGGAGAGGGTAGTAGTTTGGACTGTGGACATGTAGGACAGTTTGGGAAATTCTTCGGATTATTGCCGACCATGAACGAAATCAACGGCGATACAGATTATTGCGATGATACGATGCCCTATGAAAGATACACGGAAGATTGGTATGATGAAAATGGAAATGATGCCAATAATCGTTTGAAAATCACTGAAAATGGTGTATTGTTCTATTCCACTAACATCATGGACGACCAAAGTTTCAGAAGTTCTGTTACGATGGATCAGATGAAACGTATTCGTACTATTACGGATAATTGTCCGCTTCGTTGGGCTTGGAAAAGCAAATGGGCTTTCACAGGTAAGGAAGATTAATAAAGCTGAAATGTTGAAATCTAATAGTGGGAAGAAGCTGAAAGAAGGCTTCTTCCTTACTATCGGTATGTTATAACGGATAATGTTATAGAACTTTATATCCATGAAGAGAGAGTATCGTGTTTTTTCAATTCTGCCATTATTGCTTTTTGGGGTGGGTGGTTTGATTGCCCAACCTCACTTGAAGTTTGACGAGGGGGGACAATTTAAAATTGTGCAGGTGACTGATATGCATATTAACCTGAAAAAGGGACAGTCGGAAGTGTGTTTCGAGTTATTGGATGAGGTGATTAGAGAAGAACGTCCTGATTTGGTGGTGTTTACTGGAGATCAAGTGACAGAGCTTAATCCGCAAGCGACATGGAGACGGTTGGTAAAACAGATGAAAACATGCGGAGTGGCTTGGACGATGGTGTTCGGAAATCATGATCACGAACAAGGAATGAGTCGGGAAGAGATTTACGGGATGGTGAAGGATGCATCGAATTGCTTGATGAGCAAGGGAAACGTGAAGGGTGTCGGGAATTATGTGGTAGAGATTGAGGGGGCGCGGAACCGGGATGTGGCTACTGTTCTTTATTTTTTGGATTCGCATAGTAATTGCAGATTGAAGGATGTGGGAGGTTACCAGTGGGTAGATTTTTCACAAATTGCCTGGTTGCGGGAGCAGATCAGGACGTATGCTTATCCGTCGCTGCTCTTTATGCATATTCCGTTACCGGAATATAACGATGCCTGGAACGGAAAGACGTTCGGAGTGAAACTGGAAGATATTTGTTGTCCAAAGTTGAACAGCGGGTTATTTACAGTTCTGAAAGAATCGGGGCAGGTGATGGGAGTATTTGCGGGACATGATCATGAAAATGACTTTATTGGTGTATATTATGACATTGCGTTGGGATATGGGCGTGTGTCCGCCGGAAAAAATGCTTACGGGAAACTAGAACCGGGGGTGAGGGTGATCCGGTTGACGGAAGGGAAACGAGAATTCGAAACATATGTCCGGCTGAAAAACGGAGAAGTGAAAAATCGGTGTCAGTTTCCGGGAGATTTTGATGCCCCTGAAAATTGAAATAAGGCTAGGAAGGAGATGATAAAACATGTTGTGGCGTTTTTAATCCTTATTGCGTTGGCTGGAGTGGGAAAGATTGCTTGGGGACAACGGGATTTTGCCTCTATCATTTCGGTTGGTTTGCATTCCGGGGAGAAGATCCACTATAATGCGTTTTCACACAACGATTACTGGCGGCGTCGGCCGTTGGTGGACGCTTTGTCATATCACTTTAATGGGGTAGAGGCAGATTTATGGTTAATAAAGGGAGAAGCGTATGTGGGACATGCAAAACCTCGTTTGTGTCGTGCAGCCCGTACGTTCGAGAATATGTACCTGAAGCCTTTGATCGCTCGGATAGAGGCAAACGGGGGAAAGGTATATCCTGGCAGCGATCGTCCTTTTTTCTTGATGGTTGAGTTTAAAAGCGATGCGGAGGAACTCTATAAAACATTGAAAGTAAAACTGGAACCTTACCGGAAATATTTTTGTACGTTGGAGGAGGGGGTATACCGGGAGGGTGCAGTTTTGCTTTTTATCTCCGGTAAACGCCCTGTACACACATTAGCGAAGGAACAGACTCGCTTTATGTTTCTGGACGGGATGATTCGGGATCTTGGAATAGGAAAACCGGCAACCTTACTACCGGTAGTCAGTGATCATTATTCCCGTTATTTTACTTGGCGAGGCCGGGGGAAAATGCCAGAGGAGGAATATCGCAGGATGAAAGAAATTCTGGATAAAACTCATCGTGAACATAAACTTTTCCGCTGGTGGGGGGCTCCTGAAAACACGGCTGTCAAAAAGCTGTTTTTGGAAATGGGGATTGATTTGATCGGGACGGATAATTTGAAAATATTACATAAGTTGCTTGAATGATGAAAATAATAAATACGGCATATATAGCGTTGTTGCTGTGTGTTGCTTGTTTCTTGCCGAAGACTTCAATCGTTGATGAAGTAAATCCTTTTATCGGGACAGGATTTCACGGACATACGTACCCAGGGGCAACCGTACCACATGGAATGGTGCAGCTAAGCCCGGATACGCGGCGAGGTAATTGGGACGCCTGTTCCGGTTATCATTATAGCGATTCAACTCTCTTGGGTTTTTCGCATACGCATCTTAGCGGTACAGGATGTATCGATTGGGGTGATATACTGGTATATCCCTCTTCTCATAAGCTTTCGCCTGATGAAACAGCAGACTGGATGCCTGCTCTCCCATTTTCTCATGAAAGGGAAAAGGCTATGCCTGGATATTATTGGGTGGAGCTGCCGACAGAGAAAATTGAAGTTGAATTAACTGCAACCCCTTATGTAGGTGTACATCGCTATACTTTTGAGCAGGGAGGTGAGGTGTCGATTGTCATAGACCTGGCGCATTTGTTGAGTAGTGAAAAAATCAAAACCGCTTGTTTTAAACAAACTGCTTCCGACGAAATTGGCGGTATGCGAAACACTTCCGGTTGGGTGGATGATCAGCATATCTATTTTATAAGCCGTTTCTCCCGTCCGTTTCATTCTTTACAATGGGTGAAGGAGGGAAAGCCAATCTGTTCTGTTGATTCCGTTACGGGAGAAAAATTGCAGGCCATTGCTACATTTCGCCTTTTACCGAAAGAGTCTGTGGAAATGTATGTGGGGGTGTCGGCTGTCAGCATGGAAAATGCGCGGTACAACTTGGAGTATGATTTCAGAAGAGCGGGGTTTGACTATTTTCGCCGCGAAGCAGAACAGCGTTGGCAACGAGTTCTTTCCTGTATACGGGTAAAGGGAGGTACGCCGGAAGAATGTGCTAATTTTTATACAGCCTTGTACCATAGTTTTCTCACTCCCAATTTAGTGAGTGATGCCAATGGCGATTATCGCCGTCATGACATGACAATAGGTAAGGTGACTGGGCATTGTAAGCAATATTCTACCTTTTCTTTGTGGGACACTTTTCGCACATGGCATCCTTTGATGACACTTCTGGACACCACTTTGGTGGCCGACATGGTCAATTCGATGTTGGATATTTATGAAGTCACGGGTGAGCTTCCTATTTGGTCGCTTTCCTCTGGTGAAACGAATACTATGATCGGTTATCATGCCGTTTCTGTGATTGCAGATGCGTATTTGAAAGGAATTCGTGGTTTCGATGCCCGCAAAGCGTTGGAAGCAATGACGCTTTCTGCTGAGAAAAATGCTAAAGGTGCTGCCTATTATATACGTCATGGTTTTATTCCTTCCGATTTGCGGCGGGAATCTGTATCCTGCCTGCTGGAATTTGCTTATGATGATTGGTGTATTGCTCGTCTGGCTGCGGCATTAGGTGAAAATGAAACGGCACAGCGCTTTGCTCTCCGTGCTCGTAATTACGAAAATGTATTCGACGGTTCTGGTCGTTTTTTTCGGCCCAAGCGTCTGGACGGCAATTGGGAGACGGCGTTTGATCCTTGCCAGGTTAGCCGCGCTTACACGGAAGCCAATGCCTGGCAATACCGTTTCTTTGTTCCTCACGATGTGCAAGGTATGATACAGCTTTATGGGGGAGAGACGACGTTCTGTGCCGATCTGGATTCTCTTTTTCATGGAAATTCAGAAGTTGGGGGTGATTTGCCCGATATTACCGGTTTAATCGGACAATATGCCCACGGCAATGAACCGAGCCATCATGTGGCGTATCTTTATACTTATGCGGGACAACCTTGGAAAACACAGGAAATGGTACGCCGCATTTTGAAAGAGATGTATCGCCCCACTCCCGACGGCATTTGTGGTAATGAGGATTGCGGGCAGATGTCCGCTTGGTATATCATGAGTAGTCTGGGATTTTATCCCGTATGTCCTGGCTCTAACGAATTTATTCTCACCTCTCCTTTGTTTCCTGAGGCGACGATTTGTTTGGCAAATGGAAAACATTTGGTTATTACAGCCAATGATCCTGCTGCTAATACTTATATTCGCCGGGTGTTGCTGAATGGAAAGGAAATTAATCGTTGTTTTATCACTTACGAAGAATTGATGCAAGGAGGGAAACTGTCGTTTGAACTTGCGGCAGAGCCTTGTCCTGAATGGGCAGCTTCCGTTTCAAGG
>JAETOX010000134.1 GCA_021771575.1 Bacteroides sp. | reverse complement strand
GAACTGACCATGAAAAAGATATTTTACATTGGGATACTCTTCGGCTTGCTGACAGCTTGCCAGGAGAATAAAATGAATGATTTCGACTGCACGGGAGCGGTTTATTTCCAAATTAATCCATCTAATTGGAATGATTTGACGGATAGCGTATTTTTTTCGTTTGTCGGAAAAAAGGTAACTGAACAAACGCTTAACTTACAGGTGAATCTGCTGGGCGATCCAGTCGATCGCGACAGAAAAATCCGGTTGGTGGTAGACCGGGAGAAAACGACGGCGGAAGCAGGTGTCCATTACCGGGCATTAGAGGATTTTTATATCCTGCCGAAAAATGCTCACAATGTTCAGATCCCGGTGACTTTGCTCCAGGGAGACGCCCGGCTGAAAAAAGAATTTCTCCGCTTGACTCTGAAATTAGAGGCCTCGGACGATCTGCAACCGGGATTGACCCAACGGATTGTAACCAAAATATGGGTCACCGATATGTATATAAAACCTACTTATTGGGAAGAATCATATACTTTTGGGGAGTACTCAACTAAGAAGCACTCACTTTTTTTGGAACAATTCGGAGAAGACTTTCCGGAAACGCTTGAAGAATTTAATGCCAATTACCATCTCTGGCGTGCCCGTGCAAATACGATCAGCCAATATGTCGAGGAAAATTATCCGGTTTTAGATGAAAACAACAAACCGATAGAGCCGTGGTACTAAAAATAAGATATATGAAAAGAATAAAAGAAATAATAGGTGTATTGTTGTTGGTAACAGGAATCGCCTGCACAGAGGATAAAGGGAATTACGATTACACTCCTTTAAATAAATTAACCATCAATGGTATAGAAAAAAACTACTTGGCAGAAATAGACTCCGTGCTTTCCATACCAGTGGACATTACGGGGGAAAAAGGGTTCCGGGAAGACGATTACGAGTATTTGTGGTATGCCTGGAGGAATAATGTGGAGAAAACTGCGGATACACTTTCATTAAAAAAAGACTTGAATGTAAAACTATCGATCGATGCGGGCGAATATACCTTGCGTTATGTAGTTACGGAAAAGGCAAGCGGTGTTTTCTTCGAATCCCAGGTATCGCTGAGTGTGATCGACAAATATACCAAAGGAGTAATGGCTCTGAGCCAGATCGAGGGAGATGAATCGGATGTCACCTTTATCAATGTGAAAAATTCTGTAACCAAACATGCTTATCAAAAGGCTAACGGTAAATCGGCCGGACGCCATCCGAAAGGAATCTTTTATATCGGTGGAGTAAAAGGGGTCAAAAATGTGGTGTTAATATCAACGGAAGAAAGAGCTATTACGGTGGAACCAAACAATTTTACGGATTTATACCCCCTTGCCGACTGGTTTTACGTCCAACCAGAAGGAGTGGTGGAAGGTTATACAGGAGATAAGTATACCGAATATCTGATTATCGACGGCAAGACCTACAAACGGGATATAAGCTCAAACAGAGACCCTTTAAAGAAATTCGATGCTAAAACCCAGGGAGGTTATCATTTAGCACCATTCTCGCTGTATGGTAAAGGAGGTTTCTTTTATGATCAGGCAAAGAGGTGTTTCTTATATGATCAGTTTGGAAAAATGATTATGCCGAAAGCATTAGGATATGCATTCAACGCCAATGACATGCAAATGAACATGTTATACGGTACGGCTGTTAAAGAAAAATTGCGCGCCGTCATGGTCGATGACAATGGTAAACGATATATGATTTCGGGAAAAGAAGTAAATGAGTTTAATCTCGTAACCTATGAATTCGACATACAAATCGTCGCAGATAAAAAACTTGAAATGAATTATACCGGTGCTGCGGAAGCCACTTGTTTTGCCATCTCGACAAAGGAACCTGACTTTTTGTATTATGCTTATGGAAATATCATCAAGTGTGTAAGTATGCTTACCGGCAACGAACTATCGGAATATACGATGGACCAGCCAGTAGATTACATGGAATTCGACAAAAATGAGAATCCGGACCGGTTGTATGTAGCTGTAAGTGACGGATCAGGCACTGCCGGTAGCGGTTCAATTTATTACCTGCAAATGAATCCTCAAGGCGGAGGTGCCTTGCTGCCTATTGAAGGTTGCGAATTTAAAAATGTATGTGGAAAAGTTATAGATTTTGAATATAAAAAATAAAGAAATGAGAGTTTTATTAGTTGCATGGATTTTAGCTGTTTGTTCGGGTTGCCAACCCGGACAAACAGTCCTGAAAGGACATATTGAAAATTATCAGGGCGAACAGTTGACTATCCAATGTTATGAATTGAATATACAGGACACGCTGCAAGTAGACGCTTCAGGAAATTTCTCCTGGACGACATCGGGAACGGACTGTCAGATTTATGCAATTCGTATCGCCGATTACCAGCCGTGGAGAATCCCGGTTTATCTGACACCCGGCGACCAGGAAGAGCTGAAATTATCGTTTCTGCCAGATAAAACGATAAAAGTGAAATACGCCGGCGACCGGGTTGCTGAAAATGAATACCGGTTGGCTTTTGACAAACTGGAAGGATTAATGTTCGGTTATACTCCCGAATCACGAAAACTTTCTTTTGTCGATTATAATGCACAGTTGGAGCAAATGGAACGGGAAATGCAACCATTGCTAAAACGGATTACCGACACGGAAATCAAACCCCGGTGGACTCAAAAACAACATTTATGGTTTCAAAGCAAACGGATGATGTATGCCGGAATACTAGCCAGTCAGTTGTGGAAAGGGAATCAGGTATCGGACGAGGATTTCAACACTTTTGTGAAATCGTTGGATGTGAATGATCCGAAGGAATGCAATGAAGATATGATCGGGAATATCATTAACTGGCAACAGGCCCAGGAGTCCTCATTCCAAACAGAAGAACGGCAAATCGACTACCTCAACCGGCTCAATCGCCTAGTCAGCAACCAAGAGAGAAAGAACGAATTCGCAACCCAACATTTGAAAGAAATAATAAAAGGTGCATCAGGCAGATCTTTGGATAAGGAAATAGCACGGTATAACGAAATTTGTACTGATGATACGATGCGGAATCAGGTAAACGAACAATACAAAGAATATGTGAAGGCATACGATAATCTGACGCCGGGGAAACCTGCCCCCGACTTCGAACTGATCGACGTTAAAGGAAAAAAATGCCGGCTTTCGGATCTGAAAGGCACCTACCTGTTTATTGATGTATGGGCCACTTGGTGCGGCTGGTGTATCAAGGAAACTCCTTATATGGAAAAATTGCAGGAACATTTCGCTAATGACAAACGGATTACCCTGATCAGCATTTCGTGGGATTATACACAAAAAGTTTGGCTGGACTATCTGAAAAAACATCCGGCAACCTGGCCGCAATATATGGTAGATAAGAAAAACATGGAGGTGATGAGAAAGGAATACCGGATGTCGGGAATCCCACGCTTTATACTCATCGATCCGCAAGGCCGTCTGGTATCTTACGATTATGAACGTCCTTCTCAACCGGAGTGTGTGAAGAAGCTAGAGCAGGATATGGAAAATGATAAAAACAGATAAAAGAATCGGTCATGAAATATTTTCTTATTGGATTATTGGCGTTACTATCTCTGAAAGTATCGTCATCCAATAATGTCTCCCCCGCCCATATCCATGTGGCAGTAAAAGATTTCAAAGATGGCGACATCATCATAATGATTGGCCACCAAAAAGAAGTCATTCAAGCAGATACCTGCGGAGTATTCGACTATACAACCACTTTAAAGGAACCGGGCAAGGCGGTATTATTTTTAAAAAAGTATGCTTGTATAATCCCTATTTATCTTGAAAATGGAATGGAGGCATCACTTACCCTTTCTTTTACAGAGAAAAAAGATAAGAGTAGCCTACAACCTTATGAACTGGAACTGAAATATTCAGGGGACAATGGGGATTGTACTGAATTCATGCGGAAGTACGAAGAGTGGTCCTGTTCTAAAAGCCCGTGGCCCTTTCCGCGTATTGATACGATGTCTTTTGCTTTATACCGGGAAAAATTTCTGAAAGATGTGGATAGTGTGAAGTCGGAATTAGTACGGGTAAAAAGTCTGGCATTTCGCCGGATGATGATGACAGAAATAGACAATAATATTCCATATGAATTATTCCGTTTTGCCTGGTCGAAACTGAAAAAAGATGCCGACTTCGAACAATTCGCAGCATCTTTTGACCGGAATGATCCGGATAATCTGGCAATAGCCGCCCAATATTTGCGCCACTATTTACGCCATCATCCAGCACCGGAAGGAGAGGAAGCACTTCATTACTTCAATAGCCTGAAACAGGTATTTTCCTGTCAGGAAGTCATCAATGCCTTTGCAGATGATTATATCCGGGATTTTTTGAAAAAAGCCCCGGATAATCTAGAAGCAGTGTACCAGCTTTATACAAATATTTCCACCAACCTTGAAGCCCGTGCCTCCGCAGATACCCTGTATACTCATTACAAAAAATTGAAAAAGGGAGAGGGAGCTTTTGATTTCAGGATGACGGACCAAAAAGGAAAGAAGTTCCGCCTGTCCGACTTCCGCGGGAAAGCTATGTATATTGACGTATGGGCAACCTGGTGCGGCCCGTGTTGTGCGGAAATACCCTACATGGAAAAATTGGCGGCCCATTATGCCAAAAATAAAAAAATTGCTTTACTCAGTATCTCTATAGACAAAAACAAAGACAAATGGATAAAAAAAGTCACAGAAGACAAACCGCAATGGAAACAATTTATCTGTCCGGGTGGATTCGATTCCGAAGTGTGTAAAAATTACGATATTTACGCCATCCCTCGTTTCCTGTTTTTCGATAAAAACGGCAAGG
Source organism: Bacteroides sp. (assembly GCA_021771575.1). Taxonomy (GTDB): domain Bacteria; phylum Bacteroidota; class Bacteroidia; order Bacteroidales; family Marinifilaceae; genus Odoribacter. The sequence goes on along the minus strand of JAETOX010000134.1, from coordinate 3,081 downwards.
TGATTTCGTTGGATGCTCCGCGTCCTTCCTCATCCGGAATCATAGAATACATTGACAAGCATCTCCGGTAATTGAATTTTCCTCATATTTAATCAGCGAAGCGTTTGGCTTCGCTGATTTTTTCTGCTACCGATCCGATTTCATAATCCCGAAATAAATTTCTAGCTTTGCCATCAAAATAGGGTAATGGAGACGAGGCAATTCATACAGGGAGTAAATTTGAAAGAGGATCAGGCTTGGAAAGAACTGTATAATTATTTTTATGCCCCCTTATGTTGTTATTCTGCCCGAATCACCAGTGATGAAAATGCAGCCGAAGATATTGTACAGGGATGTTTACTACGGTTATGGCGTTCCTCGCTTTGTTTTCAGGATATCAAAATCATTACTTCTTATCTTTATCGTTCGGTTTATCATGCTTCTTTAAATTTCCTTCGTGACCAGCAACGGGCTCACAAACTTCATGAAAAATGGACGAAGCAGAATTATGAGGCCGAGATGATGGCAATTGAAGAAGCTGTTGAAGAAGAAGCCATTTCCCATTTCTATCAGGCCATTTCCCGTTTGCCGGAACAGCAAAGAGAAATTCTCTTACAAAGTGCAAATGGGAAAAAAATCAGAGACATCGCTCTTTCGCTCGGTATCTCAGAAAATACAGTTAAAACACAGAAAAAGAGGGCTTATTTCTTTTTGCGGGAACAGCTGGGCGAATTATGGTTGTTCGTGTTGCCTCTGTTGCTTAAATAACAATTCCACATTTTTTTTATTTTTTTGTCACCCGTTTTTTCTTTCGTGGTGTCTGTATGTACTTCTAAACCGAAAATGATGAAATGGGAAGATATAACAGATGAAGCCCGAAAAGCAACAGAACAGGCATTGACGCATTTACTGACTGGAAACCGGAATATATCCGGAGATCAGTTATCAAGCCGTCTGCAAGATCCTGCTTATTTGGAAAAAAAATCGAGACAACGGGAACGTTATTGCGGACAAGAGGCTTTTCGGAAAATGAAGCGTGAGGAATCGAAGCGTCTGAAGATTCGTTTATGGAGCCGAATTGCAGGCGCGGCTTGCATTCTGACCGCCGGAATATTAATGGTCGTGCCAAGAGAAAAAACAGAAGTCTTACCCATAGCCGGACATGTTATCCCGGAAATCCGTTCCGCCGAAATGAAAGCTTTACTGATCAAAACCGATGGGGAACAAGTGATGCTGGGAAAAGAAAGTCGGCAACTGAAAGAAAAAAACGGGATGCTTATTGCTGTTGATTCCGGAGGGTTGGAGTATCCGGCCCTGCGACAGTCTGCTTTCGATGCCGCCGGTTATAATGAATTGATTGTTCCCCGGGCGGGAATGTATTGTTTGAGCTTATCCGATGGAACCCGTGTCTGGCTGAATGCCGACAGCCGTCTGAAATATCCTGTGTTTTTTGCAGAAAACGAACGGAGAATCCGATTGAGTGGTGAAGGCTATTTCAAAGTGGCAAAAGATACAAATACACCGTTTATTGTGGAGACCGATTTAGGTGAAATCCGGGTATTGGGAACAGAATTTAACGTAAAATGTTATCCTGACGAAACTATTGTTGCTACTACTTTGGTGAATGGAAAAGTCAGTTTTATCAACTCAGCAATCCCAGAAAAGACACTTGATCCCGGGCAACAACTCCTTTTCGGAAAAGGAGACAAAGAAGCTGAAATCCGCCGTGTCAACGTCTGTAATTATACCGGCTGGAAAGACAATCAATTGATTTTTCATAAAGAAACCCTCGAAGAAATCATGCGGATTCTAGCCCGATGGTATGATATCGAAGTGGTGTTTGAAAACAATGCTTTAAAACAATTGGAATTTTCCGGAAATCTGGATAAATATACCGACATCAAAACTTTTTTCCGGCTATTCGGAATAGGAGCGAATGTCTGTTTTCAACTTTCCGGCAGGACGGTGTACATAAAGAGTGCTGAATAAAAAACAAAGAGTGCGGCCAGCGTCCAACTTTTCGCACTCTCTGTACATTCCATATTACTGATTTAAAATTTATAACATGTACGACAAATTTATGAAAAAAAAGCATTGGAAAAAAACTTTTCTGGTGATGCGCCTGAGTTGCTTTTTGGCCTGCTGGCTAACCTTTTCAGCTTTCGGGACAGCTTTTTCGCAACAGAAGTTGGTAAATCTGAAAGTTGTTGCCGAATCGCTGAGTAATGTTTTGATGCAAATCAAAGATCAGACAGGAGTAAAAATTTTGTACAACGAAAATTTACTGAAGAGTTACGAAAACATCGATCTGAATTTAAACAATGTGGAGGTAGAAGAAGCACTGCGACAGGTGCTGGCAAACACCCGTTTCGAATATGAGATAACAGACGGAGTGATTGTGGTGAAAGAAAAGAAAAACAGTTTTCCGCAACAGAAATCAGTACGGATACAAGGTAAGGTAAGCGACGAAGACGGAGCAGCCCTCCCCGGCGTAACGGTTTTAATCAAAGGAACAACACTGGGCACTGCGACAGATATGGATGGAAAATATTCTCTGGCCGTTCCGGAAGGCAATTATATTCTCCAGTTTACTATGGTAGGTATGAAAACCCAGGAAGTAACCCTGAAAAATCAAACCGAGTTGAATGTAACCATGCAACACGAAACAAGCGAAATGGACGAGGTGGTGGTGACGGGATACTTCAATCAGGCAAAAAACAGTTTTACCGGAGCAGCCCGTACGATCACGGCCGAAGAGTTGCAGACTGCCGGAAATCAGAACATCCTGAGTGCCCTGCAAAACATCGATCCTTCGTTTGTGAAAATCGAAAACAACCAGCTGGGATCGAATCCAAATGCCATCCCCGATTTCCAGATCCGCGGAACCGGAAGCATCGGTGGCATGCGCGATGAATATAATGGCAATCCGAATATGCCGGTGTTTATTGTCGACGGTTTCGAAACTACAGCAGAAAAGGTATTCGACATGGACCCTTATCGGGTGGCAACGATCACCTTATTGAAAGATGCTGCCGCAACAGCCATCTACGGTTCGCGGGCTTCGAACGGTGTAGTGGTCATCACCACTACGGCTCCGGCCAG
>JAETOX010000133.1 GCA_021771575.1 Bacteroides sp. | reverse complement strand
ACGCTGACGATTTCGAAACCTTTCGGACGATATTGCAGATAAAGGCGGACCAGTTCGGGATTCTGCTGGCGGCTGGCAGGATTCGACGATGCCCAGAAATGCACTAATTTCCATTTGGCCGGAAGACCGTGCAAAGCGAAGGTATTTCCGTCGGGTTTAGAAAGCGTGAAATCAGGAGCGGTCCCGCCTACGGCCAGCTCACCATAACGGTCCAGAGCAGCGGCGATGGCTTTACCGGGAGCGGTAGCGCGGGCAGCGGGAGTTAACAGTTCGTATTTGGCCCGTAGTGTCGCTTCATCATCGGCAGCCATACCAAGGGCTATGACGTAGGCCGAAACGTAACTGTCGGCATGGGTACGGAGCAATTCGTGCATACGGCGTACGGACTCTTTATAGGCATTGTCGGCCCGGAGCTGAAAGCTCTGAGTTTGTGCGTCACTAGTATTTCCGGCCGCCTGTAATTCCGCCTGGATGCAGTTTTGTTCGGCGGCATAGTCGCGGCTGATGCCTTCGAATTCTTTGAGCAATTTTGCTGCGGGACCTTCGCCTTCCACTATGGCACCCTGTTGTGTAACCGATACCTGGTATTGCATATTTTCCAGCAAAATCGGCAGTTGTCCATCTACACCGGACAGGACGAGATTCACGGCACGTATGCCCCCGGGCAGATTACCTGTCAGTACGAATCCTTCACTGGTAACCGAAGCCGAAGCTAAGGTATCTGCAGCCCCTTGATCGGCGGAGACTAAGTAAACTTTTTCGGTATTTAAGCCCCGGATTTTACCGGAAACTATATAACCATGCTGCGAAAATCCGTTCCCTGATAATCCTACAATCAAGGATAACGTAAATAATATTTTAATCATTATCTTTCTTTTTACTATCAAATTTTATGGTATATAAATACCATAATAAAACCTATATAGATCGCTTTTTCAGATTTTGTGCGAAAAAATCCCGGGATGGGTGCATGTTTCTGTACCTTTTGCAAAAGTCAAGACATGAGGCAATAACAATCGTTCAGATAAAAATAAGGAGGGGGGAGATTCCCCCTCTTCATTACCAGATGATCATTCCACCGTACATGGGATGAACTTCCCAAGGCGCAGACAGAATTTAGCCATACCGCTGATCTGACCAACATTACGATTCGACATAGTGAGACGGACATACCTCGCAGGGCTCTGCAACTCCTTCGGTATGGGGATATAAGTTTCCTCGCCAGGTGTATTCCCGATAGTTGCACTTCCATCCGTATGGGTAGCATTCGTCCACGTATAGCCATCGACGGACAATTCGATTTTCAATGCCGACAGTAAATAGTCCGTATCGCCTTTTTGGTTACGGGTAGGTTGCCCCACCTTGAAACCTTGCACGTTCCGTGCGCTCTTCATGTCATAGGTTACGGAGACAATGGCAGCCCCAACCGTCTCAGAAGGTTCGAAATAAACCTCCTCATCATGTTCATATATTTGTCCCCAAGATTCTTCAATAATATGACGTTTCCCATCGAAAAGCAAGTTGGCCACCCCGTTATCCTTGTAACCGTTGCGTAAAGTATCGGAACAAGTCAACTTCCAACCTGTGGTATCCAACGGCGTGTACTTGGGTTTATTAAACAAATTACTACTTCCTTTTTCTTCCAATTGCAAATCCGTCAATTTACCAGCCTCCTTGTATGCATCAATAAAGAATGCACCCATATCATCTCTTTGGTAAAAATAGTGTGTATTATAGCGCTCCACCATAAAATCGGATCGGGTATCTTTCAAGAATTGCAACATCACCAACCCCACGTATTCATCCGTAGTGCTATGACTGGTTTCAACGTACTGGGTATCTATGTATCGATTCTTACCAAGCACTATTTTCTTCAAATTCGGGAAATACATCAAATCCTGCATAGAAGACATATTATAATCTATTTCTAAGGTTTCTACCTTATCCACCTGACTTTCCCAATTAGAACCGTACAGTCCTTGCATCAGTTGCGAAAATGCGGAAGACCACAACCTCTCGTTCAAGTTCAACGCTTCATCCTTGAACTCGATTTCATCAACACATTCCTGCAGTTTTCCCTTCCTCCGTACGATAATCGGCTGGTTAAAATCGATATCCACACCTTCCTCATCCGGCAATAGGAAAAGATAGTCACGTCCTAAATCAATTTTCCAAAAACCATAAGCCATATAAAATAATGAATCGGTCGAATGAGCCTTTATATCCCACTCGTGCACCTTTCCCGTTTTATCTTTAAAGCACAGTAACATCTCCTTAATATTCTCATTACTTTGGTCGAGCATTACGGCTAACTTGTCACCCATACGACTAAAAGCGATAACCCCTCTCGAAAATGAACGCAAATTCTCGTGATCGTATGAATACGGGCGACCATATTTTTCTTCTACCAGCGACTCCCGACCATCGTCAGCCACGTTGTTCACCCGCACGGAGTACATGGCATCAGCCAAATTTTCGATATAAACAGTATCCATTAAATCATCACTGTCCGGGTCATACGGGTTCACGAACATCTCGCCCGAACCTTTATCGGATTTCCAAGTGATTTTCACTTTTTTCACCCCGGCATCGATATTGTGCCTCCATATCACCTGTAAACGTTCCCAACCCGGATTCACGCTCACACTATCACATTTACCAAGGTAACGAATCATTCCGTCGCCAGCAAACTCGCCGTATGTATCTTCAAGGCTCTCGCTGCAACTTGGCAGCAAGAACGCAGCGAATAAACCAATCGTATAATATAGTTTTTTTACCATAGCTGTCTCTTTATTATTTTTCCTCCTTTACAAATACTTCCAACTCGTCGAATGTTATGTACTCCCTGACATTCTCTTCGTAGCCGTTCGGATACATATAACTTTTGTTGTTACTCATCCACGTGTCCTCTACAATGAAGAAGACATAACGGAAAGCCTCTCCAAAATAATTACATTTCATTTCTAAAGAGATCGGATCTGCCTCATCAAAAGCCTTGTTATCTTTTTCCTTAAACGCATCTTTAAGATAATCTACAGGACCAGAGGGATAATCTGAGTAACGACACCAGGCCTTGTCATAGAAATTAGCCCACTTGGGGTCTTCATCCAACGTGTAAAGCACGGTACACTCGCCAAGAGGGACTTTTGCGGGATCCGCTGCATTCGTCCCATATACTTTGATTTTTGCCGGCAACCGGGAAATATAGACACCATGCCATAAGTTTGCAACAAACATATCCATACTCGAAGTAGGGTACTCGGGATTGGGATAGTAAAATCCATGATACAAGAAAGCATCACCGCGTAACATGGCAGGCACCTTCGGACTCCCAAAATCGATGATAAAACGTTCATTGAACGCATATGGACCTGCCACAAAAGTACCGTATTTATAGAAATCCTTTTGCTGGTAATTCTTCCGGTAATTCGCCCCTTTCTTTTGCCCGTCGAAAAGATATTTCACGCCAATCTGGTGAGCTTCATCTTCAATTGCCAGTTCCTCCGGGAAAAAGAACTTAAACTGATCCGGCGACAACATTTCCATTGTCAGGCTCTCAATACCTTCATAAGTTTGCATTTTCACCATGTTTCCGTCGAAATCGTCTGTCCGCACAATCACTTTCAATTCATCCAATGCCTGTTTCAATTCAAAACTCAGCGTGTCGCCTCCTTCCTGAATAGGATAGCTTCCTAACAAGATATTGTCCTCCCGCTTCGTGGCAGGATTTATCCCGACATAAAAAATATGCACAGTTCCCTCTACGTTAGTTGGTGATGTGTAAATGATGCTGAACCCTCCACCCCAGAAGGGAGTCACGCTCAAATTATCGAAAAGAGCCACCGTAGCGGCATCTGTCGTATTGAATGTCATCTCCAACGGAACGGATTCCTCCAACTTACTATTGAGGAAAGTGAGGCGTACTAGTTCGTTGGTCCGTGCTTCTGCAAAACCGTTCAGTAGCAAAGTGTCTGTCAGGTAGGTACCTTCTTTCACCAACTGTCGTCCATAAGCATCCCTGTAGCGGACACGTACTCCAAAAATATCCATGTTATCGGGCAATTTATAACGCATTACCGCCCCACCAGGAATCGGCTGAAAAGAGATTTTCCGAAATTCCACTGGTACATCGAAACCGACTTTATCATCCTCGCTGCAAGCAAGGAAAATGAAAAATACCGGTAATAAAAATAATATTTTTTTCATAATTATTTTTGATTTATAATTTTTACCATCCCGGATTCTGCACACAACCGGCCGTCTGAACCTCTTCGCTCCGAATAGGCCAGAAGTAATCACGCGGCGCAACAAACTTGTTACCGGAATATACCACTACGGGGCCCCTCCCATTATTATAGAAATCATTAGCATTATTGCCAACTACGTTCCACCCAAAGGATTGCTCGTTCAATTCAACATTTGCGGTCTTCCAGCGACGTACGTTCCAAAAGCGATATCCCTCAAAAGCGAACTCAATGTTCCACTCCTGGCGGATAATATCGCGCATACCCGCCTTGGACTTCACCCTGCCCGGATCTTTAGCATTTCTCCAAGCTATTTCCACATCCGGTATCCCGGCACGATGACGCACGACATTCAAATACTTGTACACTTCCCCATCGGGAGCAGCCTTGCACTCGTTCAACGCCTCGGCGGCAATAAGATACATCTCTGCTAAACGAAATACGGCGGCAGGTCGTTCTCCCAAACTATTCAATCCCCCTTGATGCGCATTGAGAGTTGCGGTAGATGCAGTCCCTTTTTTCAGGTAATAACCGGTAATATTTTGCGGGACATTGGCAGAAAAACGCTTCTCTCCCAATCCACTCTTCTCACCTTGATAAGTTTCTATCAAGTGTATATTGTCTACCCCGGTACCCAAACGCCAATAGCAACGGTCTGCCACGATATCGGCATAGAAACGGGGTTCGCGGCGACGGTGTAAATTCAACATAGTTTCGTTTAATACCACCACATCAGTATATTTCGGATCGGTCTCTATGCCAAGCGCATAAGGATTACCAGACCCAACCCATTTCAAATCCTGGTCAATAGGCAAACCATTTTCCGTGTAAAACATTTCCACCATTTTCATGCTAGGAGCAAGACAAGCCCCAGGCAAGGTATGGTTCGAACCATCAGAGAATTTAGGTAATGTATACCTAAACCAAGCTGCATCCTCTCCATTTAACCTGACCATATATAAAGCCTCGTCGCTTTTCCAACCAAATGTCTGGGCCGATCTTTCAATATCAAGCATATATGACTGTAACTGCGTGTTAGCGACACTACCCTCTATCAAGGTTGCCGATCCTGTTTCCTGACAAAACTCAATAACTTTGATTGCAGCCTGAGCGGCCCGCTCCCATTTTTTCGGATCAGCCGTGGTACTAAACAATGCTTCTCCTTTTTTATTTTTGAAGTTTACGTAATCCGGGTTCCCGTTGAAAAGATCGGATGCCTGGTAACACAACGCCCGAGCTTTCAATGCCATAACCGCTTCCTTATTAAAATACCCTCTTCGTTCACTCTTTTTTGTTTTGCACGACGGGAGTATATCCACGACATCGTCACACAAACGCACGATATAATTAAAACAAGTATCCACGTGGCTACGAGGTAATTTCAAGTTTTCTACATTCTGGTTCGGATCAAACGAATCCGGTACAATCATCACCGGACCGTAGCGACGCACCAGTTCGAAATAATAATACGCCTTCAAGGCTATCACCTCGGCTTTCCACTCGCTTTTGTCTTTAGCAGACAAATTATACACGTTGTCAATACGGGTAATAAAATGATTGCAAAGTACAATTTGTGTATAGAAATCTTTCCGGTAACGCTGACCAAGTTGGGATACACTTAACCACGTGTCGGCGTAAGGAGCGAATACGTTCTGTTTGCCGCCTATAATATCCAATCCCACGGGATGCATGCTGGCAAGAGTAGTTCTTAAATAATTGTCGGCAACCAATTCATCAGAACCCGTGTAGGCCACATCATAATATCGCTCATAAAGGTCCTGCATATAAACATAAGCACTTTTCAACCACTTGTAAGCCTGGTCATAAGTTTCAAATTCCGAATCAATCGTAGCGATATCTTCCTCCGGCACCACGTCCAGCCAACTGTCGCAAGAAGTGACCGGTAAGAACGCAATAAATAAATAAGCTATCAAACGCTTCATGTTATCTCTGGTTTTAAGTTAGAAACTAATGTTTACACCTAACGCATAAGTCTTTTGGATTGGGTAATTGAATGCATTTCCCCCCAATTCCACATCCCACAATTTGAAATTGGAAATCAAGAAGGGATTGTTCGCACGAACAAAGAATTTCACGTTCTGCATACGTAACTTTTGACGGATACTCAACGGCAGGTTGTATGCCAGCTCTAAAGAGGTACAGCGAAGAAAATGACATTCCCGCATGAAATAAGTAGAGCGACGAGCATCCGTGAGGTTCGCCTCCCAATCTTCCTGTTTGTTATAGTTGGTGACATTTTGCACAGAAAGACGAGGCCAAAACGGATGATTATCCACGTTTTTCTCTGTCCAGTGGCTATCGTAGATCTCCTTCAGCATGGCACGATCATTCTCGAAAGGCGACAAAGATTTCGGGTTGATAAAGAAACTCCGTTTACCGGAACCCTGAAAAGCAAAACTGAATTCCCAGTTTTTGTAATTGACAAATCCACTGAAACCGTACACCATACGCGGCGTTTCGGGGAAACCGATATGCACCGCGTCGTTCACATCGATCACGCCATTGCCGTCAACGTCACGGTAACGAATATCACCCGGCATAATTCCGGTATTCGCCTGTGGCGAGTTATCGATTTCTGCTTGATCACGAAACAATCCCTCGGCAATGTATCCCACCCGTTGGGAAAGCTCGTAACCCGTTTTCTGTTGCCAGTACGGTTTGTCCTTCACTTCGTCCAGTTCCTTGTAAACCGCCTTATTATAAGTAAAGGTACCGTTTAGAATGATCCAAAAGTCTTTATTGAAAGCATGTTGTACTTTAGCTGCAAGATCCAGTCCTCGAGACCGAATTTTACCTAAGTTGTCCAAAGGATTCACTTCCACGCCCACGTGTGCGGGAATAGAAAGCCGCTGTTCGATGATATTGTGGCGCACCTCCTGGTAAAGATCGAGATTAACCTCCAGAATATCTTTGAAGAAACGAGTTTCGATACCGAGGTTCACCTGCTCGGAAATCTCCCATTTCACATCCGGATCGCCATAATTTTTGATTTCTCTACGATCTATCCTCTCATTTTTTCCCGGTTCTGGATCTTTATAATTCGGTCCATCTATAATTTCCGGCATATACACAAAACGAGGATCTTTGATGATACCGTCGTTACCTACTTTTCCCCATGAAGCTCTTAATTTCAGGAAAGAGATCCATCTGCTAATATCTCCCTGCATAAAATTTTCCTTGGAAGCAAGCCACGCGCCACTAAGAGCCGGGAAAAATCCCATCCGGTTATTTTTAGTAAACCGCTCGGAACCATTGTACCCGAAAGTGGCTTCTACGAAGTAACGGTCCATAAACCCATAACTACCACGCATGGAGAAACTCAAGTTCCGTTGTTCAAAACTACCAAACAAATCACCCACCGGAGCAGAATTTGCCTGTAACGCCTGAAATACGGCAGTTAATGAAGTTTGATGTAAAGTAGCATCGGCCCCTCCCCATGCTGCAGTATGAAGCAAGCTACCTTCATACACCAATTGCGTGGAAGAAGTGGATGCAGAACCTCCCGTAAGAGGCTGTTCCAACGTCCGGCGTCCATTACCTAACAATGTCAAAGTATGCTCTCCCGTCTCGAAATCATAGCCACCGTTTTCTGCATCCAAAGCATAATAGAATGGAATAGACTGAAAAGCATTCATCTCGTAGCCGGTCTTTGACATAGAAGCACTTGCCCGCAACTCCAATCCCTTTACCAAAGCACTTAAATTATAGATACATTCTATTCTGGTTGTCGCGCTATACCGGCTCCGATCCTGATAAGCACTCTGGATCT
>JAETOX010000132.1 GCA_021771575.1 Bacteroides sp. | reverse complement strand
AATAGGTCGCATACTCTTTCAATTTGTCTTCGATATACTTTTCATTTCCGAAATGCAGAATGAGATCGTAAAATTTTTTTTCTCCCAACCGTTCTTTTAATCGTTCTACCTCTTTCTCTCCCAAATCATTCTGCAACATTCTTTTCAAGCCTTCCACAATTTCGGCAAAATTATCCTGTATCATATCTAATAGTTTTCTCTACAAAAACGTTCGTTTATTTGGGAGGTTAAAAGCCCCCCAAAAGGCCAAAAGACGAAAAAATGGATTTTTACCGTTTTAGCCATTGATGTGAATCGATAATGATTTAAAAGAGATTATGAATCAGATAGGTATATTGAAAATAATATTTAACAGATGAATAATAAAAGACTAAAAATATTAACTTTTTATCTCTTCATTTTTCATCTGAAATAAACGAACGTTTTTTTTGAAAGTTTAACCTTCCGATATTAAAATGCACGAATTCGTTTCAGGTATGACAGAAAAATTTTATTTTTTTATACACCTAAAATAGAACTTGAAAATTTATAAACAATATAAATATAAAATGACATCTTGCAAATACGAACGATTAGCCGAAATGGTGATCAGGAATCAATCACCTGAATAACCTAAATTGTTGCTGATTGAGATCAAATATCGCCTTTCCTCCAAAACAAATAGAAATAAACAGATTGTAATTTATAACAAAAATAACAATACCGAATTTTTCAATTTTTCACGCAGGTATTTGAAACCACGACTTTTCTGGGTTTTGACTGTGTTGATGCTGATTCCCAGCATATCAGCAATTTCATTCCCGGAATGTCCTTCAATACTTAACAAAAGAATTTTTTTCCTTTCCTCAGGCAAATCTTCGATATATACATAAAGCTGACGGATCAACTCTTCCTGAACAGTTTTGGCAAACTGTTCTTCAGGCATTTCCATTTCTTCCGGATCCATTTGCCGCAAGATATGCTGGTGAGAATTTTGGGTGCGGAGATGAAAAAGAGCATTATTATAAGTGGAACGATATAAATACCAGGTAAGGTCTTTCATATCCGGGAAAATACGGTCGGATTTCCAGATTCTGATCAAAATATCCTGTACTATATCCTGCGAAGCATCAGGATCTTTGACAATCCCATTGGCATAGGAACAAAGGGTAGAATAGTAAGAAGCATAAAGTTTTTCCCATGCTTTCAGATCTTTTTGATTTACGCCTTTCAGGATTTCCTCTGTGTCAATGGGCATAATTTATTTTTTATATTTACAAGAACAAAAATAAAAGGATATTTATAAAAAACTCAAAAATTTTCCTTTTCTTTTTTCGCTAATTCATTAAAACAATGCCTGCAAATAGGTTCATATTCCAGTTTTTCCCCTAACATCACCAGTTGTGCATCATCATTTAACCGATGAGAATGATGCGCCAGATTACCACAGCGCACACAGATGGCATGCACCTTGGTTACATATTCGGCAATAGCCATCAGTTCGGGCATGGCACCGAAAGGATGTCCCAGGTAATCCATATCCAACCCTGCGACAATGACACGAATCCCCCTATCGGCTAACAGTTTACAAACAGCAACAATATTCCGGTCAAAAAATTGAGCTTCATCTATTCCCACTACATCGACCTCACCGGTCAATAGAAGAATATTACCGGAGTTTTCTACTGGAGTACAGCGAATAGCATGAGCATCATGCGACACAACATCTCCATCTGAATAACGTATATCGATCTTCGGTTTGAAAATTTCTACCCGCTGTTTAGCAAACTGAGCTCTTTTCAAACGCCGAATCAATTCTTCTGTTTTACCCGAGAACATAGATCCATACACAACTTCGATCCATCCCGACCGATTAACGCTTTCCAAAAACATACCGATTTTTTTTAGGTGTGCAAAAATACGAAAAGACTTCTGAAAGACCATAAAAATTAACCTTTCTAAGAAAGAACCGGAATTTCTTATAGGAATTTTACAAAGACTAATAAAATGATATATTTTCCTAATTTTTCCTGCAAAATTTTACGGGCAATTTTCCGTTGTCGTTTCACTGTTTCTACAGCAAGCCCCAATTCTTCTGCTATTTCCGAAGATTTCATCCCATCCTGAGCCATTTCATAAATCTTGCGACATCTGGGTGGCAAATAATCGAGGGCAGCTGTCAGCTGACGATAAACTTCCTCACGGATAATTCCATTCATCAAAGAGTTGTCCGAGTTGTCCGAATCCTCCTGACGCATTTCCTGCGCATATTGCTGCCGCAAACGGTTATCCCGCAAATAATTGCGACAACGATTCAATACCGAGCGATAGAGATAAGTTTTTAAAGCCAGTAAATTCTCGAATTCCAACTCTTTCATCCAAATAGATACAAAGACTTCCTGCACAAGATCCTCCGCCACATCCAAATTAAGAGTATGCGTCGCAGCAAAGTTCACCAGTGGCTTATAAAAATTCTCGAACAGAACTTTATAGTTCGCCTCCTTATATATATCCCCAAGCTCCCTCATCACCGGAATTTTCCACCAAAGATAACTATCTTTTTCAATTATCTTTATTTTGATTAAAAAAACTCACTTTGATTTAACTATCAATACTACTTGATTTTACAATAACGTCTTCAAAAAATTTCGTACAGCCTGCTGAAGCTGAGAGGTCGTGCAGGTATAATGGTTGATCAGTATCGCAAAAGCCAAAGATTCACCGGTCCGGGTAGTAAGATAGCCGGCAAGGGCACGTACACCTCCCATCGAACCGGTCTTGGCTCTCAGATTATTTTTCAGCTCCGGGACCTGTAAACAATAACCAGCTAATCCACCGTCTACCCCTCCTACAGGCAGAGAACGCACAAAGGTCTCTCCCAATGTCCGGTAAGCATGAATCAACAAATCGGTAAAAACCCGGGCAGGTACGGCATCAGCAGGAGATAATCCACAGGCATCCTTCAATATAGCGCCATCAGCAGGAATTCCGTTTTTTGCCAGCCAGTTTACCGATTCTTCCGACCAATTTTCCCCGGCTACCAAGGCTCCCAATGCTTCGGCAAAAAGATTAACACTGGCTTTATTGGTGTGAAAAACAATTTCCTTCAGTGGAGGAGAAGCCAGAGTAAACAGAGTTGTCCGGGGAGAGGCTTCGCCGGCCCCATTCTTCACTTCGATTCCCTTCTTTGCCAACTCTTCGGTCAGTTCGTGTACAAATACGGCGGCAGGCCGGTGTATAGCACCTTTGACCTGAAAAGAAGCCCTGTTCTGAGGAAGAGTGCCTTTTACTATCCATTGTGAACTATAAGGTCCACCGAAAATCCAGGCCCGGTCAGCAGGTCGGAGATCCGATTTTACTTCACTGATAATACGGATATCCGGCAGAACAGGAATCACCGATTTTAACAAGGCCGGGGTCCCGGCGCGCCCGGTCGTAAACTCAAGTATACAAGTATTATCGCGGTAATTAAAAGGAAGATACAAAGCTGCATAATAATTTGAAACATCTTCCCAAGGCCAGGAACCGGGAATATCCGTTCCATCCAACGCACCCTCCACCCATATGTTGCCTACGATACGATGGATATTGGCTTTTTCTATCGCTTCCACTAACGGGCGGACTAAACGGCAAGTCGGGAAATAACGGGAATCCGGGCAAGGATCTCCACTTGCCTGTAAAACAATATCTCCGGACAATATTCCTTCATCTATAGTACCCGTGTAGTAGACAGAAGTGGAAAAACGATAGTTGGCACCTTTCTCCTGCAAAGCCCAAACAGTAGGCAATAATTTAGTCACCGATGCCGGCGTTAAAGCTGTTTCCGAAGAATAAGCCACCACCTCACGTCCATCGGAAATCCGCTTTACCGAAATCCCTATTGCAGCATGTCGCAATCCTTCCGTATCCAATAAATGCTGCAAAGCGGTCTCGGGCTGTCCCTGAACTACCCAGCAAAACAGACACCAGAAACCGACTAAAATTCCTCTTTTCATGTCCAACAAGAGATCAATTATCTATAGATTTCAGGATATTCTCCACTTCCTCTTCTGTCTCATGCAGTTTGGACTTACAAAAAGCGATCAATTCTGAAACTCTTTTCACTTTGCTACTCAATTCATCGACATCCAGCTGATTATCTTCTAATTTCACTACAATCTCTTCGATTTCAGCCATGGCTTCCTTATAACTTAACTTATTCTCTTCCATATCTATACTTTACTTTATTTTCAAGAAAAACTAACTTTACCTTAATCGATAGTATCATACTGATTTACCGATACCTGTTTCACTTCACTACGAATGATTGCCCCGTCTAACTCTGTTTCAAGCAAATCACCCGCCGTTATGTGGTCGGCGACTCTTACCGCTTTTCCGTTTAAACGGGTAATGGAATATCCCCGTTTAAGCACGTTTTTCGGATCTACCAATTTTACTTTCGTCGCAGCCAATTCCAAGTGGCGTTGCTGATTTTCCAATCCCCGCATAGTTGTCTGCCGAAGCTGGCGGGAATAATTATCCAGGCAATTTTTTTGACGATCAAACAATAAAAGCATACGGTTCTCTATTCTGACAACCAACTGCCCGAATCCTGCCAGACAAGTTCGCATATATGACTCCGAAGCATGTTCCCATTTCTGGGACAACAATTTCAAACGATTGGCATTTCCGGCCAACACAACGTGTACAGACCGCTTGAAATTCGAAACCGTCACTATCTGTCGGGTATGTTCTTCATGTAATAATTCCTGTACCCCGGTCATAAAATCATTCTTCCAGGCTTCCAGTTCACCTTCCCGTTCGTGAAAAACAGAAATCAGGTAAGCAGCCGCAGCCGTAGGTGTCTTCACCCGCAAATGAGCTACCCGATCAACAATGGTCTCATCCCGCTCATGACCGATACCAGCAATAACCGGTAAAGGAAATTGCGCCACATTAACAGCCATTTCGTACGAATCGAAACACCCCAGATCGGTCTGTGAGCCTCCCCCCCGAATGATCACCACCACATCGAATACCGACTCGTATTCATAAATACGGTCGAGGGCTGCAATAACAGATTCAGCCGACTTTTCTCCTTGCATAATGGCTGGAAATAATTTTACCTGAAAGCGATAACCATAGGGATTGCTATCCAATTGGTTCATAAAATCACCAAAACCAGCTGCGGTAGGAGAAGAAATCACAGCTATATT
The DNA here is from genome assembly GCA_021771575.1 of Bacteroides sp. Taxonomy (GTDB): domain Bacteria; phylum Bacteroidota; class Bacteroidia; order Bacteroidales; family Marinifilaceae; genus Odoribacter. Next base: position 2,999 of record JAETOX010000132.1, on the reverse strand, counting down.
TTTAGGTAAAACCGGAAATTCGAGTTCGCGGTTCATATCGATTACCCCATCGGCTTCCAATTGGGCCAGAATTTCCCGCTTTTTTCTTTCCAAGTCTCCCATCGTATAGGTCGGATCGATATCCCGGATATTCAGCGAATAACCGTACAGTTCATGAAAGACAACCTCGACATTGAGCATGACTTTCAACCCCTTTTCGAGCGAACGACCGGTCGTAGTTTCAAAATAAGGACGTAAAGTACGGAAAGTAAAAGCCCAGATGGTTCCCCGGGCGGTAGCTACGATATTTTCCTCACCCTCTCTTTTATCGGCCAATTGCAAGTAACAATGTCCCGAACGGTTCAGTTGTACCTCGGTAATTTCGGCTGTAATCCATATTGATTCCCGGAAGTTGTCTTTCAAAGCCCGCTTGATCCGGCTATTCAACTCATATAAACCAATCGCTTCCATAAGATAATTTACTAATGTACTGAAAATCTAAGAGGTCGAAAGTGTCACAAAAGTCGAAAAAGTCCGATCGTTTTCAACCTCTGGACTTTTTTGACTTCTTCAACTAAATAACAACAGTACGATTGAGTTCGTCGATATAATCCAGCAACTCCTCCCGCCCCAAACGCTTCTCTGAGGAGGTCATAAAAGACAAAGGGGTAGTTTCCCAGGTATTCAGCATAATTTTATGATATTCATCGATACATTTCAAACGCTGTGTGGTTGTCAACTTATCGGCTTTGGTGAAGATCATCACAAAGGGCACTCCGTTCTCTCCAAGCCATTCCATAAATTCCAAATCGATCTTTTGAGGCTCCAACCGACTATCTACCAACACAAACAAACATACCAGATTTTCCCGTTTCAGAATATAATCCCGGATCATTTTTTCAAATTGCAAACGGGAATTCTGGGAAGTCCGGGCATAACCATATCCCGGTAAATCCACCATATACCAGGAGTCGTTGATCAAAAAATGATTGATTAATTGGGTTTTCCCCGGTTTGACTGCCGTCTTGGCCAATTTTTTGTTATTGGTCAACATATTGATCAGCGAAGATTTTCCCACATTCGAACGTCCGATAAAAGCATATTCATGCCGGTTAGATTGAGGACATTTCTCCACTTTTGCATTACTGACCACAAATTCTGCTTTTACTATTTCCATAAATCAACCAATTAAAGATTAAGTTGCAAAGATAAGAAATAAAGATGAAACAGATGAAACGGATGAAGCGGATAGAGATTTTCCTTATCATTGATCTTATCATAGTTGTAAAAGAGAGTTACTGGCAAAATTTTTCGGGCAGCCCCATTCCCAAAGGGGAACGGCCCCAACACTTTCTGGACGAATCGAGAGAATAAGAGAGCTTACAGATGATTTAGGGATTTATGAGGAATCAGCGAAAAATTTCCGGGAGTTCTTTTTCCGTTTTGCGGGATTTCACACCCAGTTCTTTCAATTTCAAAGTTTGGGAAATCAGATTGCCGTTTCCTTCTTTCAGGCGGCTTAATGCCTGACGATAGCTTTCTTCGGTTCGTTGGATATTGTCCCCGATAGCAGTCAGGCTTTCGAGAAAAGCAACGCACTTATCATAAAGGTGGGCTCCCCTGTCGGCAATCTCCAAAGCATTCCGATTCTGGTATTCCCGGCTCCATAGGTCGACCATGAGTTTCAAGGTGACGATCAGATTGGCAGGACTCAGCAAAAGGACCCGTTTACGGTAGGCTTCGTTCCATAAAGCAGGATCGGACTGCATCGCCAAAAAATAGGAAGATTCATTGGGCACAAACATCATGACAAAATCGAGGGCACCATCGCACCAGTCACAATAATTTTTGGCAGCCAGTTCGTCGATATGTTTCCTGACAGATATTAGATGAGCCTGGCGAGCCGCTTCGCGTTCCTTATCGGTTTCTGCATTACAATAACTTACGTATGCCATTAGCGACACTTTCGAATCAATGATCACTTTCCGATTGTCAGGATAAACGACAATAACATCCGGACGAAGTGCATTACCACTTTCCGTCCGGATGACTTTATCGCTTCCGTTTTTTAAGGTTTCCTGAATAAAATATTCCCTTCCCTTAGTCAGTCCGGAATTTTCCAGGATCCTTTCCAGAATCATCTCTCCCCAATCTCCCTGAATTTTGGTATTTCCTTTCAGCGCGTTTGTCAGATTAACCGCATCCTCACGGATCTGATTATTCAGTTGGACCAATTCGGCAATCTTACGCTCGAGCACTGTACGTTCAGTGGCTTCTTTATGATAAGATTCCTCTACTTTCTTCCGGAATTCCAGAATATCTTTATTCAAAGGTCCCAGGATACGTTCCATATTTTCCCGGTTTACCTCCGTAAATCGCCGTGATTTATCTTCCAGGATTTCGTTAGCCAGGTTATGGAACTGTTCTTTGAACAATTGTTGTATTTTCGAAACCTCTTCTTGCTGGTTCTTCCATTTCCCCTCTGCCTGCCGCAAACTTTCCCTGAGACGCTCATTATCCCTCACCCAGCTCATTTTCTCTTTCTGCCACCGGGCTTCTTTTTCTTTCGCCTCTTCTTCCCTTTCCAACAGCATACGTAACCTCACCTCCATCCCTTTTCTTCCGGCACGGGCAAAAAGATAAGCAAGCAATCCACCAATCACCCCACCAATCAACAAATAATAAAATTCTCCCTCCATAAACGATCACAAATGTAAAGTCAACAAGCAATTGCAATGTTATAATAAAAGTTTGAGAAATTGCCCTTTAGATATAGAAAAATTCCATTCTTCGTCAACCAATCCACCACTACAACGAATCTGGCTTGACCTGAAAAAGTTCAGGATATAAATATTAAACATAAAAATCCCCAATTATCAGCCCGTTTTTTGTATAAAATCCGCCATTAAAAATAATGATCATCATTACACCAGAATTGATTAGGGTATGGAAACAATAAATAGAATACTTCAAAAGAAGATTACATCACAAATCGCTCCCAATAAGGCAGTATTGATTTT
>JAETOX010000131.1 GCA_021771575.1 Bacteroides sp. | reverse complement strand
ACCATGCACGAGGATGTCACGGAAATGGACGAAGTGGTAGTCACCGGTATTTTCAAAAAAGCCAGAGAGAGTTATACCGGATCGGTGAGTACGGTTACCCATGAACAGTTGAAACTATACAAGGGACAAAATCTCCTGCAAACGCTGAAAAACATCGATGTGTCTATCAACCTGGCAGAAGATAACTATTCCGGCAGTAACCCTAATAATCTGCCGCAAATCAATATCCGCGGTAATTCTTCTCTGCCGATGAGTATTTCCGAGTACAATGAGCTTGCCGATAACTCGGTAAATACGCCGTTGATTATTCTGGATGGTTTTGAAATCGCACTGGAACGTCTGATGGATTATAACGACGAGGAAATCGAATCCATCAACATTCTGAAAGATGCAGCTGCCACTGCCATTTACGGTTCGCGGGGTGCCAACGGAGTCATCGTCGTGATTACCAAACAACCGGAAGCCGGCAAAATGCGGGTAAATGCAGAAGTAGGCGTAAACCTTGAAGTTCCGGACCTGACCTCTTACGATATGCTGAATGCCGCTGAGAAGTTACAATTGGAGTGGGATTTGGGGTTGTATAACATGAATTCGCCGTCTTCCGATATGACCTATAAAAACACCTATGCCCGGAGATTGAGGGAAGTGGTCGGAGGGACGGACGTCGATTGGTTAAGCAAGCCTTTGCGTGTAGGGACAGGTATGCGTTACAACCTGCGTCTGGAAGGCGGTAGCCAGGAGTTTCGCTGGAGTATTTCCGGTGCTTACAATGATACGCGTGGAGCCATGAAAGATTCTTTCCGTTCGAATTTCAACGGCTCCATCACCTTGATGTATAGTGTAAAGAACTTAATATTCAGAAATACTACGACATACGGCCTTTCCAGAAGTTCAGAAAGCAAGTACGGCACTTTCAGTGACTATGTAAAACAACAACCCTACAATTCGCCGTATGATGCGACTGGCAAGTTAGTGAAAACGTTCGAGCATTTTTCGGGCAGTCCGGGACAGACGGGAGAAGCTAATCCGCTATATAATGCGACCTTGAACAGCTTTGCCAAATCGGGTTACACAAGCTGGAGTAATCAGTTTTCAGTTGAGTGGCAGGTACTGAAGGGACTTACCTTCCGTGGGCAGGTTGGCATTTCATCCACCGATAATACCTCCGATAATTTTCTGCCTGCTGAGCACACTTTTTTCCAAACTGACGAATACAAAACTACGGATGGTTTTCTCAGAAGAGGCCAATACAAGTATTCTACCGGCAAGGGAAATAATTACGATGGAAGCCTCAACTTGGCCTATTCCGCAACCTTTGCCGACAAACACCAGATTTATTTCGGTGTAGACTACTCTTTGAGAGAGCAAAGCAACCGTAGGTACGGTTTTGTAGGTGAAGGATTTATGGATGAGGACGTTCATTTTTTAGCGTCTGCCCGTCAATATAAAGAAAACGGAAAGCCCGATGGCGAAGAATCGAAGACGCGGAGCATGGGTTTGGCGGCTAACTTGAATTATATCTACAACAACCGTTATTATGCCGATTTTTCTTTCCGGGTGGACGGCAATTCCTCTTTCGGTAGCAAAAAGAAATACGGTACGTTCTGGAGTTCGGGTATCGGTTGGAATGTGCACAACGAAAAGTTCATGGAAGACTTTTGCATGAATGTATTGCGTTTGAAGGCTTCCTACGGACAGACCGGTTCACAGCAAGGTTCCACAGGCGCCAGTACACTCTATAATATATTGACTAACAATTACTATATGAATTGGAGCATTGCCGAATTGCAGAATTTGGGTAATCCTTATCTGACGTGGCAGACGACGGACGAGTTCAACTTTGGTGTGGAATTCGGGATGTGGCAAAGCCGCTTCAAAGGAGAATTCAACGTTTATTCCAAGAGAACGAGCAACCTGCTTTCTAACATGGACTTGCCGCGTTCTACGGGATTTTCTTCATACGTAGACAATGTTGGAGAAGTGAAAAACACCGGGTGGGAAGCATCTGCCAGTGTCTACCTGATGCGGGATGCCGAACGCGATATGGCTTGGATGGTTACCGGACAGCTGGCATACAATAAAAATGTCGTTTCCAAATTATCGGAGGCTATTAAAGAACAGACAGAATCTTATTTGCAGTCGAATGTGGATGTGGCCAATCTTTTCTATGAAGGCCGTCCGCAGAACGGACTTTATGTGGTGCGTTCTTTGGGTATCGACCCCAGCAACGGGGAAGAGGTATTCCTGGACAAGAACGGTAATCGCACGGACACCTGGCAACCTTCCGATAAAGTGTACGTCGGGCAGACCGACTCGCCTTATCGCGGTATGGCCAACACGATGTTCAGGTGGAAAGGCTTGACGGTGAATCTCTCTGCCGGTTTCCATTGGGGAGGCAAACAATATAATTCGACCTTGGTCGATCGGGTAGAAGTAAGCATCAACACTGTAAAAAACCGTAATGTGGATGCCCGGGCATTGCATGAACGCTGGCACAAACCGGGCGACATGGTTTCATTCCGGAAATTCGACGACAACACGACAAGGGCTTCTTCACGCTTTGTTATGCCCGACAAAGTATTTCAGATACAATCCGTCAGTGTGCAATATCGCTGGGACAACGACTGGGTAAAGAAAAACCTGCGGGCGACTTCCATTACCTTCGGGATGAATATGTCCGATTTGCTGTATGTGTCTACTGTAAAACGGGAACGGGGAACTTCTTATCCGTTTGCCCATAACATTCAGGGAAGTATTAAATTCTTGTTTTAAAAACCGATAAAATAAAGCTATTATGAGATATAGATTCATATTCATAGGCATAACTTTCCTCGGCATACTGTTTGCCTCGTGCAGCGACTGGTTGGACGTGCAGCCCGAAATGCAGCGGAAAGAAGATGACATGTTTGCTCATTACAAAGGATATCGCAACGCCCTGTCGGGCTGTTATGCCGCGATGGGGCATAACAGCGTCTACGGGCAGAAGCTGATTACATCCGATATCGAATTACTGGCAGGAATGTGGGAGATGATGGATAATTCCGGGACGAATTATGATTTGACCACGCATAATTACAACGATGGAGTCAGAAGCACGATACAGGATATCTATTCCAAAATGTTTAACATCATCGTACAGGCCAATAAAATCATCGCTCATGCCGAAGCGGACGGTAGCGCCTTTCCTAATGAAGCGACCCGTTCCGTCATTCTCGGTGAAGCGTATGCCATCCGCGCCTATTGCCAGTTGGATGTGTTGCGGTTGTTCGGCGAAGTGCCTGGCGGTGACGGTGAGAAAGTCAGTCTCCCTTATTCCGAAGTCAAAGCGTTCGACGAACGGGCTGTACGTTACGATTTTGCCGGATATGTGGAGAAATTGCTGGCCGACCTGAAGCGGGCAGAGGATTTGCTGAAAGGCAACGATCCCATTTTCCAATATACATATAGCTTTTTAAATACTCCTGCTAATTTTGAGAAAGCCTTGGAGGACACCTATATGGCTTATCGCCAGTCGCGCCTGAACTATTGGGCTGTAAAAGCCTTGCAGGCACGGGCTTACCTCTATCTGGGGCATACCGGTGAAGCGTATGCAGCAGCCAAAGCGGTGATCGATGCCAAAGACAAGGAAAACCGACCAGTGATGGAATTATCGGGGTACACGGACAGGGGACAAAAACGCTATGCTTGTCCGAGCGAGTGCCTGTTTTATTTAAGTAAGCACGACATCAAAGCGGCTACTTCTGCATTGGCGGCTGGTGTATTGATTGCGGAAAAAAGCAATTTGCTCATTAGTTTCGAACGTTTGGCCGAACAACTGTTTCCGGAAAATAAGGAATCGGATTCAAGATATAGGCCGGGATGGAATCAAGAGGTGGAAGTCAATGGTCTGACAAGTAAATATGCTGCTATCCGGAAATATTATTATGACATGGATAATGTTAAAGACCCTTCGTTGTATCATGAAATTGTTCCTATGCTGCGGATGTCCGAGGTGGTGCTGATCGCTATCGAAACCACACCGGATGTGCAAGAAGCCAACCGATGGTATACCGATTACCTGTTGAAAGGCTGCGGGGTGGCGAGCAATGACAGGTTTACGCCGCAAACCGACCGTTTGGAAATATTATTGCCGGAATATGCCCGCGAATTTTTTGCCGAAGGACAGATGTTTTATGCCTACAAGCGTGTGGGAGCTTCGGAAACTTTGTTCGGGGAAGAGATAGCGCCCGAAGATTATGTATTGTGGAATTGTGTGAATACGGAATTCAATCCTTAAATTTATGAGTATGAAACTGTTCAATATATTATATGCAGCGGGTTTGCTATTACTGACGGCTGCCTGTGAAAAAGATCTTCCGGTTTTTTCGGACGACGAAGGTTTTCTGATATTCAATTACGGTGCAGGTAAGAAAACGGATGATGCCACCGTCTCGGAGAACGACAGGCGCGGGAGCTATTCCTTTTTGCTGAATGCGGCCGAGGAGCAGATATGCGATACTGTCTGGCTGAAAGTAAATACACTCGGAAAACTCTCCTCGGACAGCCGGCCGATAGCCTTGGTGCAGGTGGAGGATACGAACCGGAACGTTATGAATGCTGTGGCAGGGAAACATTACGTGGCTTTCGACGATCCTTCTCTTGCAGAACTCTACCGTATGCCCGGCAATTCTGCCGTTGCGGAAGTACCGGTAGTCGTGCTTTGTGATCCTTCTTTGAAGGAAGGCGATGTAACGTTAAAAATGACTTTCGGGGACAACGATTGGTTTAAACCCGGCTATCCGAGCTTTACCACCTATACATTGACGATTTCCGATTATTTGGCAGAACCCAAAATGTGGCAGGAGCTGAATGTGGATTATTATTTGGGTACGTATGGCTCTAAAAAGCACGAATTGATGATTCAATGGACGGGGAAAACGTGGGATGATGAGTATTTCAGAACGCTTGCTACATATGATACAAACTATGGTTACTGGCGCTTCAATGATGCGGCTTATATAGACTATCTCGATGCCTGGTTTGCGAGAAAATTGGAGGAGGAGAATGCTCTCCGGTTAGAGAATGATAAGGATATTTATCGGGAACCGAATGGCAAACCGGTAAGTTTTGAGCCTCGTTCATATTAGGACTACTGAAATTTATCGATTAGAAATAGAATGATTATGAAAAAATACATATTATTTTTTTATTTATCTGCCCTGATATGCCTGAATAGTTGTTTTCAGGATGACACGACGCTGGCAACGGATACGAGCCGGGTGGGCGAAATCAAGGTGCAGGGATTGAAGGACACTTCCATGATAGCATACGCGCAGCCGTTGGAGCTGACGCCCGAAGTAGCGGGATTTGCGGACGACGAATTGGCTTACGTTTGGTACATCTACGGGGGACAATACGGCAAAAAGTCGGGGGGCTATCGCAGCCATCCTATTGGTGAGGGGAAAAAACTGTCATACCCCGTGAATTTGAAAATCGGTTCCTATACGGTAGTTTGTGAAGTGACACACAAAGCGAGCGGTTATTTCACGACGGCGACATTTAATTTGAACGTGACTTCCGATTATTCGCAGGGTTTTTACGCTTTGAAAGAGACGGTGGACGGAAATACCGAACTGGATTTTTACAATCATTTGAAGAAAAACACCAACAACGATTTGCTTGCCAAGGTATTGGAAGTTCCGTTGGACGGAAAGCCGCGTAACATCAGTACCGTATTCCAGAAAGTGCATCTCGACCCGGCAACGGCAACCGCTACAGCTGCTACCGGCCTCTTTGTGGCGCACGGTGATAACGGCTGCGTTTTGTTCAATACGACAGACATGTCGGTGATGTTCGACCGCACGAACTTGCAATACGGCGAAATGGAGGCAGATGAAGTGCCTTATACGATGGTATCGTTTATAAGTTCAAATTATTATTTATCCAATAAAGGTTTGTCTGTTGATAACGTTTATGATGATTGGGCAACTTCTGAATTTGCTACGGGACAGCTTTCTTTTCCAAAGGGGGCAGGGACAAGTAGTCTGGTGCAGCCTTTTAATGGTAGCGGGGTGTCGTATTGGAGTGAAACCGGGCATCGATTGATGCGTACGGCGATTGACTGGTATGGGGGAGTAACTTGTTATGAAATTGATTACGAAGAAGATTATACTGGCCTCAGACTCGATTGGGAAAAAGCGGTTCCGGTGACTTCAGGATGGAATTACATCGGTGGAGAGAATACCATTTGGTATATGTTTGATGTGCCGGGCGAAGGACGTTATATGGTCATATTGAAAGTGATTTACGGAAAAAAGCCACACATAGAGGAAGTTCGCTTGCTGGATCCTTCCTTACATATTGCTAAGGCGGAAGTTATTGCTGGCAGGGGTAAGGAAAACAATGTCGTCTATTGCATCGACGATAATCGGTTGTACCGTTATTCCGTGCCAGAAGAGACAGAGGTACCCTTGACGTTCGATAGGTTGCCGGCTGGGAATATAACCTATTTGTCGAAACTCTTTTTCCGCAAGGAATTTGATTTCATTGTTGTCGGTGTTCAAAATGGAGATAACTATACAGTGGCGATGTATAAAATTGCAGGCGGACAGCCTTCCGGTAGCCCCATACATACATTTACGGGAACAGGTGAACTGAAAAAAGTTTGTTATGTCATTCCGTATAATAGTACATCTTTTAACTATAATCCTTTCGCCCGATATTCAAGTGCACCTGACTTTCCGTATTGATGAGAGGGTGGTATTATACACAGTTGTGCCGGATCGGCAGGCGAAAATGCCGGTCCGGTATGTTAAACGGTTAAATTTATGATAGAATGAAAAGAGTGATTTTGTTTATATGGCTGGCCGTGCTGGTGTTGCCTTTGGCTGCACAGATCGATTTCCGTGAAGGCGGATTTGCCAAAGCCCTGGAGGCCGCCAAAGCTGAAAATAAATTAATATTTATGGACTGTTACACCAGTTGGTGCGGTCCCTGCAAACTGATGGCTTCCAAAGAATTTGTCCAGGCGAAAGCAGGAGAATATTTTAATTCCCGTTTCGTATCGGTGAAAATAGACATGGAGAAAGGAGAAGGCGTGGAATTGCGGAAAAAATACGATGTAAACGCTTACCCCACCTTGCTCATATTGAATGCAGGGGGTGAGTTGTTGTGCCGTTATGCCGGTTATCTGAGTGTAGACAAGTTGATCGAGTTTGCAGAGAACGGAGTGAAGGGTGGTGGACTGACAGATATGCACAAACGCTATGAGGCTGGTGAACGTTCAACAGAATTTATCCGCGATTATTTAGCACAGCTGGAGGAAGCTGCCATGTCGGGCACGATGTATACTGTTGCGAACGATTTTTTGCAGGATAAAACAGAGGCTGTATTTACGGATATGGCCGTATATGTCATTTTCCGGAATTATGCCATTCCCGTTAATCCGGTATTTCAGCAAGTGTACGCCCGCAAGGCAGAACTGGCCGAAAGGTATGGAGAGGAAGCTGTCCGGGCGTTAGATGAGCGCTGGGAAGCATTCGGAAGCCGTTATTTGAAGCGGGAAGGCAAGAAAACAGTCGGATACGATGCCGCCGGATTGGAAGCCTATTATGCCCTCATGAAAGAATGCAGCGTACCCGAAGCAGAAGCACTTCGTGCTATCGTCCTGCTGGACGGGGCGAATGGTGCCCGGGAGTGGCCTGTGTTGTTGGAAGCTATGGTCGTATATAGCCGATTCAGCCGTATGATAGAAGATCACCTGTATTATGCTTGTTCCTCGTTATTTTACGGACAGGGTGAGCAGGGGTGGGTGGGCAATGCAGCTAGCCACAAGAAGTTCGTAGCCCTTCTGAAAGAGCGCGTGAAAGCTTTAAAAGGCAAAAAGGATACTTCCGGCAGAACAATGACGGTGAATGGCAAAACGATGCCTGTTATGGAATATTACTGTCAGTCGTATGAGGATATATTGGAAAAAGTGAAATAGCTTACACTCAAACTAAAAATACTACGAGGCTGTTTGAAATTTCTGAAGTGAACTTTAAAAATTTTTTATCCGACTTTTAGAGTTCGCTTCTATTTTTGTACCTTTGTCTAAATTGTCTAACCCAAACGCAACGTCATGAGACAAGTACCAAAATTTTTCAATACCGCCGGGCCTATCCAGCCCGATATCCACTACAACATCGATCCGTTGACCCGAATCGATTTGGAGGAATTGGAATCATTGATTTATCAGCGGAAATATTTTGTGCTGCATGC
>JAETOX010000130.1 GCA_021771575.1 Bacteroides sp. | reverse complement strand
TTGTGTATCAAATAAAACTACTTATTACAGGAAAAGTATACAAATCAATTGAAACTTAAGTAGAACCATCGGTTCTTAAATCGCATAAAACCCTGTTTATAAAAAATCACAAACAATCCAACAGAAAAAAGGAAAAATCAAATCAATTCTTTTACTTTTAGCCTTTAAATATTATCTTTGTCTAGTTTTCATAGAAAAGTATGGAAAAAAAGGAAAGAGTACAACACGAAGGGGTAATCAAAAGTATATCTACACAAACGTTGGAGATCCTAATCGTCAGCCGTTCGGCTTGTGCTGCTTGTCATGCCAAAAGTGCGTGTGGTATAGCGGATATGCAACAGAAAACTATTACCGTACAACGTTCTGAAGGTGAATTTCACGTCGGCGATCAAGTGATGGTTTATGCCTCAATGAACCATGCTGTTTATTCGGTTATACTGGCCTATATCATACCTTCTATGTTAATTCTCGCAGCGATTTTTCTATTGGAAAGATCGGGAAGCGATGAATTACAGGCTGCTGTGATCAGTCTGATTTTTCTGTCAGGGTATTTCTTCATTCTCTATTTGCTCAGAAATAAAATCAGTAAAAAGATAAAATTCACAATCGAAAAAATTGATAACTATTAATCACTAAATATGAGTACACTTGTTATTACAATCATTTCGCTATGTGCCATCGGAGTTGTATCTGCCGTGATATTATACCTGGTGGCACAAAAATTTAAAGTGGAAGAAGACCCGCGTATCGATATTGTGGAAAGCCTGCTTCCAGGTGCAAATTGTGGTGGATGCGGCTATCCGGGTTGCCGGGGTCTGGCGGAGGCAACAGTCAAAGCCGACTCGATGGAAGGCATTTTATGTCCGGTGGGCGGAGCAGAAACCATGAACAAAATAGCAGCTGCTTTGGGCCGTGAAGTAAAAGCCCAGGCACCAAAGATTGCCGTTGTCAGATGTAACGGAAGTTGTGCCAACCGTCCCCGGACTAATCAATACGACGGGGCTCGTTCCTGCGCTATCGAACACTCGCTGTATATCGGAGAAACCGGCTGCGGATACGGCTGTTTAGGATGTGGCGACTGTGTGACCGCTTGTCCTTTCGACGCGATTCACATGGACCCGCAAACCCAGTTGCCTGTCGTAGATGATGCCAAATGCGTCGCCTGCGGCGCTTGTGTGAAAGCTTGCCCTCGCAGCATCATCGAACTCCGGAATAAAGGTCCGAAAGACCGGCGCGTATTCGTATCCTGTATCAACAAGGATAAAGGCGGCGTAGCCCGGAAAGCTTGTAAGGTAGCGTGTATCGGATGCGGAAAATGTGCCAAAGAATGTCCGTTCGGTGCCATAACCGTAGAAAACAATCTGGCTTATATCGACTACACGAAATGTCGCTTATGCCGCAAATGCGTAGGGGTTTGTCCGACCGGAGCGATCCACGAGATCAATTTCCCGCCGCGGAAAACCGAAACGGAAGCAACCAAAGTGAATGCCGCTCCCAAAGCGGTGACGAATGCCCAAACGGCAGAGCAGGCTTCCAAACCACTGGCAGACCAAACTTCCAAAACAGCAGAAGCAACAGCTCTGAAAGAGACGATACCGACGAAAGGTACTCAACCGGAAATCACCCGGACGGAAGCCGTACCGGAGCCGATTGGTACGATTCAGGACAATCCTGCCGTACAGACAAAAGAACCGGTGGACGTGAAAATGGATGATAATGCAATCCCTTCCACTTCTAAAATGCAGGAACAGCGGGAAGAGGAAAGCAAAAATGGAGTAAAATAAATAGCAGATTTTAGAAATTAAAATCTAAGATTATAAATTTAAAATTTATACGCTGTGTTAAAGACATTCAGAATCGGTGGTGTTCATCCACCTGAAAATAAACTATCGGCAGGAGAGAAAATACAGGTATTACCCGTTCCGGAACAGGTAATCATCCCGCTGAGCCAACATATCGGAGCACCCGCTACTCCTGTTGTACAAAAAGGCGACCAGGTAAAAGCAGGACAACTGATCGCCCAAGCCGGCGGCTTTGTATCTGCCAATATCCACAGTTCTGTATCTGGAACTGTAGTGGCTATCGATAATGTCACCGATGCTGCCGGCTTATCCAAACCGGCTATCACCATTAAGGTAGAGGGCGACGAATGGATGCCGGAAATCGATCGTTCGGCTAAGATAGAACACAATATCACATTGTCGAAAGAAGAAATCGTCAAGGCTATCGCAGCTGCCGGGATCGTAGGTATGGGAGGTGCGACTTTCCCTACCCAGGTAAAACTAACTCCTCCTCCGGGCAGTAAAGCGGAAGTTTTGATCATCAACGGCGTGGAATGTGAACCTTATCTAACTGCCGACCATCGGATTATGCTCGAACGTGCCGAAGAAATCATAGTGGGAGTACGTATCCTGATGAAAGCGATCGGTGTGGACAGGGCAGTGATCGGCATCGAAAACAACAAACCGGATGCTATCCGACGTTTACAAAAAATCGCAACCAAAGAGACTTTAGGTATTGAAATTTGTCCCTTGAAATTAAAATATCCGCAAGGTGGTGAAAAACAATTGATCCAGGCAACGATCAACCGGGCAGTACCTTCGGGAGCTCTCCCTATTGCTGTTGGTGCTGTGGTACAAAATGTGGGTACTGCACTGGCTGTTTATGAAGCAGTGATCAAACGTAAACCATTGATCGAACGGGTAGTGACCGTTACCGGAAAATCGGTAAAACATCCGGGCAATTACCTATGCCGCATCGGTACTCCGATCTCCAAACTGATCGAAGCGGCCGGCGGAATGCCGGAAGACACGGCAAAGGTAATCGGCGGAGGCCCCATGATGGGCCGTACGATGGTCAATATCGACTCCCCTATCCTGAAAGGGACGAGTGGTGTACTATTGATCAACGAACAGGAAGCAGTTCGAAGACCTATGCGCAATTGTATTCGTTGCAGCAAATGCGTCTCTGTCTGTCCGATGGGTCTGGAACCTTACCTGCTGATGAAATTGTCCCAGTTCAATTTGTTGGAACGCATGGAGGAAGAGAAAGTGATGGATTGTATCGAATGTGGCTCCTGTAGTTTCACCTGTCCTTCGGACCGTCCTTTACTCGACTACATCCGTTTGGGAAAAGGCCGTACAGGCGCTATGATCAGAAACCGAAAGAAATAATGCATTGTGGATTATAAATTTAAAATCGAAATATGAAATTATTAATATCTCCTTCTCCGCATGTTCACAGTGGTGATTCCATTGAGAAAAACATGTACGGAGTACTCATAGCACTGATTCCGGCTTTTATTTGCTCTGTGGTATTTTTCGGCTGGGGTGCTATCATCGTTACTTTGACTTCCGTTGTGGCTTGTCTACTATTCGAATATCTGATTCAGAAATTCCTGTTACATCAAACGCCGACGATTTTCGACGGCTCAGCACTGATTACGGGGGTCTTATTGGCTTTCAACGTTCCTTCCAATTTACCGATCTGGATCATCGTTATTGGTGCGCTGGTAGCCATCGGTATCGGAAAAATGAGTTTCGGCGGTCTGGGTTGCAATATCTTCAACCCGGCATTGGTGGGTCGTGTTTTCCTGCTGATTTCATTTCCGGTGCAAATGACCACCTGGCCGCTTGCGCAAGGATTTGCCGGTTCGTATGTAGACGCCGAGACCGGAGCAACTCCACTGGCTTTATTGAAAGAAGCCGTTAAATCCGGACAATCCGTATCGAATGTCCTAACAGCCGATTCTTTTATCGGATATAAAAACATGTTGCTCGGAAATATGAGCGGGAGCCTTGGAGAAGTAGCGGCATTGGCCCTGTTGGTCGGGTTGGTATATATGCTGATCCGGAAAATCATTACCTGGCATATCCCGGTATCTATTTTTGCTACAGTCATCCTTTTCGCCGGTATTCTGCATCTCTGTAATCCGGAGCAATATGTCGGTCCGATTTACCATTTATTGACCGGAGGTATGATGTTGGGAGCAATCTTTATGGCCACGGATTACGTAACTTCCCCGATGACCAAAAAAGGAATGCTTATCTATGGAGCGGGAATCGGAATCCTGACTGTCATTATCAGGACATTCGGAGCTTATCCGGAAGGGATGTCGTTCGCTATCCTGATCATGAATGCTTTCACTCCTTTGATCAACAGGTATTGTAAACCGGTAAGATTTGCATAATATAAAATCTATAACTATGGGTAAGAAATTAGAGTCAAATTTTCTAAATATGGTGGTGGTATTATTCGGAGTCACCTTGATCGCGTCGGCCGCAGTAGGTTATGTCAACTCCCTGACGGCAGGTCCTATCGAAGCCGCCAAACAAGCCAAACAAGTAAATGCCATCCGTCAGGTCATTCCCGGGGAATTCGATAACGATCCGAGCGCCGATGTATGGAAAGTAAAAACGCCCGACGGCGGAGAACTGGAATTCTATCCGGCCAAGAAAAACGGAGAACCAGTGGGTACGGCAGTCAAAACTTACACGAACAGCGGGTTCGGCGGAATCGTATGGCTGATGGTAGGTTTCAATCCGGATGGTACGATCAGCAATTATTCTGTTCTGGAACATAAAGAGACTCCCGGTTTGGGATCCAAAATGGATACTTGGTTTACAGCCAATGGGAAAGGAAATATCATCGGTAAGAACCCCGGCACTACCGGCCTGAAAGTTAGCAAAGACGGAGGAGATGTCGACGCCATCACGGCTGCCACCATCTCGTCGCGCGCTTTTCTGGATGCCGTTAACCGGGCAGCGTCAGCTCTCGCCGGCAATGCCGATGCAACTTCGGGAGCAACGCAACAAAATAAATAATCGGGAATCATAAATATAAAACGAATACTTATGAATAATTTTAAAGTTTTAGCTAACGGCATTTTCCGGGAAAACCCGACGTTCGCTTTATTGCTGGGGATGTGCCCAACATTAGGAGTGACGACTTCCGCCATTAACGGTATGGGTATGGGGCTCGCCACGGCTTTTGTGTTGATCATGTCGAATCTCGTGATTTCCCTGGTGTCCAATATCATCCCGGATAAAATCCGTATACCTTCGTTTATTGTGATTATTGCAGCCTTCGTGACGGTAGTAGATATGAGTATGGCGGCTTATCTGCCTGCCCTCCACGCTTCATTGGGACTGTTTATTCCCTTGATCGTGGTGAACTGTATCGTATTGGGACGTGCCGAAGCTTTTGCGTCGAAAAATAAAGTGCTCCCTTCTATATTTGATGGTTTAGGCATGGGATTAGGATTTACACTGAGCTTGACCCTGCTGGGTAGTATCCGTGAAATCCTGGGCGGCGGAAAAATATTCAACCTTCCGGTTTTCAACGAAAACTATGGCATGTTGATATTTGTACTGGCACCAGGTGCTTTCCTGGCTTTAGGTTACCTGATCGCCATTGTAAACCGGATCAGAAAAGCAAACTGATTGTAAACGATAGATGATTTAATTATGGAATATATACTGATTTTTATAGCCGCCGTCTTTGTCAATAACATTGTACTGGCCCAATTCCTCGGTATCTGTCCCTTCCTGGGCGTATCGAAGAAAGTATCTACGGCATTAGGAATGACGGGAGCCGTAACCTTCGTGATGATCCTGGCAACGCTGGTAACCTTTATCGTGCAAAAAAGCATATTGGATCCTTTTGGTATCGGTTTTATGCAAACTATTACCTTTATCCTGATTATTGCCGCTTTGGTGCAGATGGTAGAAATCATCCTGAAAAAAGTAAGTCCTGCTTTATACCAGGCTCTGGGTGTGTTTTTACCTTTGATTACCACTAACTGTGCCGTACTGGGCGTAGCAATTATGGTGATACAGAAAGATTTCAATCTTTTGCAATCGTTGGTTTTTGCCGGTTCGACAGCTATCGGTTTCGGTCTGGCATTGACTATTTTTGCCGGAATCCGCGAGCATCTGGAATTGGTCACAGTCCCCAAAGGCATGCAGGGCTCTCCTATCGCCTTGGTTACTGCCGGATTATTGGCCATGGCCTTTATGGGTTTTTCCGGTATTGTTTAACCTAAAAAAGCTGAAGAGGCTGAAGGAGTCGAAAAGGTCAAAAAAAGTTCGGACCTTTTCGACTCCTTCGACTTTTACAAGAACAATTGCAACGGTCACTGGAAAGGTATCAGTGTGATTCCATACGGTTCGTTCCGCATCGGAGAAAAGCTGAAAAATATACCTTCCGACCTGGCAGATGAATTGCTCGCAACCCGGCGTTTTGACTAGGGTATGCGTTTCGTCACGAATATCCGGCTGAGCTCATTCGACTTCGAAGCTGGCTATATGTTAGGACTATACCACTTCTCCGATTATTGAGGTGGTCAACTTTATAATCGTGGCTTTTTCCTGAATATGTCGCTATGCTTCTAAAATAGTCGATTAAATTTCCTACTTTTGCGACCGTAATCAGAAAGAGAGAGTAGAAATGCAATTACCATTGAAACACCCGATATTCGGGATACTTTCCGATATTGCGACCGAAAAAGGTACCGAAGCATACGTGATCGGCGGATATGTCAGGGACCTGTTGCTTTGTCGTCCGTCTAAGGATATAGACATTGTCGTTCACGGAAGCGGCATTGTACTAGCTGAAGAAGCCGCTCAACAGCTAGGGGGTCTGCATGTATCCGTTTTCAAGAATTTCGGAACAGCTATGTTCCGGTATAAAGGTATGGTAATCGAGTTTGTAGGAGCCCGGAAAGAGTCGTACCGAGCCAATTCCCGCAAACCGATCGTAGAGGAAGGCACGATTGACGACGATCAGAAACGGCGCGACTTTACGATCAATGCTCTCGCGATTTCCTTAAACAAAGCAGATTACGGTTGCCTGATCGATCCGTTTGGAGGGCTGGAACATTTATCCGAACGCCTGATCCAAACCCCTTTGGAACCGGGAATCACTTTTTCAGACGACCCTCTTCGCATGATGCGTGCCATCCGTTTTGCTTCGCAACTGAATTTCAGGATAGAGGAAAACACGTTCAAGGCTATCGCCGAATACCGCCATCGCCTGCCAATTGTCTCAATGGAGCGGATTATGGATGAATTCAATAAAATCATGCTTTCGCCCGAACCTTCACGAGGCATTCTTTTACTGGACGAAGCCGGTCTCCTCGAGCTGTTTTTCCCGGAACTGACGGCGCTGAAAGGAGTAGAAAACGTAAACGGCATAAAGCACAAGGATAATTTCTATCATACCCTGGCGGTACTGGACACGCTGTCGCTGTACAGCGAAGACCTGTGGTTGCGCTGGGCTGCGTTGCTCCACGATATTGGTAAGCCGGCGACAAAAAAATATATACAAGGACAAGGATGGACTTTTTACGGTCATAATCATGTGGGTGAAAGGATGGTGGCGAAAATATTCAATCGCCTGAAACTTCCCCAGAATGAAAAGATGAAACAGGTACAAAAGCTGGTGAACCTGCACATGCGTCCAATCGTACTGTCGGAAGAGATCGTGACCGATTCGGCCGTTCGCCGCCTGCTTTTCGATGCAGGAGATGACATCGACAACCTGATGACCCTTGCCGAAGCCGACATCACTTCGAAAAATGAAGAGAAAGTAAAGCGTTTCCTCAAAAATTTTAAAATTGTACGGCAGAAATTGAAGGAGGTGGAAGAGAAAGATTCGATCCGTAATTTCCAGCCCCCAATCAGTGGAGAAGAGATTATCGCAACATTCGACCTCCCCCCCTGCAAAGCCATCGGCGACATCAAAAATGCCATCAAAGAAGCCATTCTCGACGGAATCATCGGCAATAATTACGAGGAAGCCCGGGAATATATGTTCAAAGTGGCGGCAGAACTGGGGATTCAAGGGGCAAAATAAGCCATATCTTCCGACTAGTCAGTCGAAAGAGTCAAAAAGGTCAAAAAAGTCCTGACTTTTTTGACCTTTTTAACAACACACAATGTAATCTGACACTACTGATTCAAAAAACAGAAGAGGATAGAATAAATTCAATAATGAGATCGATCAGGAATATACCTCTCTCATCGCAGCAATTCCATCAAAACAACTAAGCGAAATATTCAACCTGTCTATAAATTATAATATAGAAACACTCTGGTCTGTAAAATTAAAATCCAAAACAAATTACAGAAATTATTTCGAACCTATCGCACGGGGAGGTTTTTGCAGATTTTGCGATCTTTCAAAAGATGAACTATACCATGCAATACCACACAGGACAACCAATTTAAGCTCGGATGGCATAGCATTTTATCGTACTTCCAAGTCTGGAGAAAATATTAAAAACAGTGATTTAGAAAATGCAATAATTACTTTGTCTGC
>JAETOX010000129.1 GCA_021771575.1 Bacteroides sp. | reverse complement strand
ACCCATCCGGATTCGACAATTGTACCTTTGGTGACTACACTGCCGGCTGCAACGATCGTATTACTTTCTACTACAGCGTTATCCAATACGATGGCTCCCATTCCTATCAACACATTGTCTTTGATTGTGCAACCATGAACGACGGCATTATGAGCAATAGAGACATTGTTACCGATGTAAGTTGGTGACTTTTCATAGGTAGCGTGAATGGTGGCGTTGTCCTGAATATTAACTTTGTTGCCGATACGAATGGAGTGGACATCTCCTCGCAGTACGGCTCCGAACCAGATGCTGCAATCGTCTCCCATTTCTACATCTCCGATAATCACTGCATTATCGGCTAAAAAACAATTATTGCCGAATTTCGGCGTATGTCCGTTTAATTTTTTAATTATTGCCATAGTAAAATATAAGAATAGTCTGAGGTGCCGAAGTTACGAAATATGCAGTAAACGGCAATAAAATATGCTAAATTTCAGTTTTTCAATTTCAATTTTCAATTATTTAATGAATCAGCCGAAACAGCTTTAGAAAAATAGGCGTACAAGAGGTGTAATTAAACAACATATCTGCACATAGAAAGGAGAAAGAGACATGAGTTTAGTAAAGAGAAATAACGAGATGAAGCCTTTTTATTCCAGTATACTGGATGAGATCCTGAATACAGGGCTTTCTACCTTCGAGGATCGAAGAGGGGTGCCTGCTATGAATATCCGCGAAGATGAAAATCAGTTGGCCTTGGAATTCAGAGTACCTGGAATGCGAAAAGAAGACATTCATTTGGAATATAATGATGGAATATTAATGATATCGGGGGAAAAGAATGAGGAAAGAGAGGAGAAAGATAAAGATAATTATCTGAAGAGGGAGTTTAGTTCTTATTCTTTCCACCGTAGTTTCGAACTACCTGAGGAGAGATACGATGTGGCAAAGGCTGAGGCTGCTTATAAAGATGGCATTCTGGAAGTAACTTTGCCAAGAAAGGAGCAGAAGGATAAAGTGAGCAGACAAATAGAGGTGAAGTAGGTAGTTTGATTTTAGTGGTCGGCCGGTTCTTTAGGGAATCGGCCGATTTTTGTTTTTTTGAATATCAGTGAATTAAAAAATAAATGTAAATTTCTTGCCGGAAAATTTGGAAAAATGCCCCGAATCGCATTATCTTTGCACCGTTGAAAACAAAAATTTGTTTGACATCATGCGAAAATAGCTCAGTTGGTAGAGCACGACCTTGCCAAGGTCGGGGTCGCGGGTTCGAGTCCCGTTTTTCGCTCTTCAAGCCGGATTTTATCCGGCTTTTTTTATACCTCCAGTGAACTGATGGATTAGTCAGAAAATCTTTGTGGGATCAACTGGAAAAGATAGTGTTTCAAAAAGCGTGTAAATCCCCCCAAAATTTTATTTTTGTAATGCAACTTCAAAAATGCTAAATTATAGAATTTACACAAGAAAAATTACGGAAATAATTTCTAAAGATGTTTGCACTTTTTTGACTTCTTAGATTTTTTCAACTCTTAAAATGGACCAACAAAAAATTTTGATTGATCTAAATTTAGGCTCTTCTCATGAATTTTCATATTTTTGTAAAAATAACAGGTGTCTGACGTATGGAAACTAACCCTCAATTGGAGCTTGCTTTCAATTTTCTGGAATATACCGGAACGAGCGTTTTTCTCACCGGGAAAGCCGGGACGGGAAAAACGACTTTTTTACGTGAATTGAAACACCGTTCTCCGAAGCGGATGATAATTGTAGCTCCTACAGGGGTGGCTGCTATCAATGCCGGAGGTGTGACCATTCATTCCTTTTTCCAACTGCCTTTCGGTCCGTATGTGCCTGGCAAAAAGGAAGACAATTCTCCGGAAGGGAAACGCTTTAATCATAAATTCAACCGGGAAAAAATCAATATCATTCGAAGCCTCGATTTACTGGTTATCGATGAAATCAGTATGGTACGGGCAGACTTATTGGATGCTGTTCATGATATGCTTTGCCGTTACCGCGACCGTACGAAACCTTTTGGGGGTGTTCAGTTGCTGATGATCGGGGACTTACAACAGTTGGCTCCTGTTGTAAAAGAAGAGGAATGGGGATTATTGAAAGATGTGTATGAATCTCCTTTTTTCTTTTGTAGTCAAGCTTTACGAAATGTTCCTTATGTTTGTATTGAATTAACTCAAGTGTATCGGCAATCCGACACCAGTTTTGTTTATTTATTAAATAAGATTCGTGATAATCGGGCGGATGCCTCCATTTTGGCTGCTTTGAATAAGCGCTATATTCCTGGTTTTAATCCGGATGATACCGAGGGGTATATTACCCTAACGACCCACAATTATCAGGCTCATCAAATCAATCAGCGGAAACTGGATCAGCTAGAAGGACGTGTGTATGCTTATGAGGCCGAGGTAAAAGATGATTTTCCTGATTATGCTTTTCCGACAGATCAGCATCTGGAGTTAAAAAAGGGAGCACAGGTGATGTTCGTTAAAAACGATTCTTCGCCTGAAAAACGTTATTTTAATGGAAAGATAGGGCACATTTCCGCCATTAGTGCTGATAATATAATGGTAAGATGTAAAGGAGAAAAAGAAGCTATTTCAGTGACCCGGGAGGAGTGGACCAATACAAAATACAGTATAGATTCGGAAACCCAGGAAATATCGGAGACCATAGTTGGGGCATTTAAACAATATCCCCTTAAAACCGCTTGGGCGATTACGATTCATAAAAGTCAGGGATTGACTTTTGAAAAGGCGATTGTGGATGCTGGTGCCGCTTTCACTCATGGGCAGGTTTATGTAGCGCTGAGTCGTTGTAAGACCTTAGAAGGATTGGTGTTGGGTTCTCTTTTGCGGTCCGAAGCTTTGATTAACGATCTGAATGTCAAGCAATTTTCAGATAAAGTGGCACAAAATCAACCGGGGCAAGCTCAATTAGTGGAAGCCCGAAGAGTCTATTATCTGCAACTGCTGAAAGAATTATTCGATTATACCAAACTATTACAAAGGATACAGTATACTTCCCGGGTCTTTAATGAACATTTGTGGAAATTATATCCTGAGTTAACCCAGCGTTTCCGGCATGTGCGAGAGCTTTGTTATAACGAGCTGGCTGAAGTAGGTAACCGATTCCAGGTGCAGTTAGAACGAATGGTATGCGAATGTCCGGATTATGAGCATAATTCTGCCATTGCAACGCGGGTGGCTAAGGGAAGAGCATATTTTCAAAATAAAATCAATCAGGATCTTTTTCCTGTACTGCCCGTCGCCCAGCCGGAAATCGATAATAAAGAGATACGGAAAATAGTGGCGGAAGCATTGTTACGCCTGCGGCAGGAACTTGATTTGAAGATAGCTACGCTGGAAGCGATAGAAAAAGGATTTACGGTAAAGGATTATTTATTGGCCAAGGCAAAAGCAAACATAGAAAAGCCGAAAAGTGGTTCTTCAAAGAAAACAACTGAAAAAGTAGAAGTCGGAGAAGATGTTCGTTATCCTGTTTTGTATAATGCTTTACGTTTGTGGAGAAAAGAAGAGGCTATGCAGCTGGGGCTTCCTGCTTATACGATATTGCACCAAAAAGCTCTCTTGGGGATAGCCAATACCTTGCCGACAACTGGAAAAGAATTGTTGGCTATTCCGGGAATCGGAAAAAAAGTCATAGAAAGATATGGGGCCAAATTATTGGAAATAGTAGATCAATACCGGTTTAAACCGGAATAAATAATTATAATCATAGATTTATGGAAGATATTTATGTTTTAGGAGTAGATATTGGCGGTTCACATATTGCCTGTCAATTGGTGAATTTGAACGGTTGTCAGCTTTTGGAGGAAACATATACCGAAGTTAAGGTTGCTGAAAGTGAGCCTGCCGGTGTTATTCTGATGGCTTGGGAAAAAGCTTTAAAACTTTGTCTCGGTAAGGTTGGAGAAAAAATAGTCCGGGGGATAGGTGTGGCAATACCGTCTCCTTTTGATTTTGTGCAGGGGGTTGCGATGGCGGATCATAAATTCGCTTCTTTGAAAGGGTTGAATATCCGGGAAGAGTTTTGCAGGGTGAGCGGTGTGCCTGCTTCGAACATTTTGTTTACTAATGATGCTGCGGCTTTCGGGATGGGAACTTGGCGTTTGAATGGGTGTAAAGACCGACATCTGATCGGAGTTACTTTAGGTACCGGTTTCGGAGCTTGTTTTATTGTCGACGGTTGTTATGTCACTTATGGTTCCGGTGTTCCGGTAGGGGGCGAATTGTGGAATTATCCTTTTCGGGGGGGAATAGCCGAAGATTATGTTTCTACGCGTTGGTTTGAAAAACGCTTCGGAGAACTCACCGGCGAGAAGATACAAGGGGTAAAGGGGATGATCGATTTTTATCAGCATGATCGGTTTAGAACCGAAACAGACCGGATTTTTCATGAGTTTGCTGATTCATTCGGGGAGATTATGGTGCCCTTTATGAAACGTTTCCAGGCTGATAGGTTGGTTATCGGAGGAGGAATCGTACTGTCGGAGCAATATTTCTTGCCTTTAATCGATCGGTACATGAAGGCAGAAGGAATCAAAGCATCTTTGGGAACTTTGGTTGATACTACTTCGGCTATTATTACAGGAGCTGCGGCCTTGTGTGAGTTTTAAGACAACTTTTGTCCGGACAATTGCGTATATCGTGATAAAATAACGGAATTTTAATATTCAAATCTAAAGTTATGAATCACGGTATAAGCATTTTGTTCAGGGCGATTCCCATTGTGATGGCAGTGATCTGTTTTTTTCTGGGGGGATTTATTTTTTTATATGGGGATGATGGAGCTCGTCAGGTTGCTGGACCGGTCGTATTTTTTCTCGGGGCTATCTGTCTGGCTTTATATGCAACGGCTGCAACGATTATTCGCCAGTTGATTCATAAATTTCATACCGTATTGAAGTACTTGATTCCCGGTTTCGGTTATTTGGTAGCTGGTATTACTATAGCTATGGGTATTTGGATTTTTTCTACCGGAGGAAATTCGAATTTTATTGTCTCAGGCCATGTTGTTGCCGGAATAGGCTTGATTGCAGCCTGTGTTTCTACTGCAGCTACTTCTTCCACCAAATTTTATCTTATTCCAGTGAATTCGGCAGCCGTTGGAAATACAGTGAATAAAAACGGATTTTCGGCTATGACTCAGAACGTGCTGATAGGGTTAGTCATTTTATTTTCTCTGGTAGCTTGGATTTGGTGTATTATCTTATTATCCCGGGCTGGAGAGGGGGCTTACTATTTTGTTGCCGGAACGGTGATGGGGGGATTGGCGTGTATTTGTACCAGTCTCATTGCTCTGGTAGCTAGTATTGCCAAACAAATTCGCAATACATACGGAGAAAACGACAGACGCAATTGGCCTAAATTGGTATTAATTATGGGTAGTATTGCTTTTCTATGGGGGATTATTGTCATTTTGGCCCGTGTCGGACATACAGCAAACACCACCGGTTTTATTATGATCGGTTTGGGGTTGGTATGTTATAGTATTTCCAGTAAAGTGATTTTATTGGCCAAAGTTTGGAAACGGTCTTTTGCTTTGGCCAACCGGATTCCGATTATTCCAATTGTTACAGCTTTGTTGGCTTTATTTCTGGGGGCTTTTTTATTTGAGGAAGGGCTTTATGATAGTGCTTTTTTCGTACCGGCCCGTGTTTTGGTTGGACTTGGGGCTATCTGTTTTTGTCTGTTCTCGATTGTTAGCATTCTGGAAAGTGGCACTTCTAAAAAATAATGCAGGAATATAGGAAAGGGGATTAAATCCGTATCTATTCAGTACAAATTTATTACTTTTGTAATAGAAATCCTGGGCACAGGAATACACTGCAAATCCAGGTTTATAAAATAGATACGGATTTTTTATGGAGAATAAACCATTAGCAGAGCGGTTGAGACCGAAGTCGCTGGATGATTATATCGGACAGCAACATTTGGTAGGAAAAGGCAAAGTGCTACGCAAAATGATCGAATCGGGCGTAGTATCTTCGTTTATTCTGTGGGGGCCTCCGGGGGTAGGTAAAACGACTCTCGCTATGATTATTGCTGAACAGCTCAATCGGCCTTTCTATGTCTTGAGTGCAGTGAGTTCCGGGGTAAAAGATGTACGGGAGGTCATCCAAAAGGCGGAAAGTCAACGGTTTTTCAATACCCCCAATCCTATCCTTTTTATCGATGAAATTCATCGTTTTTCCAAAGCTCAGCAGGACTCTTTGTTAGCGGCCGTAGAAAAAGGTACGGTTACTTTGATAGGAGCAACGACGGAAAATCCTTCTTTCGAGGTAATTTCACCTTTATTATCCCGTTGTCAAGTCTATGTACTCAAAGCTCAGGAAAAAGCAGATTTGGAGAGTCTGATTGATAGGGCTATCGGTAAAGATTTCTACCTCAAGGAGAAAAATATTGTGGTAAAGGAAAAAGAAGCCCTGATTTCCTTTAGCGGAGGAGATGCCCGTAAATTGTTGAATATAATTGAGTTGGTCGTAAATGCTCAGACTGGACCTGAGATTTTGATCGATAATGAGACAGTCCGGAAAGAATTGCAAGAAAATCCCCTGATGTATGACAAAGACGGGGAACAACATTATGATATCATCTCGGCGATGATCAAATCCATCCGTGGAAGCGATCCGAATGCCGCTTTATACTATATGGCCCGGATGCTGGAAGGTGGAGAAGACCCAAAATTTATTGCCCGACGTTTATTGATTTCAGCATCGGAAGATATCGGTTTAGCCAATCCGAATGCCATGTTACTGGCGAATGCCTGTTTCGATATCGTGCATAAGATCGGTATGCCGGAGGCGAGGATTCCCCTGTCGGAATGTGTTATTTATCTCGCTACTTCTCCTAAGAGTAATTCGGCTTACCTGGCGATAAATGAGGCGATGGCCACCGTGCGGCAAACCGGTAATGTGCAGGTGCCTTTGTATTTGCGGAATGCACCGACTAAGTTGATGAAACAATTGAATTACGGGAAAGACTATAAATATGCTCATGATTATCCTGGAAATTTTGTGGAGATGGAGTTTATGCCTGAGGAATTAAAACAACGGGTATTTTATAAACCTCAGCAAAATGCTTCGGAAGTGAAAATCCTCGAACGTTTGAAGGGGTGGTGGAAAAAATATCGGAGTTAAATGAATGGAAAATAAAGAATTTAAAATATAACCTATGAAAATATTGGACGAAATTACCGGTCAGCGTATGTTCTTTTTATTGGCAGGTCCCTGTGTCATTGAAGGTGAAGAAATGGCCTTGCAGATAGCTGCCCATATTGTTAAAATAACCGATAAATTAGGTATCCCTTACGTGTTCAAAGGATCGTTTAAGAAGGCCAATCGTTCCCGTCTCGATTCTTTTACGGGGATTGGAGACGAAAAAGCGCTGAGAATATTGGCTAAGGTGCGGAAGGAGTTTCAGATCCCCGTTGTGACCGATATTCATAGTCCCGAGGATGCTATTAAGGCAGCGGAATATGTAGATGTTTTACAGATTCCGGCTTTCCTTTGCCGGCAGACTGATTTACTGATAGCTGCGGCGCAGACCGGACGAATGGTAAATATCAAAAAAGGGCAGTTTTTGTCTCCCGATGCGATGCGGTTTGCTGTAGATAAAATCCGCGAATCAGGCAATAAAAATGTAATGGTTACGGAACGGGGGACGACTTTCGGTTATCAGGATCTGATTGTCGATTACCGGGGAATTCGCATCATGCAGGAAAGTTGCTGCTGTCCGGTCGTGGTGGATGTCACCCATTCTTTGCAACAACCTAACCAAAGTTCAGGAGTGACCGGAGGGCAGCCGGAGCTTATCGAAACCATCGCTAAAGCCGGTATTGCCGTGGGGGCTGACGGTATTTTTATCGAAACTCATCCCGATCCAGCTCAAGCCAAATCGGATGGTGCCAATATGTTACGTTTGGATTTGTTGAAAGATTTATTGCAGAAATTGGTGCGGATCCGACAAGCGATAAACTAAAAAATCTGATAAAAATGAAATCAGCGGAATAAAAATTCCGGATCTGACCGGGCTTTATTCCGCTGATTAAAGATAGGCGAAGAATCTAACGATTATTCTTCGCTTTTTTCGTTATTTCCTTCTGTTCTTTCAGGACGTTGTTCCCGGCGTTCGGGGCGTTCCCGTCTTTCGCCACGGTCATGACGTTCGCCGCTGCGTCTTTCTCCACCCCGATCGTTGCGTTCGCCGCGAGGACGTTCGGTACGTTCCTGAAAACCTTCGGGTTTAGGTAGCAGTGCTTTGTGAGACAGACGTAATTTTCCGGTTTTCGGATCGACTTCCAACAGTTTTACCTGAATGTGA
>JAETOX010000128.1 GCA_021771575.1 Bacteroides sp. | reverse complement strand
GAGGCAAATATTGCGATTTTTTTCATATTGTAATCGTTTAAAAATCAAGACTATAAAGGTAATAAAAGTTTATTCTTGGCAAAAAATTTTCCAGTAAAAAAAATAAACTCTAAATTTGCTCCCTGAATTTAGATAATTATGCACGCTTTTGTGCATAGAGTGTAAAATTAAAAGAATGTCTAATTAAAATTTTAAGCTATGTCTGACATTACTGAAAGAGTACAACGGATTATTGAAGAGAAATTAGGTGTAGATGCATCAGAAGTTAAACCCGAAGCTACCTTCACAAATGATCTGGGTGCTGACTCTTTGGATACTGTTGAGCTGATTATGGAACTGGAAAAAGAATTTAATATTACTATTCCGGACGATCAAGCAGAAAAAATCGTTACTGTAGGTGATGCTATCTCATACGTAGAAGCTAACGTAAAGTAATTTAATATTATTTTTATGGATTTGAAACGAGTAGTAATTACAGGTCTTGGAACCATAAATCCTTTAGGTCATAGTGTGCCTGAGTTTTGGGACAACTTAATTAAGGGCGTCAGTGGCGCCGGTCCTATTACTCGTTTCGATGCATCAAAATTCCGTACACAGTTTGCCTGTGAAGTGAAAAATTACGAGCCTACCGAATATTTTGATAAGAAGGAAGTTCGTAAAATGGATCTTTATACTCAATTCGGTATTATTGCTGCAAGAGAGGCGATTAAAGATTCAGGTTTGGATCTGGAACAGGAAAACAAAAAGCGGATCGGTGTAATCTGGGGGGCTGGGATCGGTGGTTTACAAACTTTCTTTGAAGAGTGTGATACCTTTTCTAAGGGAGACGGAACGCCGCGGTTCAACCCTTTCTTTATACCCAAGATGATTGCCAATATGGCAGGGGCTATGATCGCCATAGAATACGGATTGAAGGGTCCGAACTATACGACAGTTTCTGCTTGTGCTTCATCAGCTCATGCTATTGTTGATGCATTGAACTTAATTCGCTTAGGAAAAGCTGATGCGATTGTTGCCGGAGGTTCTGAAGCTGCCGTGACCGTTCCTGGTGTCGGTGGATTTAACTCCATGAAAGCCCTTTCGACCCGCAACGATGATCCGAAGACGGCATCACGGCCTTTCGATGCAGACCGTGACGGTTTCGTTATCGGTGAAGGTGGTGCCGGCCTGATTCTTGAAGAGTATGAACATGCTGTAAAAAGAGGCGCCCACATCTATGCAGAGATTGCCGGAGGGGCAGGTAATTGTGATGCCTATCACATGACCGCTCCGAATCCTGACGGTGCTTACGAAGTAATGTTACTCGCTCTTGAAGATGCTGGTTTGAAACCCGAAGACATTGACTATATCAATGTACACGGTACTTCTACCGGTTTAGGGGATATTTCCGAGCCGACAGCGATTCTGAAAGCGTTTGGTGAACATGCCTACAAGCTGAATATCAGTTCTACCAAGTCTATGACCGGCCACCTGTTAGGAGCTGCTGGAGCGGTAGAAGTAATCGCTTGTACGCTGGCTGTAAAGAATGATATTGTTCCTCCGACTATTAACTTCCATAATCTGGACCCGGATTTGGATCCGAAATTGAATTTTACGTTCAATCAACCCCAGAAACGGAATGTGAACGTTGCCATCAGTAATACTTTTGGCTTCGGTGGACATAATGCATGTGTAGTAATCAAAAAATAATCACATACTAAATCTTTTTGGGCTGTGATTAGGCAAATTATTCAATCCATAAGACTTTACCTGAATCGTAACGGGAAGTTTTATGGATTGTCTATTTCGCAAATCGGTTTCGTACCCCGGAATAAAGGGCTCTATCGGCTAGCCCTGTTGCATAAATCGGCTTCCCGTATTACGTCTAATGGGGTCGTGCTGAATTACGAGCGTCTCGAATTTTTGGGAGATGCCGTATTGGGCGCTATTGTAGCTGAATTGCTCTATAAATTTTTTCCGAGCAAAGATGAAGGTTTTCTCACCCGGGTGCGCTCGAAAGTCGTCAGCCGCGAATCTCTCAACGAATTGGCAATCAATATCGGACTGGATAAGGCTGTTGTCGCTAAATCCGATATTTCACGCAACAAACACATTTACGGAGATGTGTTCGAAGCTTTTATCGGGGCCATGTTCCTGGATCAGGGATTCAATAATACCAAACGCTTTATCGAAAAATTTATCTTTCCTAATTTCTTTAATATCAAAGATCTTGTCACCGTCGATACCAATTACAAAAGCCGGCTGATCGAATGGGGGCAGAAAAATAAAATCGAAGTTCACTTCAGCACCGAAGAGTCAGGCCGTGGACGGCGGAATAAATTTTGTTGTATTGTCGTTTTGAATGAAGAAGAAAAAGGCAGGGGATATGGAACCTCCAAAAAAGAAGCCGAACAAAACGCTGCTAAAACCGTCGTAGACCTCCTGCTTGAAGAGTCGGACGGGAATATCGAAATCTGACGTTTTTTAATGAACCGAAGTATATCCGGGGATAATAATCAAAAACGTCGAAATGGTCTTATTTTTCGACCTTTCCGACGTTTTTCATCATTTTAAGGAAACTGCCGTTTTCAGTAAGGCTGAATACGGCAAATGAATATTTTATTCTCTTACCCGTTCTACATACGAACCATCAGCAGTAGATACCCGGATTTTTTCGCCGGTTTCAACGAATAAAGGCACCATTACTTTAGCACCGGTTTCCACTTCTGCCGGTTTTAAAGCGGTTGAAGAAGCTGTATCTCCTTTCAGACCCGGCTCGGTGTAAGTTACTTCCAGTACGACGCTCGGCATTAATTCAACATACAGGGGAGTTTCCGTGTCGGCATGCACCACCATTTCCACTGCATCTCCCTCTTTCAGGAATTGAGGGGCGTTGATCAGGTCCTGCGGGATATTTACCTGTTCGTATGTTTCGGTGTGCATCATCACGTAGTCGTCTCCTTCTTTATACAAAAACTGATAAGGACGTCTTTCGATACGGGCGGTGTCGATTTTAACTCCGGAAGTGAAGGTATTTTCCAGGATTCTACCGGTTTTTACATTTCTCAGTTTAGTTCTGACGAAAGCAGGGCCTTTCCCCGGCTTTACATGTTGAAATTGTACGATTGTATATAAATCGTCTTTGAATACGATACATAATCCGTTACGGAAATCTGCTGTTGTTGCCATCTATTTGTAATTTTTCAATTAATATTTTATTTGAGGTTGCAAATATAGAAAAAACGGATTAAAGCGCCAAGATAAATGCTTAGAGATTCATTGTGTGGGTTTTATACTTCCTAGCCATATTGTCCGCGACGTTTTTTTACCGTTGGCACTGACCGTAAAAGCAAATACCTCTAACGAACAGTTTTGGTAGTCTGTCGGTAGCTGCACGGGCGTAGTTCCCGGTTCGCATCTTTGCCGTAGAGGAAAGACCTGGCTTTCCTCTTCTTCTTTTGCCCATACGATGCCGTATACCCGGTCGTTGTCGGGCGACAATGGGTGGAGCGGCTGGCGTTCCTGAGTAAAAATGAGGTTCCTCTTTTCGCGGTCGAAAACTACCGTGACTGCTGGGGGCAACAATTCGCCGGAGGATAATTGCAGTAGTGAGATATCGTAGACGGTCTGGCCGTTTTCGTCGGGATTCATCAGGCCGATGTTCTGGCTGACGAATCGGTTGATACTCACCGAATGGTTGTTGGCCGGAAATCCGGTATGAATCGCATCGGCCAAACTATGGGTTAGTTTCTTTACCGCTTTCATCCGTGCGCGTTGAGTCAATTGGGCTGGTGATTGCCGGTCGTTTTTCCAGGTTTTTGCCCGTACCACCTGGACTCCGTCGAGCTCGTACATCGTAATGTTACCAACAGACTTTCTCAGTTTACTGAATAGAGGTGATTTAAAAATACCCATAGTTATCGGTTAATGCAAAAATAACGGTTATCAGAAAAAGATTTCAAATCAGAACGGGCAAAAAAGCAATACAGGTGTACCTCTCCTCCTGGTCGTTTTTCCAGGGGAACTGTCGCATATCCATCTTTCCGGACTGCATCGATTCCCGGTAATATCTTTACCCGGAACGGTTCGTCGGGGAAAATAGCGGCCACTTGCAGTCGGTCGCTTCCTCGCGCTGTCGTTTGCTCCTGACAGTTGCTCCAGGTAAATTCGGCTTGTCGGTCATTGCTACCGCTTAACCGAAAATTGAAAGGCAATTGTAACTGGCCTTGGCTAAAAGTAAGCAATGAATAATCGATGGTGTAGTCTTTGCCGCATGCATTGGTATTCAGCTTCAGGAAAAGATGATAACCCGAACGGCGGTGTTGCTGTACGGCTGCCAGGCTAAACACGTCGTAGAGGAGACAATTTTTTACGGACTGAAATAAGGTTTGGGCGGTGATCAATCGTTGACGTTGTAATAATTGTTTTTCTGTCCGGGCGTCGGCATGTTGGGGTACATGCTGGCGAAAATAAGTCTTGCCGTCTACCGTATAAAGGACGATGCCTCCTATTTTGCCGGATGCTCCATGCATAAAAGAATCGGTGTCGAGAATTCCCATAAGAGTTGTTATAAATTCTTACTTGTTGCGCTAAGGATTGTTTATGAATGAATATACCTTAACAGTGGAATAAGATACGAAAAAAAGTATTTAAAAGCAAATAAAAAACAATTTTTATTTATTTTAGTAGAATAGGAATAGAAAGAAAATAGAAAGTGAATAGAATGTAATATCTTTTAATTGTTAATAAAATGTTAATACACTGATAGGTGAGATAGGGCTATGGCGAGGGATGAGCATGGAGAAGTTTTTAAAAGTCGAAGAGGCCGGAGTAATTGAAAAAGTCGGAAGGTAAGGAATGAAGGAGACAGGAGAGAAGAGGTAAACTTTTAATGGAAATAAAAAAACGCTCCTCGAAAATTTTGCAGTTATTTGCGAGGGGCGTTTAATCAGTAATGGTCGGATTCCTGTTTATCAGGCTTTATAAGTAGCTTCTCCAAATCCTAACAGCGGGAAAAATACGAAAGGAAGCAGAAACAAACCGATAGTATATCCTATGCCTTGACCGAATTTTTTAGCAATTTCATTATACATCATAAAGGCAAAAACGATATTTACCAACGGAATAAAAAACATAATCACCCACCAGCCCGGTTTTTGAGCAATTTGGGTCATAAGATAGATGTTGTAAATTGGAATCAAGCTTCCCCATCCCGGTTGACCGGCTTTTTCAAATGTTTTCCAAATACCTGCAATGACCAATACGACAATGGCCAGATAAATAATAGATCCAAGCATAAGTTTTAAATTTTAATTAATGTATAATAGCACACATTCTCCAGTAGAGAACTCGCAAAATTATATAAAATCTTTTTATTTTATAGAATTGAAGCTAAAATTTAATGTCTATTGTTTGGTCAGATGATAATGCGAATTGCATTGCTATCAGAGTTTTTATACACAAAATTTCCTACCTGGTAATTTATTCGTCTTTGTTGTAGGGTATAAAAAAGAATGTTCCTTTTTTTATTTTTTGGAAAAAATGCTATATTTTCGAAATGATAAATGATTGTTTAATTTATGAAGAGAATAGTGGAAGATTGCCTGGAAGTTAGCAGCCTCCAAACAATTTCCGTTCTGATACTCTCTTAAAAAAAAGAGAGGTTACGATGCAAATAATTTTTCTATGTAGTTCACTGTTATATAGATTAAATTTTGAGTAAAATTATTTATTTTACTTATTAAAGATTAATATGAAAAAAGAATTAAGAAAATATAGAAGCATTAGCAAATGGTGAAACTGGGAGTGGAAATGTAAAGGGTAATTATACGCCTGCCAGCGGACCTTGTCAAATAAATTGTCTAAGTTGTGGACGAGATCAGACTAACAAACAACAAATTGCTGTTTTTGATTGGAAAGGAAAAGAGATTTGTCTATATCGAAGTGACTATGACTTGTATCGAATATGTGTCGATGAAAAAACAAATTGTTTATATGCAATTGGAAGAAATGAAAATTTAGAAACCATATTGGTTGCATTCGATTTGCCGAAATAAAAAGTATTATTCTTCGGTATTGTATAATATGATTTAAATAATTGGAAATGAAATGTCTGAAATGGTGTTGTCGGATTATTTTATTGTTTTTCGTCATTGGGTGTAATCCGCATAAACGGGAAATCAAACAGGCCATGAAATATTGGATGGGGAGAGAAATCATTTTTCCTGATAGCTGTTTGGCCATGAATATATTCGGAAAGGATACACTGCTGTATGCATGGTTTGGGCAGCCGTATAAAATTGTGCATTATGTAGATACAAGTGGATGTAATGAATGTCAGTTAAAGTTCTATGAATGGCAGCAATTGCGGAAAAGGGTAGACAGCCTCAACCCCAATATCGGTATCGTTTATATGGTATTTGCCAAAAATTATACCCCTGTACGTATCAGTCAGAAATTGAATCATTTCAGCACTCCTGTTTTATATGATTCATTAGGAAATATAGGTAGGAAAAATCATTTTTCGCTTTATCCTAAATATAAGACTTTTTTGTTGGATACACACAATCAAGTGATAGGGATCGGTAATCCTGTGGAAAATGAGCGGATATGGGAATTATATAAAATGATAATTAGGCAAAATGATACAACTAACGACATTGAAAAGAACGGTAGGGAGGGCTTTGAATAACCTTCCTCAAAGGTTGTATTGATGATTGGCTGCAATTAGAAAGAGTCCGGTATGATACGGGCTTTTTCTTATAACCTAAAGATTTGATTTGAAAATATAATTTTGGAAGCGTATAATCTATTGTTTGGTTAGATGGATGTAGTCTTTTAATACGGTTTGCATAAAGACGAGATTATTCATGTCGGTTTGAATTCCGGTTAAGGTTTTCACCCGGAAGGTGAGGGGAGCGAGTAATTTGTAGTCTCTGTTGTTTTCTACTTCACGCATGATTTCTTTGATGATCGAAATGTCTTTATCCGTCAACATAGCCACCTGGGGAAATACGACCCGGTAGTCGTCCGGCGTGTCGTATAGTGAAAACTGATGGATGGAGACCCCTGTCTTTTCCCGGATCACTGTGGTTCCAGCCGCTAAATCACCTAAACGTTGCATTTTGGAACTGATAATAATGCTCAACATTGCCACGACTCCCATACTGGCAGAAATATCCACCAAACGTAGTGACCAGCGAAGCAGACAGTCCCAGAAAGAAAGCTTCCGTCCGTCCAGACGGACTACCCGCAGTTGTAAAGCCATTTTTCCTACGCTTCTGCCGTTGAAAAAGAATTCACAGACGCCATGATACAAGAGAAGGACGATAAAGAGAATAGCTATTAAGATGTTTGTTCCGTTCCATACTTCTAGTAGTGGGCTGAGCAGTGTGGTGAAGAGGAGCAGGACGCTTCCCAGAAGCATCAGGTCGATCATGGTGGCTGCTATACGCCTTACTAAACCTGCCGGTTCTAAGACAATGCCGACGTTTTGGGCTGTATTGATTGAAATTTCCATATAGCTGTCAAGATTATTGATGGTGCAAACTTAGTTTTTTTTCGAAAAAATGGCTAGGGGAAATAATAAATAAAGTCGGAAAAGTTAAAGAGGTTGGGTTGTTCGTCTTTTTTTGATAGTTTCGTTAATTAGCCGCAGGTGGTTTGTTTTTGGGGGCAGGTAATCCTCCACTTTCGGGTAAACAGCTGCGAATTTACCGAACGACAATTCCGGTGAATGGATTTCGTTAATGTCGACATAATAAGCTATCTCTGTTCCTGCGTTTTCATCCTGATAGATGCGTTTGTTGATCCATGGCATACTCCGGAACAGGTGCACCTGCTCGTCTTCCCTGATGTTAAATACGATATTGGATTGTGATCAAAAAAATCGTAATTATTTTTAATTTTATATTTTCTTGGTGTAAAACGTAATATAGAGCGTATTGAAAGGGAAGGCTTTATCTCCGAAATTTCACAGGATGAACTTTCAAGATGCTCAATGGGCACCTTGAACAAAGGACACGGAAGTAATATCGAATATCTTCCTTTTGCTTTATCCAATGATATAAAGGAGTAGTTATATTATCTCCATACTCCATAGTAAGCTCTTCTACAAAGCTGCTATTTCTTCCAGACTAAAGCCTGTTAAATCGGCAATCATACTCCGGTCCATTCCTGTAGCTTTCATCCTCCGGGCAATTTCCTGTTTTTCTTCGTTTCTTCCTTCTGCTCTCCCTTCCATTCTCCCCTCTTCCCTTCCTTCCATTCTTCCTTTTGCTCTTCCTGCCGCCATTCCCTCTGCTATTCCCTCTGCCATTCCTTCCGCCCTTCCTTCCGCCCTTCCTTCCGCCCTTCCTTCTCTTTTAGCACTCTCCCGTATTGTCCTTTCCACCCAAACGCCATCCCAGAAATCTTCGTACCCCTGCAACTGGGCCGGAGTGAATGCTGATTCTTCC
>JAETOX010000127.1 GCA_021771575.1 Bacteroides sp. | reverse complement strand
TTCAGCGAATAAATTTCGTCTGTAGCCTGCCAATCCGAAATAAACCAAATCGTCTGATCGTCTCCCCATTTCAGGCCTTCTGCATTTTGGTCAAATCCTTCACTGAAATCTTTTTTCTCACCTGTCGTGAGGTCCATAACGAATAAGCGGATTTTGTCGGCTTCGTAACCGTCCCGTTCCATGCTTTCCCAAGCCATCAGTTTGCCGTTGGGGGAGATTACCGGATTTTTGTCATATCCCATCATCCCTTCGGTCAGGTTGGTCGTTTTTCCTGTTGTCGTCTGGTAAGCATACAGATCGGTATTCGTAGATTCGGCATAATCGATACCTACTTTTTTCCGGCAGGTATAAATCAGTTTTTCTCCGTCAGGTGTCCAAGCCAGTTGTTCCACGCCACCCCAGGGCCGTACCGGAGATTCCCAGTGCTCACCTTCCATAATATCTTTACCGGTCGTGATTTGCCCGGAAGCGGGGTAGTCGCTGATGAATAAATGGGTGTAAGCTTCCACCCAGTCATTCCAATGCCGGTAGAACTGATCGTCGATGATCCGGGCCTTGGCTTTGGGAAGGTCGGGATGGAGATCCTGAACGGTAGGTTCCAGTTTTACATCTTTCAGAAAAACGATTTTCGACATATCGGGAGCATAGACATAACCGTTGATACCTCCTTCGATAGCTGTGATTTGCCGGGAATTGGAACCGTCCGGATCCATTTCCCACAGTTGGCCTTTCGCCAGATAACTGATGTGCTTGCCGTCCGGAGTCCAGTTAGCATCTGATTCATTATAGTCCGTATTGGTCAGACGGGTAGTCTTTCCATCGGCTAAAGATAAAAGATATAAATCAGTATAACCCCGGTCTTCTTCCTTATTGAAATAGGTGAGGTCGTAAACCGCCTTGCTTTTATCGGGAGATACGCTGACCTGACCGATTCGGCCGAAAGACCAGAGCACTTCCGGAGTCATTACATCGGAATTCAGTTTCGTCTGAGGGACTGTATATCCTTTGCCTGTGGTGGTTGACTTGGTTTTATCCTGACATGCCATACAAGAAAGTATAAGTAAAACAGGTAATATAGATTTTTTCATAAATGTATGTATTGATTAACATATTTGGGATTAAAACATAAATGTACCGGTAATTTATTTACCGGCACATCACGATTTAACGGGTGAACGTATTCTTAATCTTCGCTTCCGCTATCTTCTTCTGTATCTATGACCGGCTCTTCGGTTGCCCCGTTGATAGCAGCGACAATTTTTAGTCTCAATTCTTCCGCCAATTCCGGGTTATCCATAATCAATTGTTTCACGGTTTCCCGGCCCTGTCCGAGTTTATTTTCTCCGTATGAGAACCAGCTACCACTCTTCTTAATTACATTGTATTCTACTCCCAAATCCACTATTTCTCCGGAAATAGAAATACCTTCGCCGTACATGATATCGAATTCAGCTTTCCGGAAAGGAGGTGCTACCTTATTTTTCACCACTTTAACCCGGGTATGATTACCGAGAATTTCTTCGCCGTCCTTGATAGGACCGATCTTTCGGATATCCAAACGGACAGAAGCATAGAACTTCAGCGCATTACCACCGGTTGTCGTTTCGGGATTGCCGAACATCACACCGATTTTTTCCCGCAGCTGATTGATGAAGATACAGCAGGTATTGGTTTTACTGATCGTGCTGGTCAGTTTTCGTAACGCTTGCGACATCAGACGGGCTTGCAGGCCCATAACACTGTCTCCCATGTTACCTTCGATTTCAGCCTTTGGGGTCAATGCGGCTACCGAGTCAATCACGATAATGTCGATCGCTGCCGAACGGATCAATTGATCGGCAATTTCCAGGGCTTGTTCGCCGTTGTCCGGCTGTGAAATAAACAAATTGGCGATATCCACTCCCAGTTTCTCTGCATAACTCCGGTCGAAAGCGTGCTCTGCATCGATGATCGCTGCAATGCCACCTTGTTTCTGGGCTTCTGCGATGGCATGAATAGCCAAAGTGGTCTTACCGGAAGATTCCGGACCGTAAATTTCGATGACCCTGCCTTTCGGATATCCGCCGACGCCCAGTGCTTTATCGAGGGCGATGGAACCCGAAGGAATCACCGGAATGTGTTCCACCTGATTGTCCCCAAGTCGCATAATACTTCCTTTGCCGAAGTTTTTTTCGATCTTGTCGAGAGTCAGTTGGAGTGCTTTGATTTTTTCCTGATTCGTTTCTTTAGATGCCATATAAATGAAATTAATAATGAACGATTGTAATGATTTATTTTAGTATTTGCGTCGCTGCATTTTTAGTGTCTACTTTGGTGATAATCTTTTCGATGATTCCCTGCTCGTCGATGATGAAAGTGGTCCGGACTACTCCCATGTATTTTCGTCCGTACATTGATTTTTCTGCCCATACACCATAGCTTTCAAGAATGCTTTTTTCTGTATCCGCAATCAGGTTGAAAGCTAAATTGTATTTAGCGATGAATTTCTGATGCGAACTGATAGAGTCGGGACTGACCCCCACCACTTCATAACCTTTTTCCGTCAGGATACTGTAATGATCGTTTAAACTACAGGCTTCTGCCGTACAACCGGAAGTATTGTCTTTGGGATAAAAATATAAAATCAATTTTTTTCCCTTGAAATCTTCCAGGGAAATTTCCCGACCATCCTGATTTATACCTTTGAATAAAGGCGCTTTATCACCTTCTTTTAATAATGTCATAATTGTTATTTGATTTAGACCTCGTATTACAAAAGTAAGTATTTTTGTTGAATTTCGATGTATATAATCAATAATGTAACTCAATTTTTGTTGATATCAGGGCAAGAATAATTTTAAATTTGGTCAGAAACCTTTAATTTTGGAGAAAATTACGGTAACATGGAATTTATAGAATCCTATCATTTGACCGGCTTACTGATCGGTATTTGTACTTTTCTGATCATCGGACTGTTTCATCCGGTTGTGATTAAGTGTGAGTATTATTTCGGAACCCGGTGTTGGTGGGTCTTTTTGTTATTAGGAATCGTCGGTGTCATCGGTGCCGTATGGGTAAAGAACATATTCTGGTCTTCTTTGGCAGGGGTATTTGCTTTTTCCTCTTTTTGGACTATTCTCGAAATCTTTGAACAGCGCCAGCGGGTGAAGAAAGGATGGTTTCCGATGAATCCCAAACGAAAGCAGGATTATCTCTGATCCTGTTTTTCGGATATTGAATGTTGTTTTCACTTTTTAAAACTATGGAAATCAAAACAATCGAACAATTGAACGAAATTTGCCGTGATACTTTAGTCGATCGGTTAGGTATGGAATTTATAGCGGCTGGCACAGGATGGCTCGAAGCCAGGATGCCGATCGACCGGCGTACCTGTCGTCCGGACGGAGCTTTACACGGAGGTGCCAATATGGCATTGGCTGAAACGGTTGGGGGAGCTTTGAGTTCGATGACCTTACCCGCCGGCATGGAATTCCGTATGTTCGGTATCGAAGTCAACGGGAACCACATCAAACAAGCCAAAGGAAATTATGTGACGGCCAGAGGTACCTTTATCCATCAGGGAAAACGCACCCATGTGGTGCAGGTCGAAATCCGCGATGAGTTCGGGAATCTTGCAACGGTCAACCGGGTTACCAATATGATTGTAACCGACTGAACTTATCCTTGGAAAGAATCTTTTTCCTTTTTATACTTTCTTATTCGATAAATGGCATAAAAGTTGATAATTTTTTTAACGGGAAAATAAAATTTTAATGTTTCATTTAAAAACAATTTAAGTATGAAAAGATTATTCATTTTCGGGATGTGTATCCTGGCGGTGATGTGCCTGGTCTCCTGTTATCCGGAGGGGCCCGATTATGTGCACGAAAAAGACATTGCATTGACTCATTATGATGAAAAAGCAGATTTCTCAGCTTACAAAACATTCGTCATTCCCGATTCGGTGGTCATTATTCAAGCGGATAGGGATTCTTCGATGATTAACCAGGAATTCAAAAAGAAAATCATTGCGTTAGTAAAAGAAAACTTTGAGGCTTGCCATTATCGCTTCCTCACAGCAGAAGAAGCAGCACACGAAACTCCGGACTTCGTAGTGACTATTTCTGCTTTTGCCAGTCCGACCTTTAACTTTGCCTCTTGGGGTGATTATTGGGGATGGTATCCCGGTTGGGGGTGGTTTGGCTGGGGGAGTCCCTGGGGAGGATATTACCCCTGGTATCCCTGGTACGGTGGCTACACTTACTACGCCTACGATAAGGGCACTTTGGTGATTGATATGTTAGATCCCCGGAAAGCCGATGAGGATTCCAAACGTATTCCAGTGATGTGGACGGGAGTGATCAACGGTATCCTGGCCGGAAGTCAGGCTTATCTGGATGAACGGGTAGAAAAAAATGTCGATCAGTGTTTTATGCAGTCTCCTTATTTGAAAACAACTAAATAACAGAAATCATGAAAAAATTTTATATTATATTCTTGATCATACTGGGAGCAGGTATGATGAGACAGGCGTATGCTCAGATGCTGGATATCAATTACAAAATGGCTGTTCCTTTCGGAGATGAACATGATTTTATACAAAAAATGAGTTTCCGTGGTATTTCTGTCGACTATTATTATTTTCTGACTGAACATTTTGCTATCGGTGCCAGTGTGGAATGGAATACACTCTATAAACACTTTGGAGATGAAACGGGGCATTTCCTGATGGACGGGGAAAAAGTGACTATCACCGGCGATCAGTTCCGTTACCTGAATGTTGTGCCTATCCTGGCAAGCGCCCGTTATTATTTTACCGGCGAAAATACAGCCATAAGACCTTATGTCGGTATTGGTATTGGTACTAACTGGACTGAGAGGCGTTTGGAGGTTGGGGATCTGGTGGCCAAAGAAAAAGGATGGCAATTTGCCTGTGCCCCGGAGATCGGTATAATGATTCCTTTTGGTGAATGTGTGGGCATGAATATGGGGGCTCAGTATCGATATAGTGTGAAAGCCAGTGGCCTGCCTGCTTTGCAGGACCTGGGGATTAAAGTCGGGCTTTCTCTGCGCTGGTAGGCATCTATATAAAAATAAACAATACTCTGTCGGTTTACGTGCTTCGTGGACCGATAGAGTTGTTTTAATAGGTTTACTAGAATATAGTCAACTTAATTTAGGATAATACCAGCCGTTGCAAGGGTAAAGGGCACGAATTTACCAAGTAGTAAATAAGGTGTTACCAGGTAGTTGCCAGGTAGTAACTCCAATTCAACTCCAATTAATCTCCAATTCAACTCCAATTAGAATTGGTGTTAGATTGGTTATAATTTGGGGATAAAACCTCTATGAACTATGTTAAGAACATAGGAACTACTAATTAACATCATATTAAAGAGAGTGTCTGAGTAAATTATCCCTCGTATAACAGGAGGACATCTTTACAATTGATATCCCCATTGTTTTAAAGCAAAATCCCAATGTTTTTCGACGAGTTCTACGGTTCGGGTCTCGTATCGATAAGCATTTTTCTTATATCCTTTTTTCTTGTTGAGGTAAGCGGCGATGTCGGGTTGGGCTTCTTCAAAGCCGGGAATATTCAAAGTGCGATAGATTCTTTCCGTCATAGCCAGTGGATCGGCTTCAAAATCTTCAAACTTGATTTCGATCAGATTTCCCTCGGGGATCAGTTTCTTATCTTCTTCATAGTTGTGATACAACTGACGATAGATATTCAGGATGTTGTTTTCCATCTCTTCAGGCGAAATCTTCTGCAACTGCAAAGGGATAATCGTGTTGTTGAAAAAGCTGCGTGTCGATTCGAAAACTGTGTATGGATTTCGCATCAGGTAAATGAATTTGGCCTGGGGGAACATTTCCAGGATTTCTTTCACTTTACCGGTGTGGGGTGGGTTCTTACTGAGGAATTGCGTGCCCTTCGTATTCCAGAGCGAAATCTTCACCAGTTTTAGAAAGGTTTCTTTGAATACCTGGATTTCCTCTGCACTAGCGGTTTCCATAGTCAGGAAACGGTCGCTGTATTCTTGCATATTGTGAGGAAGATACCAGAAATTATAATAGGAGTAAGGCATCATATTCGACAAGGCGAACTCTTCTTCCTGGGGCAAATCGACATTCAGTTCCATATTGTCCGTCGGGCGTTTATCCGGCATCAGCCACGCCATGGTCTTTTTGAAGAAAGGTTGACCCCACATCATCAGGTGGGGAAATACAGTCTGGTAGGTTGTCGTATAGCCGAAGTGCTTGTCATGGGCCAGAACATTATGGACAAAAGTCGTACCGCTACGCCAGTGGCCCAATATAAATACAGGTTCCATATCGGCCGGTAATTCCTTCAGGTGTTTGTCGTAACGTCGGTCTTGTAACGGTTTCAATGAACTCAGTAACCGGCAAATCGCCTTGGTTAAATGATATTTGGTTTTATAACCTTTTTCTATCTGTTGTCCTTGTGTTATCCTTTTAAAAGTTTTCCAGTCAGCTCCAACTAAAGTGTTGACCGGGAGCTTTTGAAATTCAAGTAAACCCATTTCTAAAATAAAGATTAGCTTACGACCTTTGGTCGCAAAAGTAACGATTAAAGATTTTTATTTAAGTTTCACCGTTATTCCCTGCCGCTCCAGCTCTTTCACTACCTTTTCGATGGCTTCGAAATGTTCCGGTGCAATACCGAGTTTTGAAAGCTGTATTTCCGGCAGGTCGAATTCCTGCATGTCCTTCATTTCCACTTTATCGATAATCATACCAACAGCACATGTATTATTGGTGATGGGATCAATGAGGATAAAGGCTCCGGTGTTTTTATTTTTCCGGTAGGGATCAAAAAACAAAGGCTTACCGGTTGTGAAAACTACTCTCGCGATCTCGTTCAGCTCCAACGCTTCACAAGCGGATTGCTCTAAGGTATTGACATTTACTTTATATCGGATTGTGTCGATTTTTACCCGGGTCAGGTTGGTTGTATGTTTGATGAAAAATTGTTCTTCCGGGTCCATCCGTTTTTCGTCCATCCACACCAGCATCGCTTCGAAATTACGGCCGACAATGGGTAAATTGTCCGGATGTACCAGCATTTCTCCGCGGGAGATATCGATTTCATCTTCCAGTGTCACCGTCACTGCCTGCGGTGGAAAGGCATAATCCTGTTCTCCGTCATACGTAATGATGGATTTTACCCGTGAACGTTTCATCGAAGGCAAAGCGAGCACTTTGTCTTCTTTGCGGAGAATACCGGAAGCTACTGTGCTACTGAATCCACGGAAATCCAGGTTTGGCCGGAGGACGTATTGCACCGGATAGCGGAGATCGTCAAAATTTTTATCGCTGCCGATATGCACCGTTTCCAAAAATTCCAGCAGTGAT
Source organism: Bacteroides sp. (assembly GCA_021771575.1). Lineage (GTDB taxonomy): Bacteria > Bacteroidota > Bacteroidia > Bacteroidales > Marinifilaceae > Odoribacter. Next base: position 1,093 of record JAETOX010000127.1, on the reverse strand, counting down.
TTTCCGGTATACCATGGCATACGGGAAGAAACTTCCACCACATTGTCGCCTTTCAGTGCAGATAGCGGGATACAGGTAATATCCGGAATATCGAGCGGTTCGGCAAAAGCGCGGTACTCGCTGACGATCCCGTCGAAAATTTGCTGATCGTATCCCACCAGGTCCATTTTATTTACAGCCAGTACGACATGTCTGATACCCAATAGAGAAACCAGATAGGTATGCCGGCGGGTTTGCGTGATCACTCCCGAACGGGCATCTACCAGAATGATGGCCAGGTTGGCGGTAGAGCCGCCGGTAATCATGTTACGGGTATATTGTTCGTGTCCCGGGGTGTCGGCAATAATGAATTTCCGTTTGTTGGTAGAGAAATAACGGTAAGCAACGTCGATTGTAATCCCCTGTTCGCGTTCAGCTTTCAGACCATCAAGTAAAAGTGCATAGTCGATGTTATCCCCGGCATTGCCGTATCGTTTCGTATCTCTTTCCAGGGCATCCAACTGATCTTCATATAATTTTTTGCTGTCGAAAAGTAAACGTCCGATCAAAGTCGATTTACCATCATCCACCGATCCGGCAGTCAATAACCTCAGCAAGTCTTTCTTTTCGTCCTGGTCCAGGAATTCCTTTATATTTAATTTTTCCATTGTCTCGTTCATCATTACTAAAAATAACCTTCCCTTTTCTTTTGTTCCATACTGGCATCCTGGTCGAAGTCGATCACCCGGGTAGTTCGTTCAGACTTGGTGGTTGTCATCATTTCCTCTACAATCTTTTCGATGGTGTCGGCTTCAGACTCGACGGCTCCGGTAAGTGGCCAGCAACCCAGCGTACGGAAACGGACTTTACGCATCTGGATTTTCTCGCGGTATTGTTCCGGCAGGCGTTCGTCATCCGGCATAATCAGATTACCGTCGATTTCAACGATAGGGCGTTCTTTGGCGAAATAAAGGGGCACAATGGGAATATTTTCCATACGGATATATTGCCAGATATCCAGTTCTGTCCAGTTAGACAACGGGAATACCCGAATCGATTCGCCTTTGTGGACGCGGGCATTATACAGATTCCACAGTTCCGGACGCTGGTTTTT
>JAETOX010000126.1 GCA_021771575.1 Bacteroides sp. | reverse complement strand
AGATTTCCAGATTCGTTTTACAACCAACCTGGAAAATCAACGCTTCGGGTATAATGTAGAAGTCATCCTCTACCGGGTGATCTGTGAACTGATCAATAACACCTTACGGCATGCTGCGGCAACGAAAGTGACCGTGGACCTGCAACTGGAAGAAAAGGTGTTATATCTTGAATATACAGACAACGGAATTGGTTTTGAAGTGGATCAGATGAACGCACAAGAGGGGATGGGCCTGAATAATATGCGCTATCGCCTGCAATCGGGCAACGGCGATATCGAGATCGTCAGCGGGCAGGGCAAGGGAATGAGGGCGAATGCTTATATCCGGATATAGCTTTTTTCGGTATTTTTCCTTACTTTTGCAGGTAGACCCGAAAGGTCCGTTTATATTCAGAAATGACGTATGGAATCGAAAAATTCAAAAAAACTGAAGATATATATTGTCGATGATCACAAATTGTTTCGGGAGGGCTTGAAATTATTGCTGTCTACTCAGGATTTCGTGCGTCATATCTACGAAGCTGCGGATGGGCAGGAATTTATCGAAAATCTGTCTTTGGTGGATTGTGATATCGTATTGATGGATATCGAAATGCCCCGGATGAACGGTATCGAAGCAACAATGGAAGCCTTGCGGATAAAACCGGATTTAAAAGTAATCGTTTTGTCCATGTATGGAGACGAACAATACTATTACAAAATGGTGGATGCCGGCGTGAAAGGATTCGTGTTGAAAAACTCGGGAATTGAAAAAGTCATTGCTGCCATACATGCTGTGGCCGACGACAGGAACTACTTCTCGGAAGAATTGCTGGTCAACATCCTCAATCATATAAGAGATAACAATACCAGGCCGGAACCGGAATTTCCCGACAACGAAATCTCCGACAGGGAACAGGAAATCTTGTATCACGTGTGTCTCGGACTTTCGAATCAGGAAATTGCCGATAAACTTTTTATCAGTAAACGGACGGTAGACAAACATCGGGCAAATTTACTCAGTAAAACCGGTTGCCGGAATACGGCCGCTCTGGTGATGTATGCCATCAAGAATAAAATGATCAATATTTGAGGCAGAGATGCCCGACAGCAGGAATGGACGGAATGATTTTTGCAGCGGGACTAGGTACCCGATTGAAACCCTTGACGGACAACCGGCCGAAAGCTTTGGTAGAAGTGGCCGGAAAACCTTTATTGGAATACACGATAAAAAAACTCATCGACGCCGGGATTGCACGTATCGTCGTCAACGTGCATCATTATGCCGGACAAATCTGCGAGTTTCTGGAAAAGAAGAACTATTTCGGCCATGACATCGTGATTTCGGACGAAAGCGGGCAGCTGCTGGATACCGGCGGTGGATTGCAGAAAGCCCGGCCGCTGTTTCATCGCGACACATCGGTATTGATCCACAATGTGGATATATATTCGGAGGTAGATTTGAAAGCATTGATCGCACAACATACAGCGAGGCAACAACATGCTACTCTGGTTACCGCCCCCGGCGGCAGCGGGAGAGGATTGAGGTTCAATGACCGGGGAATTTTGAAAGGATGGGAAAATACAGTGACCGGAGAACAGAAAATCGTGGATGAAGAATTTTACGACTCCCGCTTATATCGTTTTTGTGGCGTTCAGATCGTAAGCCACAGTTTTTTACAGCATATAGAAAAACAAGGGACATATTCCATCATCGACGAATATCTACGGCAGGCAAAATTTTTTCCTGTTTCGATGTTCTCTTATCCGGGACCTTTTCTGGATTTAGGCACCCCTCAGGCTATCGAAGAAGCAAACCGTTTATTTTGTAACTAAAGCCCCGGCGTTTACGTTATTTTGCAAAGCCGCAACATGAAAAGATTTTTTAAATATTTTATCAGGACGTTATTAGCGATCATCGGATTGTTGCTCCTGATCGTGTTCTTGCTTTACCTGCCGCCTGTTCAGAATCTCATTAGGAAGAAAGCCGTTGATTATATCTCTTCCCACTATCAACTGGATTTGAAAGTAGGGCATTTTCGGTTGGGATTTCCGCTGAAACTGGTATTAGAAGATGTCTATGTGGCTGAAGCAGTAGCCGATACTTCGGCTATCCCTGCCGACACCCTGGCAGCTGTCGGGGCGTTGCGCGTACAAATCGGGCTGGGCCGGATTTTTCAAAAAGAATTGAAGGTTGATCAGTTTGAATTGGAAGAAGTAAAATTCAATCTATCGAACGACACAACCGGTCTGAAACTGCGGGTAGCTGCCGGGGAAATGGGATTGAAAGCCAGAAAGGTAGACCTGAAAAATAAATCGGTAGAGGTGGAGGAACTGCAATTGGCAAAGGGAAACGTTTTTTTGCAGACAGGAACTCCGGCAACGCCCGATACCACAGCTTCCACTCCTTTGGATTGGATGCTGGAAATCGATCGGATACAACTACAGCAGGTGGGCTACCGGATGGAAACACCCGACTTACCTTATCTCGGAGCCGGGATTGCAACAGCTACCCTCACCGGCGGAAAAGTAGGGCTGGGAACACAAATCGTGGATATTCAGACCGTGGATATCGGAGGCGGATGGTGTAATATAAAAACAGCCGGAATGGCCCCGGAAGATAGGCAGGAAACTACAGATACCACAGCTTCTGTGCCCTGGACCGTACGGGCGGGTAAACTTCGTTTGGAAAACAGCGCTTTCAGTATGATCACACCGGAGGCGGAGAAGATGAATATCGTTTTGTCGGATATCGGAATTGAAATCGATAGTGTTTACAACCGTGGAACCGTGATTCAGGCATCCCTGAAAGATTTGCATGCAGTGGAGCAAAAAGGGGTGAAAGTAGAGACAATGACAGCGGACATCGACTTAGACACAACGGTTACAAGCTTGCAGGGAGTATATATTCGAACAGCCAACAGTCAGATTCGTTTACAGGCGCGAGCCGACAGTTCGCTGGCCTACCTGTTCGATAAAGTGCCTTTGGCGGTAGACTTGAATGCCCGGGTCGGGCTGGCGGATATCGTTCCTTTTTACGACGGTATACCGGCAGAGCTGAAAAATCAACAACTGGATATCAATACCGCTTTCCGTCTTTCGGAAAATCTGCTCGATGTAGATCGGTTAAAATTAGTCATGCCCGGGTATTTCAACCTGGATGGAAACGGAAAAATGACTTCCTGGCAGGATTTACAAAAACTGACCGGAACATTCGATCTGACAGGAAAATTGGACAATATCGGTTTTGCCAACGTTTTCCTGAAAGAGGCCGGGGTTCATCTCCCCCGGAATATCCAGTTTGCTACTCACCTGAATGCAGCGGCAGGAGCCCTGGCCGCTGTGTTAAAACTCACCCATGCCGGAGGTATGCTGGATGTGGATGCTGCCTATCGGATAGCGGAAGAAAAATATGATCTGGACCTTCGTTTGGCCGATTTTCCGCTGGATCACTTCCTGGACGTCGATTCCATCGGCAGACTGACTGCTGCTGTCCGCCTCGACGGGCGCCGGATGACTTGGCAACAGGCGGAAGTGAAAGCAGCTGTAGATATCGAACATTTCTTATTCCGGAAACATGACTACCGGGATATCGCTTTGGAGGCTTCTTTGGAAAATACCCGGATCAGGGGGACTTTGACAAGCCAGGATCCGGACGCTTTATTAGCTCTGGTATTTCAGGGAGATTCGGTCGGGCATAATTATGTAGCGACGTTGAATGGCCGGATCGGGGAAATCAATTTGCAAGCATTGGATTTTATGCCGGAAGTTTTCCGCGCCCGGATGGACGTGGATATAGAAGCCTCGATGGGACCAGCAGCTACCTATGGCGTACACGCCCGGCTCGACAGTTTACAGATTGCGGATGCCCGGAATACCTACGCTTTGGGGAAATTGGCAATCGATATGACCAGTGATTTGCGGGCGACAACCCTGGACATGCATACCGGTGACTTGAAACTGGCTTTTCAGACCGATACCTCGTTGGCCGGATTTGCCGGTAGTGTGGGAAAAGTGGCAGAGGTCATCAGCCGGCAGGTAACAGAGAAAAATATCGATATGGAAGTGGTGCGCCAGGATTTACCCGTATTTTCTTTCCGGTTAAACGGATCGAAAGATAATGCTGTTTACCGTTTCCTGAAAACCCGGAATATGGGATTCGATAATCTGAACCTGGATGTGGTCTCCCGGCGCCGGAGCGGACTCCGTGTCAGCGTGCTGGCCAAAAGACCTCACTTCGGAACGGTACGCCTGGATTCGGTGAATATCGGTGCCTGGCAGACCGGAAAGAGCCTGGTATATGCCATCGGTGCCGGCAGTTCGAACGAAGCCTGGAAGGGATTGTTCAACGTGGGAGTGACAGGTAGAATGCAGGGGGATCGTTTCCGGCTTGAGTTGAAACAAAAAGATGCTCAGGGACAGATTGGTTTTGATTTGGGTGTGAATTTAATCATGCAGGATAGCGCTTTTACGGTCAGTTTCTTCCCGGTTAATCCAATTTTGGGATATCGCCGGTGGATTGTCAATCCCGACAACCGGATTATCGTCAATAAAGACTGGAAAATCAATGCCAATCTGCGGATGGCTTATCTGAATAAATTGATCAGCTTCCAATCCTTACCCGATGAGGGAGACCAAAAGGACCGGATGCAAATCGAGATTGCCGGTCTGGATTTATCAAGTCTTTCCCGTATGGTGCCTTTTATGCCCGATATGAAAGGCTTGTTACATAGCGATCTGTTGTTATTCGCTCAGGACGGGAGTATGGGTGTGCAGGGGGAACTGGGAGTGACCGAGCTGAATTATAACCAACAAAGAATCGGGTCGGTGGATATTGGATTACAATATGCCGGCCGGAACCGTTTTACCGACCATCAGGTAGATTTTGAATTGCGTATCGACAGCATTCGCCGGGCTGTGGCGAAGGGAATGTTTTCGACTTCCGCAGAGAATCGTGACGTCCGCATAGATATGGACATACCTTCTTTCCCTTTATATGTTGTGAATGCTTTTGTTCCGGCAGACATCCTGCAACTGAGGGGAGATCTGACAGGTGGAGTGCATTTGAGGGGGACGCTGGACCGGCCGCAATTGAGTGGAGACCTGGCCTTCCGGCAAGGGTTGGCGGATGTTGTTATGATCGGGACGACCTTCGGATTGGATTCCACCCGGCTGAAAATTCAGGACGGAAAACTGAAATTCCGGAAGTACCGGTTTATTGCACCCAATCATAGCGATATGGTGCTCAATGGGGAAATTGTGTTGACACCTTTTGACCAAATGGCGCTGAACCTGAGTGTGAAGGCAGACGATTTCGAGGTGGTTAATGTAAAGAAAAACGCTACCTCTCTGATTTATGGAAAAGCATACGTAGACCTGGATGCCCAATTGGCCGGAGCTTTTTCCGATCTGAGTGTAACCGGAAATGTGGCTTTATTGAATCGTACCAATATCACCTATACTTTGCGCAGCTCCGATCCGGAAGTGGTCGACCGGACGGCCGATCTGGTGCGCTTTGTTTCTTTCCAGGACAGCACCTTGAATCAACCCGACGATTTAACGAATCGGGTGAATGCCAGTAGTTTTGCCCTGCGGATGCTGATCGAAATCGGCGATGAAGTTGGGGTGACGGTGGAATTGTCGGATGATGGAAGTAACAATATTTTTATTCAGGGAGGAGGAAACCTGGTGTTGGCCATGAATCCCGAAAGTGGGATGACCTTATCCGGAAAATATATCTTGTCGGGAGGAACGGTGGTGTATAACGTGCCGATCGCAGGGAAAAAAGAATTCAATATCCGTAGCGGAAGTTATGTTGAATGGACCGGAAATCTCATGAACCCGATGTTGAACATTTCGGCATCGGAACAGGTCAAGGCCACAGTTGAAGATGGGGATCGGAATCGCCTCGTGACCTTTGAATCCATTATCCGCATTCAGAACACCCTGACCCGTCCGGATATCACATTCGATTTATCGGCACCCAACGATATGGTGATTCAAAACCAGTTGACTACTTTTTCTCAGGAGGAACGGACAAGGCAGGCATTGAACCTGTTGATTTATAACACCTATACCGCTCCCGGTGCTGCCAAATCGGGGAGCGGTGGAAATATGGCCAATAATGCTTTGTATAGCTTTGTTGAGAATGAGCTGAATAAATATACCCGCAAGACCGGTTTGACTTTTGGGGTGGATTCTTACAATACGGACGAAAACACGACCCGTACCGATTATACTTATCAGTTCTCCAAACAATTGTTCAACGACCGGGTAAGGGTGAAGATCGGGGGGCGGATTTCTACCGATAATAATGAGATGCAGGGGGGAGGCAATGTGCAGGATAATCTGGTCGACGATATTTCCATAGAATATGTTTTCACCAAAAAGAGGAATCTTTTTCTGAAAGTGTTCAGGCATTCCAATTACGAGAGTGTGCTCGACGGAGAAGTGACGCAGACCGGTATCGGCATTGTATGGAGAAAAAATTTCCGGAAGTTAAAGGATCTTTTTAAACATAAAGATAAGCGGGAAAAATTGAAGGAGGCTGAAACAGAAAGTAATGACCCAGAAGAATGAAAACGTGTAAAATCCATAAGGTATACCGGAAGCTGGTCCGGCTTTGCTTTTTAGCCGGCTGTCTTTTCCTGGCGGTTTCCTGTTCTACGACGAAGAAATTGACGGATGATGAAGTATTGTATGTCGGAGTAAAAAAAATGAAAATAGAGGCTCCCCACAAACTGAAACTGACCAGTGCCCAAAAATCGGCGGCTTCGGGACCATTGTCTGTAAAACCGAACAATCCACTTTACTCTCCTTACATCCGGAGCCCTTTTCCAATCGGTTTGTGGGTATATAACTGGAATATAAAAAAAGAAAAAGGGTTGAAATGGTGGTTGTATCGAAAATTGGCCAAGAAGCCAGTTCTGATCTCGGATGTACAACCGGAATTGCGGCTGAAAATGGTGGAAACGGCCATGAAGGATTTCGGTTTTTATGGCACGAAAACACGTTATGAGATTATCCCGAAGCGGAATCCTAAAAAAGCCAGGATTAGCTATTGGGTGGAATTGCCCGAACCTTTTCGTTACGGTTCCATCGAACTGTGGGGATGGAAGCCGGCTATGGACAGTTTGGCCCGTTCTGCTATGCGCTTTTCGGACTTGAAAACCGGACAGCAGTATGATGTCAACATCCTGAACCAGGAACGACAACGGATCTCCGATTGGTTGCGGAATAGGGGATATTATTTTTTTCAGCCCGACTACATCGAATTTTTGGTTGACACTACCGGAGGGGGAAAAACGGCTGATGTGCGGATCGGTATAAAACAGGGCGTACCGGAAATCGCTTTTCATCCCTATACGATCCGGGAGGTAGAAGTGATATTAGCCGGAAACGAAGGGTACGGCAGCCTGGATACGCTTTCGAGTGATGGGGTGAAAATAGTGTATGAACCGCCGGTAACGTTGAAACCGAATGTCGTGATGCGGGCGGTGAAGGTACGGCCGGGACAGACGTATTCGGCTCGGTTGCAGAACCGTACACAGGCGGATTTTGTGCAGCTAGGGGTATTTAAGTTTGCCAATATGACCATTACCGCAGCCGATACGGCACAAGGAAGATTGTTGGATATGAAGATCAATGGGGATTTCGCATTGCCGATAGAAACAGAAATAGAAGTGGACGTGTCTTCCAAATCCAATAACTTATTGGGACCGGGGCTGACATTCGGGATCACCAACCGCAATATGTTCCGCAGAGCGGAAAATTTATCCGTCCGCCTGACAGGATCCTACGAATGGCAGGTGGGAGGAAATAAGAAATCGACCGGAAATTCCGGATTGATCAATTCATACGAGCTTGGTTTGAATTTCAATTTATCAGTCCCCCGTCTCCTGGTCCCTAAGATCATGAAGTCCAAACGCGATCGGCGGGAACAAACCCATTTTCAGATCGGTACGGATTTATTGAACCGCCACAACTATTTCCGGATGATTTCTTTTTGGGGAAGTGCTACATACGATTTTAATTCTTCTTTTCGGAATTATCATTCGGTGGTGCCTTTTAAACTGAATTATACTTATCTGTTACGGACCTCTCATTCCTTCGATTCCGTTGTCAATAAGAATCCGGCAGTGGCACAGAGTTTTAAGAATCAGTTTATCCCTTCGATGTCGTATACTTACACTTATGACCGGGCGGCTACTTACCGGAATCCCAACCGGCTTTTCTGGCAGACTTCTATTACCCAGGCTGGAAATATCATTGCCGGTATCCAGTACCTGGCGGGAAACCATAAAGGGGAAGGAAAACGCATTCTCAAAAATCGTTATTCTCAGTTTTTAAAGCTCACCAGTGAATTGATCGGTTATAAAACGGTAGATAACAACAATCAATTGGCTGTCCGGGTGATGGGAGGGATCGGTTATGCTTACGGGAATTCCAGGGTGATGCCTTATAGCGAGCAATTTTATATCGGCGGCTCCAACAGTATCCGGGCTTTCCATATCCGTTCCATCGGACCGGGAAGTTATCATCCGAAGGAAACGGCTTATTCTTACCTGGATCAGACAGGTGATATCAAATTGGAGGGTAA
>JAETOX010000125.1 GCA_021771575.1 Bacteroides sp. | reverse complement strand
CAAGCCCGCAAAGACCAATTTCAGGCGATGGACCTGATCCGCAAATATCCTTATCCTTACAACTTTTATTACTGGACCTCTCAACTCAGCGGTTCTTGTATCGAAGTCTCCGACAATGCGGGATTCCATCCTGCCGACACAATTTTTCAAAACTTACCGCAACCGGATTATGGCTACATCCACGTTCCAATAGACCCTCATGTAAAAAAAAGATACTGGCGCCTGCGTTCCCGATCTGATTGGTACAATTATCTGGCCGAACTGGAATTTCTCGATGATCAGGGGAGAGTCATCCGGGGACAAGCGATAGGCACCGACACGACTCATTTCCGGTTACTGGAAGACAAGGATCCCCTGACTCTCCTGCAATTCCGAGGATGGATAGGAATGGATTTCGGCCGTCCGGTCAGCCTGTCGGAAATCCGTTTATTGGGACGGGGAGATGGAAACGGCATTTATCCGGGACAGCAATATGAATTGTTTTATTACGATTTTCCGGCGGGTTGGATCTCTCTGGGTAGTCAGACTGCCTCGGATTATAAACTCTCTTATAAACGAGTACCTGCCGAAGGCCTCTACTGGTTGCGTAATTTAACCACAGGCAAGGAAGAACGGATCTTTACCTGGGAATCCGGGAAGGCACATTTCTGGTAAAAAAAGCGGACTGAGTTCCGGCAATAATACCGGGAACTTCAGTCCGCTCCGATAGAACAAAATCTCAGGCTTCTTCGTTTGCCTTAGTTAGTTATTTTTGAAATGGTTATCCATACAAGCAGCCGCACGTCGTCCGTCTCCCATAGCCAGAATCACCGTAGCTCCTCCCCGTACAATATCACCACCGGCATAGAAACCGGAAATATTGGATTGCATGGTTGTATCATCCACCACAATCGTTCCTTTCTTCGATACCTCAAGCCCTTCGACTGAACGAGGTACAATAGGATTAGGTGATACTCCGACAGCCACCACCACTACATCGGCATCGATCAGGTATTCGCTGCCTTCGACTGGCACCGGTCTGCGACGCCCACTGGCATCCGGCTCTCCTAATGCCATTTTCTGTACTTTTACCTGTTTCACATATCCCTTTTCATCAGCAATATATTCCACCGGATTGGTCAGCGTCAAAAATTCGCAACCTTCTTCTTTGGCATGTTTTACCTCTTCGAGCCGGGCTGGCATTTCCTCCTCACTCCGCCGGTAAACAATCATGGCACGCTCGGCCCCCAAGCGTTTAGCCGTACGCACAGAGTCCATAGCCGTATTTCCACCACCGACAACTACTACATTTTTGCCCCGATAAACCGGAGTATCGGAAAATTCATTGTCCGCCCCCATCAAATTCACACGGGTCAGGTATTCATTAGAAGAAAGTACTCCATTGGCATTTTCTCCCGGAATATTCATAAAGTTCGGCAATCCCGCACCGGAAGCGACATAAAAGCCCTGGAAACCTTCTTCTTTCAGGTCTTCGATGCTCTCAGTCATCCCCACGATAAAATTGGTAACGAACTTAACTCCCATCTTTCGAAGATTATCGATTTCTACATCCACGATGCGGTTGGGTAAACGGAATTCAGGAATACCGTATTTCAACACTCCGCCGATCTCGTGTAAAGCCTCGAATACAGTCACGTCGTATCCGCGTTTCACCATATCTCCGGCAAACGAAAGCCCGGAAGGTCCCGAACCGATCACAGCGATCTTAACACCATTCGGAGCTGCCACTTCAGGCACGGCAATCTGTCCCGACTCCCGTTCGAAATCAGCGGCAAAACGCTCCAGATAGCCGATCGCTACCGGTGCTTTTTTCATTTTCTGCAAATAGAAACATTGGGATTCACACTGTTTTTCCTGAGGACATACCCGACCGCAAACAGCCGGCAGCGCACTGGTTTTCTTTAACACCGAAGCAGCTTCCAGGAATTCTCCCCGTTCGATATTTTTGATAAATCCGGGAATATCGATTCCTACGGGACAACCTTCCATACAAGTAGGATTGGCACAGTCCTGGCAACGTTTTGCTTCCCGCATAGCCATCTCCTTCGTCAAGCCGGTATTCACCTCCAGCCGCTGACTACTAATGCGTTCTTCGGGTGTACGTTCCGGCATTTTCACCCGTTCGATCATCGTCCGATCCTTGGCTTTCACCGCTTCGCGCAAAGCTTTCCGCCACTCAGCATTCCGGTCACTCAAGGCACATTCGCCATGATGAACGAAATCTTCCATTTTCTCTGTTTCCACTTTCTTAAATCCCCCTAACCGCGCCAGCATCTCATCAAAATCGATTTCATGAGCATCGAATTCCGGTCCGTCGACACAGGTAAACCGGGTTTTTCCTCCTACAGTCACCCGGCAGGCACCGCACATACCGGTTCCGTCCACCATAATGGCGTTCAAACTGGCAATGGTAGGAATGTTGTATTTCTGAGTCAGCAATGCGCAGAATTTCATCATAATAGCCGGCCCGATCGTCACACACAAATCCACTTTTTCGCGCCCGATCACTTCTTCCATTCCCAGCGTGACCACTCCTTTTTTCCCGTAACTACCATCATCGGTCATGATAATCACCTCATCCGAAGCTTTCCGCACTTCTTCTTCCAATATAATCAATTCCTTAGTACGGGCGGCCAATATGCTCACTACCCGGTTTCCGGCAGCCTTGAATGCCCGGATTATCGGTAACAACGGGGCGACACCAACACCTCCACCACAAGCCAATACAGTACCTACTTTTTCGATATGAGTGGGTTTACCCAGCGGTCCTACCAGGTCAGTAATATATTCCCCTTCGTTCAGATTACACAATTTTGTCGAAGAAACGCCCATACGCTGAATGACCAAAGTAATCGTTCCACGCTCAGGATCGGCATCGGAAATTGTCAGCGGCATCCGCTCTCCTTTTTCACCAACCCGTACGATAACAAAATTACCCGGTTTCCGGGATTTAGCAATTAATGGAGCTTCCACTACCATTTGCACCACTTTCTCCGAGAAATACGTTTTTTTCAGAATCTTGTTCATTTGATATCTTTTATAAAGTAATTAGACGACTTTATTTGATCGTGCAAAATTAGTGGCTATTTTCTCACAAACAACCATTTAACAGAAAATTAAACAAAAACCTTTATATTTGTATTTTCATTAATAAAGCAAAAGAACTTCCAACATGAAAAACGAGAAAAAAAACCGGATTAATGTGGTTTATTCCACCAACCCCGACTTTCAATATGAATATACAGCTGAAAATGAAGCAGAAACCCTGGTTCCCGAAAAACAAAATCTGCGTGTTCTGATCGACTCGAAACAGCGAAAAGGCAAAACCGTTACCCTCATTCAGGGCTTTATCGGCGCAGAAGACGACCTGAAAGCACTGGCGAAATTATTAAAAAGCAAATGTGGCGTCGGCGGTTCAGCCAAAGACGGCGAAATCGTCATCCAGGGAGAAATGAAGGAAAAAGTGCTGAACATCCTCCGCGAAGCAGGATATCGGGCGAAATAAAATCATTCGTTTTTCAGCACTTCTACCGGATCGATACGAATAATTTCCCGTACTTTCCAGAAAACCGTGAATCCGACAATTGCTACCATGATCGAAACGATCGACAGCCAAAAACCGATACCATGGTAAAAATGAATCGTATAAAAGCTGAGCCATTGCCGGATCCCCACCCAAAGTATAGGAAACGTAAGCAGGAAGGAAATACCCAATAAGCGGCAATAAAGCCGTACAAACAGCAGGGCGATAGACCAGGTAGGGGCCCCGTTGATCTTGCGGATCGACATTTCTTTCTGCCGGTGTCTGGTATCCATGGTGATCGCTGAATAGATGCCAAGTACTGTAATCACCAGGCATACGATCGTAAAAAACGTCAACATTGACTGGAATTTGTATTGTAAAACGTTACTTTCATCGATGACCTGTGCCAGGGTTTTCACTTCCGGCTCCAAGGTTTCGGGTAAATATTCCTCTAAGATTTGTTTGACTTTAAGCAGGGTATTTTCCGTATTTCCTCCCGTCGTTTTCACATATCCGTAAGCCGGCTGCCTGCATAACGTCCAGATTGTCGGACTTTTCCCTTCGTTGTATACAACAGGAAAAATCTCAGTAATGCCACACACCCGCATTCGTACACTGTCGTAATCCACTAATTCACCACTCAACGGGTCGCCGCCTATCCATTTCCCCACTTCCGGATCCACCAGAATTTCCCCCGGATGCCGGAAAACCCGTCCAGCCAATAAAGGCAAATGGAAAAAAGAGATGCAATTGGCTCCGACCTGCATGATATTAAATTCGCGATAATTTCCCCTGAGTACCACCGCCCCCCTGTCCGGTCCGGTAATCAAAGAACGTTCAGCTTCCAATACGTCAGTAACTTGTGGTAAATACGTAAAACGCTGTAAGACGGTCCGTTCGATTTTTTTCAACTGGGGATAGTCCAAACACACCTGAATGATCCGTTCTTTTTCGGTCTGCGACAACCACGGAAAAATATTGCCGGCCGTTTTCCGGCTTTGCAGATACATAGCCAGACTCCCAGTCAGAAACAAAACAGAAATCAGTAATTGTATGCCCAGCAAAAAATTACGGATTTTGTATTTCCTGTATTTTCCATTGCCCTGTATTCCATGCAAAACATATATGCTCCCCAAACGCTTGCTGATCAGCCAGCAAACGCCGGCACAAACAAACAATCCGATAGCTAAATACTGCATAAGTTGCCGGTAGAGCACGGCAGGCACGAAAATCACTTTCCAACGAACCAGACTAAAATCCAGAGAAGGCACAAATACTTCCACCAAACAGAAAACCAACAGGATAACCGGAATCAAAAATAAAAGGACTTCGGTAAACAACAACCCAAACAATTGCCTTGGTTTTTCTCCCAACCCTTTACGGATACTGAATTCCTTTAAACGGCCGAAAAAATTACCAGTGATAAATGTAAAAAAGTTCAATAGGGCTACCAGCAAAATCAACATGCCTATTCCCCAATAAAAAATGGCAAACAGCCGATACCCCCTCAAATATTCTTTTCCAATGGGAGTAAAAGCCGGTATATATGCTCCCCCTTCATTCCATATTTTCGCTTTTTTCAGCTCCACTTCCCGATCGACAGCCGCAGGAGTCACCCCGGGATGCAACAAAGCATAGGTATTACAGCCAGTGCTTTTAGTCTTCAATGCTTCATTGGCAAACAATCCATAGGCGTCGTTGAACAGCAAGGCATCCACCGGACGCAGAAAACTAAAACTGGCATTCACCGGCAAATCTTCCATCACACCGACAATGGTGTAATCGATAGCCGCCAACTCTTCGGGGGTGTAGTTTTTCAATTCTGTTCTTCCGGTAAATGCATTAGGGTGGAATACTTTTCCCAAAGGACTGGTGTCTCCATAAATTTTTCGGGTCATGCTGCGACTCAGTACGACAGCATTGGTTTGCCGGAATACCTGTTCCCAATTCCCCTCCCTGAGCCGGACCGAAAAAACGTCTTTGAATGAAGTATCGGTTTCGACGGTATTGATAACGTAAGTCAACAGTTCGCTCTTTCTTCCTTCAAAAGTGACATTCATGGCAGCAGGATAGGTCATCGAAGTATAACAGGCCACCTTTCCAGGAAACACGTCCCGGAGCATTTCTCCCGTACCGGCAGGGGTGCCCGACCAATATTCTTCATCCCCCGACTTCATCAACACTTCGGCAATACGCCCGTAATTCGGAAAATCGCTATCAGCGGCAAACACCAGACGGGCACAATAATGACAGAGAACAAAACAAAGCAATCCCACAGCCAGACCAGCAATGCCGATACCGGCCGAAAATTTATATTTCCGTAAATTACGCCAGGCTACTTTCCAACAAGCATCAAACATATTGTTAATTATTAATGATCAATTCTTCTGCCTCCCCGAAAATGTCATATCCGGAGGTAATTACCCGGTCGCCCGCTTTTAATCCGGCGATAATCTCATATTGGCGGGGATTTTGCCGGCCAATGGTCACCGGCACTTTCACCGCCCGGTCGCCCGCTTCATTCAGTTTGTAGATCCATTGGCCTCCGGTGTACTGGAAAAAATTTCCTTTAGGGATCACCAGCGCATCTTCGGGTTGCCCCAGTTCGATTTGTACGCGGAAACTTTTACCGATCCGGGCATTCTCCGGCGTATCCTCCCCGAATACCAGATCAACATCGAACATCCGATCTTTAACTTCCGGTACTACCCGGGTAATCTTCAGGGGATATTTTTTCCCCTGATAATCGATCGTTGCCGGCAGACCGGTAGTAATCCGGTCGACATAATATTCACTGAGGGAAGTATGCACTTTAAACTGATCCAGTACCTTGATTTCCGCCACAGTTTCTCCTGGCACTACCTGCTGGCCCGGAGTGACTTTAACAAAACTCAACTGTCCTCCCACTGTTGCCCGGATAGCCAGGTGTTCCATCCGCTCACATACCCGGCTGAATTTCTTTTTTTCCCGTTGCAGATCGGTTTCCATCAAATCTTTACGAATAACCGTCACTACTGAGTCTTGTTTCAGTCCCTGCAATTGCAAGGCCGTACTTTCTTTTTTATATTCATACTCATCGCGGGCCACCTCCAACTGGGCTTTGCTTTTGATGCCCATTTTGAACTCTTCCTGATCCAATTCATAACTTTTTTGCAATCGCTTTAGTTCGTATGTAGCCTGCAATACCTGCTGTTTGAGATTCAGGCTTTTCTGTTCCATCTCGATGAATTTCTCCCGGTAACCGACCAGTTGTTTTTCCAATTCATCGCGCTGCTCTTCAATTGTACGCAATAACTCCGGATTTGACAATACCAGAATTGTATCTCCCTTTTCCATCATCATTCCCTCTTCGGCAACAATTTTATCCACACTTCCGCCTTCACGGGCATTCACCTTCAAAGTCAATATGGGCTGCACGATGCCTTCTGTATCCACATATTCCATAAATTTAGCCTGTTTCACTTCTTCTATAGTAAGCCTGTCTCCTTCGGTGCGTAGCTTCCGTCCTCCCCACGAACTCATGATGACATAGATCAGAAAAACTAAAAAAATCACTCCACCGATAAGGTAATTCCGGTAACGGATGATAAACGGTTTTTTCTTAAGAATTTTATCCATGCTGTTTTCAATTTATTTTTTCTTCCCCGGTTTTACTTTTCAATTCTCCAATTGTTCATAATTCTCTGTAATCTCCTGATCTTGTTTGAAATCATACAAGGTCATACTTCTCAGCATATAATACAACCTCCAATAAGTATGCAAGGCATTCAAAAAATTACGACTGGCAGTGTCTTTTTCCGATACGGCGGCATTCAGATCCAATATAGAAGATTTCCCAAGCAGGTATAATTTCCGGGCTACCTCATTCCGTCTTCGGGCCGTACTGTCGGTTTTAAGAGCGATAGCCACCCGCTCGGATTGTAAATTAAATTGCAAGACCAGTTTACGAATGTTCATTTCCAAATTGTTCCGGTCTTGTTCAACCTGAATTTTCACTAATTCTTCCCGCGATTCTGCCACTTTTATTTTCCCTTTTCCTCTCCCCCAGTCCAACACCGGCAGCGAAACCCCCAGCCTCACCTGCTGTTGATCGAGCGGCCTCCGGTAAGCCTGCTGAAAAGAACCGCCTGTTTGTGAAAGTCCGCACTCCAGATATAAGTCGGCCTTTAACCCAGCATTACTCCGTGCCTGCGCCACCTCGCTCCGGCTCTGGAATAACCGGATCTTCAGAGATTCCATATCGGGACTATTCTGATTGAATAACTCGAAGGCTTTTCGGGGATCGATTTTAAAACAAGGTACCTCCATTTCACTCTTTACCGTTAGAAAAATTTCTTTGCTTAACCCCAGAAAAGTACTCAAGGCCTGCCGGCAATCGTCCATTTCGATCAGGGCATCCATTTTGTTAGTAGATTCGGTGAGTTTATTGATTTCTAATTGCAATAACTCGTTTTCGGTAATGGTTCCGATTTCATAGCGTCCCCGGGCAAAGCGATATAACGTATCTGCATTGGCATAATTGAAACAAGCCATTTCATAATTACTCTGGGCCTGAACCAAAGCAAAAAAACGATCTACCGCTTCTGCCGATACTAATTCCAATGCCTCGATATAGGACTTTTTGGCCTGCCGGAACCGCAAAGGCTCTATTTTCCGGTCCCATTTCAGACTATTGTATCCGAAAAGCGATTGATTATAGCCGACGACAATTGGAAAAGTCCGGAAGGAAGTGGTAGCGGAATCGAACAATCTCATCCGTTGTAAGGCACTTTCTACATAAAAACTTCCCCCTGTAAAGGGTATATTCTGCTGCACAGTCAATGCCCCATCCAATGTCAGCATATTTTGGGACACGTATTTTTCCGATCCGTCGGGCAAAGTGATTTTATTGATGGTACGGGTAAGATCAGGATTGGAAGAAAGAATCAGCGAAGGCAGGTAATTGGCCCGAAAAGAACGATAATTCCAATAAGCCGAACGGAACGTATGACGCGCTGCCACAGCAGAAGGTGAATTTTTCCGGGCCATGTCCACCGTCCGTTCCAAAGTCAACACCATACTTCCGGCAGGGATATCTGTTTTTTCTGTCCCTTTCTGCGGCCGGATCTCAGTCTTTCCGCCTAACGAAACCAGACAAAGACAAACAGTTACATATAATGATTCCAATTTCATTTCATCGCGTTTTGCTTGTCAACTGCAAATCCCGTACCATCCAAACAAAAC
>JAETOX010000124.1 GCA_021771575.1 Bacteroides sp. | reverse complement strand
TGCTGGATCATGTATGGCAACAAGTTACCGATAAATTTTACGATGCCAACATCCACAACCTGGATTGGGCTTTCTATAAGAAAGAATATGCCCGTTTCCTGCCCCACATCAACAACAATTACGACTTTGCCGAAATGCTGGCTGAGATGCTGGGAGAACTGAATGCTTCGCACACAGGTGCCAGCTATCGCGGTGGCAGCAGTTCCGAACAAACAGCTTCCCTCGGAGCTTTCTTCGACGAAAGTTATGATGGTAACGGATTGAAGATCAAAGAAATTTTGGAGAAAGGTCCTTTGGCAGGTGCCGGCAGTAAAATCAAAGACGGAGATATTATCCGTAAAATCGATAATAAACCGATCCTCAAAGGAGAAGATTATTTCCAATTACTCAATGGTCTGGGAGGTAAACGAGTATTGCTGACCGTTTACAACCCGTCTACGAAAAAAGAATTCGAAGAATACATAAAACTCATCCCTATAGGAGCACAAGGCGGATTATTGTACGAACGATGGGTAAAACAACGTCAGGAGATGGTGGAAAAACTATCGAACGGCAAAATCGGTTATGTACATGTAAAAGGAATGGACAGTCCGAGTTTCCGGAAAGTATATTCCGAGATATTAGGAAAATACCGGAACAAAAAAGCCATCATTGTTGATACCCGTTTCAATGGTGGCGGCTGGCTGCATGAAGATTTATTGCATTTGCTCAGTGGTAAAAAATATGCCGAATTCGTGCCTCGGGGCCAATTCATCGGAGAAGACCCGTTCACCCAATGGAACAAACCCTCGGCCGTACTGGTCAGCGAAGGCAACTACAGTAACGCACACGGTTTCCCTTGGGCTTACAAAGAACTGGGCCTGGGAAAAGTAATCGGTATGCCGGTTCCGGGAACCATGACTGCTGTATGGTGGGAAACCCTGATGGATCCGACATTAGTTTTCGGTATCCCCCAGGTAGGTATGAAAGACAACCAGGGACGCATCCTGGAAAATATGCAGTTGGAACCCGACATCAAAGTGACTAACGATCCGGCCAACGCGATCAAAGGACGCGACTTACAGATCGAAGCCGCTGTCGAAAGTCTGATGAAGGAAATTCAATAAGAAATCTTTCCTGAAAATACCCATATACCGCTGATCTTTATTCTGCCGGTATATGGGTATCATTCTAAGATATCCTATCGATAATCGAAATAGTTGAATAACCGTTCAGGCTACTGTGCCACCCATTGGCCCGGTTATATAACAATCGATTTAGAGGGCACCTTTTCTATCAGGCAAATTTCTTTTCAGTTATGGGATTATACGGATCCGCAAAACATGACACCCGATAAAGAAAACCAGACCGATCAGATTTATGCATACAGACTACTCTGTTCCGAAGATGCGGAAATCTGGAAAGTGATCTACGATACGGCCGATGATAACACAAAATACAAAAAAGGCTGGCAGACATTCAAACTGGATAAACCGGTCGATGCACGCTATATCAGAATCCATGCCATACATAACAAAAAAAATTCCGGTTTCCATGTCGTGCGCCTGCATGTCTTCCAGCAAAAAAACACTCTCTACGATAGCCAGGATCTTTTTCTATGCACCGGTCCTTTTGACCAGGAGATAGGAGATGCTTATCCAATGTCATATCAATTGCTGGATTTATCCGGACGCATTCAAAATATTACCGAGGAACAAAACAGTACGGCCTTTTCTATCCCCGATCCCTCTCTGAAACAGAGATATCATGAGGTGATCGATTATTTGTTTGAAATTACCGGGTACTCATCGCAGGCAATGAGTGCGAGAACGAAGGGAAAAACTTCCGGCAATGGGAAGTGATCCACGACACGATGTATGAAGGGAGCAACGGTTGGCAAGAATTTTTCTTCGAATCATCCGTTCGTAAAATCAGGTATATCAAACTTTATTTTATAAGTAATTCACGTGACGGATTCACTCATCTTGTCGACATCCAGGCCTATCGCTATCCTACCCGATCGTTATATGAATATATCCAAAAATTTTCCCAACCTTACGACAAATATATAGCACCTTCAGATTTTGCCCCAGCCATCCACGGTTTAATCAAAAACCGAATTTTAATTACTGATAATAAAGAACTGGAATGTCTCATTTCTACACATATTTATGAGTATGTTGCCGAAAAACTCAGTACGATTTATGAATTGGAAACGGCCGCCAATTCTGAAAACAACGAATTAAAGAGTATCATCGAGGAAGTTACCCAGCGAACAAGCGAAATCTATTCCATCGACCGCGAGCTGCAACATTTTCAATATGCTATACATGCTCCGATCATACAACAAATCAAACACCAAAAAACAAAGAACAGAATCTGGTCATGGCTTGCCATTATACTCACGATCATAGGAATCATTCTGTCTATTACCGATCTGGTCAGAACATGGGGAAATACATAAATTTGTAATCTTGTTTACGATGATATCGTAAACAAGATTATTATGCGGATTTACTTCCCTAACTGTTCTTCCACAAAAGCCCGTAATTTTTCCGCCCGGATATTTTTGGCAAGTATCCGGTTATTTTCATCGAGCACCAGTATACAGGGCACCGCATCCACATTATACAACTTCACCACAGCACTTTTCCAGCCTTTCAAATCGGACAGGTGAATCCACGGCATACCATCTTTTTGAATGGCTTGCGTCCAGGCAGCTTTGCGTTCGTCTAGCGATACACTGATCACTACCAGTCCTTTGTCTTTGAAGTCGTCATATAGCTTCACCATATTGGGATTCTCCATCCGGCAAGGTCCGCACCATGAAGCCCAGAAATCGACGATTTTCAATTTTCCTTTCACGCTGTACAGCGACACTTGCTCCCCATCGGGTGTGGGCAAGGTAAAATCCGGTGCTTTGGCAGCAATGCCCACCTGTTCTATCGCAGCAATGCGGTCAGCCAAGATACGTCCTGGAGCAGTTGTTTTCGCTTTTTCAGATAACGAAGCATACATTTGCTTCAAAGGGGCCAGTTCATTTATGCGCTCCATGCCGGCAGTCTGCAAATAAGCCGCCAGCACATTGTCGGCATTCCGGCGGATGAAGACATCCAGTTTCTTTTTGGCTTCCTGTTGCACTTTGTCGGCTTTCCCCTGCAACTCCTTCACCGTCTTGAAATGTTTCTGTTCACCGGCTTGCGCCATCTTCTGTTTCAAATCACGTATTTCACCATTCGCCCGCTGGATGATAGCCTGATAATCCAGATAAGTCTGTTGCAGCTTACCTCCACGGATATCGCCCTGCCCATTGCGGGTAAGAGCGGCAGTATAAGTTCCTCCCGGCTCCAATATCATCACAAATCCCCCCTCATAGCCTTCTACAACAAGACGGGCCACTACCGGTTCCGCCAATTCCCCCGCAAGGGAAAAAGTCTCTCCCGAAAATGTCGTACGCGCCAGTGTATCCGTCCCCTCAGGTGTCTGTGTCAGCACTAACAAATTCCCTTTATCAAGCTCGATTTTTCCCTCGATAGTAAATTGCTGACCACATACCGGCAAGGTTAAAAACAAGAAAGGAAATAAATATTTTATTGTATTTTTCATCATATCTCCAATTAAAATCACGGAGAGTGCCAAAGGCACTCTACCGCTCTATCGTAAATTCCAATCCAAATCAAAAGCTACGGCTACCTGCCAGGTATTTTTAAGAAAACTATTGGTTTCGGGAAGCAGGTAAGCAAAATCGGCGCGTACATGCCACAGATTTACGCCGCATCCCACCGTGCCGTAACGCTGCATCCGGTTGTTTTCCTCTCCCCAATGGTAACCACCCCGCACAAATACTTTATCGCAGGCTGCATATTCAGCGCCAACAGCCCACTCCCAGCAGGTATTGGGCAACACACGATAACCGGCATCCAGGGTACCTTGTAAACGGTGTTTATCAGAAAAAACATGATCAATCATTCCACCGATGCTCACTTTAGCCGGTTGGTCATATTTCCCGTATCCATAGTCGATTTTGGTACCGAAATTCGCAGCCTGCAATCCCAACGCCCATACCGATTTTTCCGAACCGGCCAAAGTATGACGGTAGTACACGCCCAAATCGAAAGCCACTGCATTCGCCACTGCATCTTTTTCCACGCCGCTTAAATCAGAGCGCACGAACCGGGCCGTCGCCCCGAGTGACAATCCTTTCACTAATTTACGGGCATAGCCAATTTCTACGCTCCAATCTTTAGGTGTGAAGGTAGCATCGTCTCCCAACAAATCAATCTCGGCATGTTTGAACCAACGAAAACCGGCTGTTATACCCTGTTTATCGTTGATATTATAATATCCGCCCACACTGTGTAAGTCGTTACCTTTGGTCAATTCCCGCATCCAGGGAGTAAAACTGTATCCGATTTCAGCTTTCTTGTCTGAAAACACACTTTTGGCAGCATTGCGCCACACAGAAAAAGCATTTGCGGAAGAGGCTACACCTGTATTTCCCATGCCAACACCCCGCACATCCGGTGTCAGGTCCGGAAACTGGGCAGCTCCGGTATTATCCTGTGCAGATACCGTCAGGACACCCGCTACGAACCATGCCATGAGGCTATATCTTAATGTATTCATATCCTTACAGTTTTATGATATTTTTCGTAATTGTCTTATTATTGCAAGTCATTTTCAGAACATAATTTCCACCTGCTATACCATCAAGATTTATTTTGCCCGGCTCTTTGAGCGAAATGTTCACTTGTCGCTCCAACACCAAATTACCACCGGCATCGTACAACCGTACGGTAGTCAATCCGCTGAAGTTCACGCCTGCCTGCACAGTCAATTCATCGGTAACAACCGGCTGTACTTCCGGTTGTGTCAGAAACTCCGGATGCAATTTCACATCGAACGAGACAGAAGCAGAAACTCCCCCTTTGTCTGTCACCGTCAAACGGATGGTGTGATCGCCATAGATGCAATCGCGGTTTAACATGGAAAGGGTGATTTTTCCACCTTCTTTCCGAGCGGTGAAGGCGCCACTGGGGTCATCAAGGACATAGGTCACCTCCGAACCGTCCTCCGGATCGTTGACCATAAAAACATATTCTACCTGTTCGCCGAAATTATATATCTTCAAATCGGTAATTTTCTCATCCGGCGTAATCGCCGGCGGAAAGTTCACCGGTTCATCACTTAAAGCTAACAAAGCATTCACACAACCCACACCCAATTTTCCTTCATATCCGGGATTGTAGTGGTCAATAGGTTTCACTCCCCGGAGTAAACGATATTCCACTTCATACGGAGTAAGTCCTGAACCCACACCGCCGAATTTAGAGACAACCAAGGCTGCAACTCCGGCAACAACAGGGGTAGCCATAGAGGTTCCGACTTCCCCAAAATAGGTGTCATTGGGATAGGTGCTCACGATTTGCCAACCTGCACCGTCGGCACCTCCCGGAGCAGCAATATCTACCCAATTGGCATAATTGGAAAATCCGCTCTTCTTGAAATTAGGCCCGATGGAAGCTACGGCAATGACTTTATCCAATGTAGCGGGAATATGCCTTTCAAGCTCTTTACCCTCATTTCCTGCCGAAGCAAAAACAATACCACCCCGCATCGGACCGGTCTGTACACCATTTTCGTCTACTCCGGCATATTCTACAAAATAGTCAACGGCATCCTGCATGACCCGAATGCTATTAGCAGCAACCGGTTCCTCATAAAACCAACTATTTGTGGAGATCACCGCCCCATAATCCGCTGCATATTTTAAATGCGCCGGATTACCGGCCTGACAAGCCATAATCAAAACACCATTATTTTCGGCATCGCCACCTGCAATACCGCATATTCCTTCGCCGTTATTGTTTTTAGCAGCAACAATTCCCGCAACATGCGTACCATGCCCGGTTCCACGATCCGGCTGCATATTATTATACGGACATCCGAACGGGCCATACCAATCTACGGTATAACCGTTTCCATCGTTGTCCCCACCGGGATATTGGTTAAACTCTCCAAGATTTTTCCAAAGATTAGCCCGTAAATCTTTATGCCACAAATCGATTTTTGTATCTGCAACTGCTACAATCACTTCTTTTTTTCCCTTCTCTATTTCCCAGGCTTCCAACACACCAATATCACACCCTGCCACCATACCATTGGTACCCGGATTATAAAGATACCACTGTTCCTCAAAAAGCGGGTCATTGTATTGAAATCCCTCCACAGCCTCCGATTGGGGAATCAATACAGGTTCTACAATCGCCAGCTCAGAAACTGCCGACAGGGTTTTCATAGCTTCGGGAACCGATACATTCTCGTCGAAACTCATGGTGTACCACAAATGCAATCCGGCTTTCCGGGTACGGGGTTCGAATTTCCCGGCGTAGGGGAAAACCCTCTCCATGCCGGTTGCCCGGATTTTCTCGGCAGCCGCATCCAAAGCGGCATGTCCAATCCCGATATTACCGCTGCGGGTAGGAATTACTTGGATATCTTCAGAAAGTTCACGGAATTTGATTCTCACCTGCCCTTTTACCATGTTGGCAGTGGGATTCGGAACAACGGAAAAATCGTCACGAGGCACTTCCGTTATCGGGTCTTGCTGGCACCCGACAAGCGCCAGCAAGCATACAACACATATAGCAAAATATCTCATCATAACACAATTCTATTAACAAAAGTAAAACATATATCCTGGATAGGACCGAAGCCAGTAAATACAGCTGATGATTCGACATCCCCGGAACCATCAAGTTTCACTTCGTGTAACTCGCCCTCCGTACCTTTGTCCACCACGATACCTAAACAACGATACATCCAATAATTGACTGCTAATCCATGACATTGGGAAGTTCTGAATTGCAACTGTGTAATGGGTGCCCCGGCATCATATAATTCGAAGGATTCCCGACCGTCTACAAAGAAACGATATAGCACAGAGCCTACGGTGTAAAAGAATTGTCCTTCAAATTCCATGGGTGCTACAGCAAATTGCGAGTTTTCATCCACAGGAAGTTTTCCGATGTTTTGTTTGGTAATGGAATAACCTCCGGCTACGTGGAAATGGTAAAGCCAATATTCTTCTGTCTTCAAATCTTTTACCAGAGCCATGCCCATGGCCTCTTTGTCCTGTTTGTTATCGGCTCCCATCCAAATGACTTCCCTGTTTTTCCATTCGGTATCGTCGTCAAAAGTTTCGACGTTTCCTTTGGAATAATCAGCATACATGAACTGTTTCAGCTCATTATCCCAGAAACAAACATAGCTGCTTTCATTAGGTTGCCCAATTTTATCCACCCGGAAATTGGGAACATCCTTTGAAATAAATTCCGAATATTTGTTTTGGCCTCTGTTGGCATAATAGATTCTTCGAGCGTCATCGACAATGATAGTTCCGGCATTTTGTGTATTCCCGTCAACACCGTATAACAACTTGCGGGAATTCTCCAATATCACAGAAGGCAGCAGTTGACCAGTCGTCTCTTGCACTTGCATATCGAACGGTGACATCAGGAATATGCTATCGGGCTCTACAATTTGTAATGCTTCAGATTCCAGATTTCCAAAAAATGATGGAGAATAAACCAAATCGATGGCTTCCTGAAAACGTCTCTCATACCCCAAATCCATGTAGGCATCTGCCGTGAAGATATAAGCCAAGGAATCGGGATCTTCCACAGCGGAGATGCGGCGGTTTCCTTTTGATCCATTGAGTACCAACCAACTGTTGATATAAGGTTTTACGGTGGTAATCTGCAATGACTGATAAAAACTGAGATTGGTAGAAAGGTCCGTTACGCTGAAGACAACACTATATGCCGTTGTTCGCTGCGGAGGAAAAGTCAATGTCAGCTCTTTGGTGGAAACGGTGTCTACCACGTATTTATTGTCTTTGGTATACCCTACCCTCCAGGAGTATTCTAAATTGCTCTCGTCGTTCCGCTCGCTCTGTTTTACTTCGGGCGTATAAGTAACCCGCAAAGTATCTGTGGAGGGCTGTTTGTAACGGCAATACCCATCTTCACCTATGAGCATTTCCCGTCCGTTCTGGTTTTTAGCCAGAACGGTAACAGTCATCTCATTGATGTCGCGGTAATCGTAATTTCCCTTGTCATCGTAGCATCCGGCGAGGATTCCGCTCCCCAGAACCGCCATGCCTAATAATATGTGAGATAATTTCTTCATGATTTTTCAGTTTTAATAGGATTCCGGGAATGTAAAAGGTTCCGGATTAACACTTGCATATTTTTTCATGAACGCCTCATAATTGGCAGCATAAGCGGTTTTCAAAGCAGAGGCATGCGCTGACCAAACCGATGTGTTCCCCCACTCGGAAGGTGCTCCCAGGTACCAACCGTTTACCGTACCATAATTCTGTGGCATCAGAGTCATCCAAACAAAAACCTGTTTCGATTCAGAGTAGTCTCCCAAATAAGGTAGTTCATCCCAATACGATGGTTTCATTACTGTAATCGGGAAAGTAAACTCATAAGGAGTATGCTGACTATCGGCGTTATAAGCAGCCAATTCATAGCGCAAAATCGGATTCCAGGTATCCCAGGTAGCCCATTCCTGGTAGGTAGCTCCGAAAGAACGCATGACTTGCTTGACATAAGTCTCTTTCTCTTCCGACCATTCACCTAAATAAACTTCTTGTTTCGACCACCAGGCCGGAGCAATGACGGGGAAAGTTATCGGTGTTTCATCAGGATGATCAGCATTCCATTGTGCTGCAATCCGCCGGAAATCATCCATCATATTTCCAAGTGGATAAGAGGGGTTGACAAGCTGAGAAATATTGTTGGGCCATTTATCGTTA
>JAETOX010000123.1 GCA_021771575.1 Bacteroides sp. | reverse complement strand
CAGGATATCCTGCAGGATATGAGCAGCACCGAAAGCTTCCAGTGCCCAAACCTCCATCTCACCGAAACGCTGACCACCAAATTGTGCTTTACCACCCAGAGGTTGCTGTGTAATCAAAGAGTACGGTCCAATAGAACGGGCGTGCATCTTATCATCGACCATGTGACCCAGTTTCAGGAAGTAGGTGATACCCACTGTCGCCGGCTGGTCGAAACGTTCTCCGGTACCTCCGTCATACAGATAAGTAGTTCCGTAGCGCGGTAATCCGGCTTTATCCGTATACTGATTGATATCTTCCAGGCTGGCTCCATCGAAAATCGGTGTAGCGAATTTCATCCCTAATTCTTTACCTGCCCAACCCAATACAGCCTCGAAAATCTGCCCCAGGTTCATACGCGAAGGCACACCCAGCGGGTTCAAACAAATATCTACCGGCGTTCCGTCAGCCAGGAAGGGCATATCCTCCACCCTAACCACACGGGATACAATACCCTTGTTACCATGACGTCCCGCCATCTTGTCACCGATCTGCAACTTCCGTTTCTTAGCGACATATACCTTGGCCATCTTGATAATACCGGAAGGAAGCTCGTCGCCGACAGTAGCGTTGTATTTTTTCCGCTTCATCTGGCCTTCGATCTCCTTGTATTTGATCACAAAGTTGTGTAACAAATCCCGGATCATATCATTTTTCTGTTTATCTGTCGTCCACTTGTTGGGGTTGATTTCCAGATAATTCAGGTTTTGCAAGGTTTTCAGCGTGAATTTCACTCCTTTCGGAATGATATCTTCATTCAGGTAGTTTTTCACTCCCTGAGAAGTTTTTCCATTGGTCAGTTCGAACAATTTATCAATCAACAGATCGGTCAGGTCGACCACTTTCCGCTGGAATTGTTCATCAATTTCTGCCAGGATCGTTTTACCGGCAGCCTTGGACTTCCGGTCACCGATCATCCGTTGGAACAATTTTTTGTCGATGATCACCCCGCTCAATGAAGGAGAAGCCTTCAGCGAAGCGTCTTTCACATCTCCGGCTTTATCACCGAAGATCGCACGCAATAATTTTTCTTCCGGACTCGGATCGGATTCTCCTTTCGGTGTGATCTTACCGATGAGGATATCTCCCGGTTTTACGCGGGCACCGATACGAATGATACCGTTTTCATCCAAATCTTTGGTGGCATCTTCACTGACATTGGGGATATCAGCCGTCAATTCTTCCAAGCCTCGTTTTGTTTCACGCACTTCCAGGGAATATTCATCCACATGCACTGAGGTGAATACATCATTGCGGACAATGTTTTCAGAAATAACGATAGCATCCTCATAGTTATATCCTTTCCAGGGCATATAAGCCACCTTCAGGTTTCTTCCCAATGCCAATTCTCCCTGCTCGGAAGAATAACCTTCCGTCAGGATCTGCCCGGCTTCAACCCGGTCTCCTTTACGGACGATCGGACGCAGTGTCATTGTCGTACTCTGATTGGTACGTTTATATTTGGGCAACAAATACTCTTTGGTATCTCCGTCGAAGCTAACAAAGCGTTCTTCTTCGGTCTGGTCGTATTTGATTACAATGCGGCGTCCATCTACAAAATCCACAACTCCCGGTCCTTCGGATACAATCTGCGTACGGGAATCCCGGATCAGGGATGCTTCCAGTCCGGTTCCGACGATCGGAGCCTGCGGTTTGATAATGGGCACTGCCTGGCGCATCATGTTCGATCCCATCAACGCACGGTTGGCATCGTCATGTTCCAGGAAAGGAATCAACGAAGCAGCAATAGAGGCAATCTGGTTCGGAGCCACGTCAATCAGGTCGATATTCTCAACCTCTTCAACGGGGAAGTCACCATCCTTCCGGGATTTAGCCCGTTTGTTCACAAAATGACCGTCTTCGGCTACCTTCGCATTCGCCTGAGCAATCACCAATCCTTCTTCTTCTTCGGCAGAAAGATATCTCACACCTTCCGGAGAAAGATCTACCACCGCATCATTTACCTTCCGGTAAGGCGTTTCAATAAATCCGAGATCGTTGATCTTCGCATATACACAAAGCGAGGAGATCAAACCGATATTCGGTCCTTCGGGCGTCTCAATCGGACAAAGCCGTCCATAGTGAGTATAGTGAACGTCACGCACCTCAAATCCAGCACGGTCACGGGACAAACCGCCGGGTCCCAATGCCGACATACGGCGTTTATGGGTAAT
Organism: Bacteroides sp.; assembly: GCA_021771575.1. Classification (GTDB taxonomy): domain Bacteria; phylum Bacteroidota; class Bacteroidia; order Bacteroidales; family Marinifilaceae; genus Odoribacter. Next base: position 6,806 of record JAETOX010000123.1, on the reverse strand, counting down.
CTCGGCCAGTGGGTTCGTCTGGTCCATAAACTGTGACAGTGCATTGGTTCCGAAGAAAGAGTTGATTACAGAGGAAAGGATCTTTGAATTGATCAGATCTACCGGAGTAAACACTTCATTATCCCGGACATTCATCCGCTCCCGGATTGTACGGGCCATACGGGCCAAACCTACACCAAACTGGTTGTATAATTGCTCACCAACGGTACGTACGCGACGATTGCTCAAGTGGTCGATATCGTCCACATCCGTCCGGGCGTTTAACAATTTGATGAGATATTTGATGATCTCGATCATATCTTCTTTCGTCAGCACCCGAACAGATGGATCCGTAGACAGTCCCAGTTTTTTATTCAGCTTATAACGGCCAACATCTCCCAAGTCGTAGCGCTTATCCGAGAAGAACAATTTATCGATCACATCCCGGGCAGTCGCTTCGTCAGGCGGTTCTGAACTCCGCAACTGTCTGTAAATATGCATCACTGCTTCTTTTTCCGAGTTACACGGGTCTTTTTGCAGTGTGTTATATATAATGGCATAATCTGCCAGATTTTGTTTTTCCTTATGCAGCAAAATCGTCTTTGCTCCTGATTCGACGATTGCATCGATATGTTCATTTTCCAGCACAGTTTCCCGATCCACAATGATTTCGTTCCGTTCGATAGAAACCACTTCTCCGGTATCTTCATCCACGAAATCTTCCACCCAGGTCTTCAAAACACGCGCAGCCAGACGACGGCCAACGACTTTTTTCAATCCCGATTTGGAAACATTTATTTCATCTGCCAGGTCGAATATCTGGAGGATATCCTTATCCGTTTCGAAACCGATAGCCCTCAACAAAGTAGTAACAGGCAATTTTTTCTTCCGGTCGATATAAGCATACATCACATTGTTGATGTCTGTGGCGAACTCGATCCAGGAACCTTTAAACGGAATAATTCTGGCGGAATAAAGTTTGGTACCATTCGCATGAACGCTTTGTCCGAAAAATACACCCGGTGATCTGTGCAACTGAGATACGATCACACGTTCGGCTCCATTTATCACAAAGGTGCCTTTAGGTGTCATATAAGGAACATTTCCCAGATATACGTCTTCAATCACCGTGTCGAAATCCTCATGTTCGGGATCCGTACAATACAACTTCAATTTGGCCTTCAGCGGAGCTCCGTAAGTCAACCCCTGCTCCAGACATTCGTCAATGGTATAGCGGGGCGGGTCGATGAAATAGTCCAAAAATTCCAGAACGAAATTGTTCCGGGTGTCGGTGATTGGGAAGTTCTCCTTGAAAACAGTATACAGGCCTTCGTTCTTTCTGTTTTCAGGCGTCGTACCCAATTGAAAAAAGTCCTTGAAAGACTTTAATTGCACTTCAAGAAAATCAGGATATTCCAACTGATTTTTCGTGGAGGCAAAGCTTATTCTTTTGTTTGAATTATTTGAAGACATCTATTAATTTTTTGGAACCTAAACAATAATAACAACAAAATGGTTTAGAGTCAAAAAATGACTCTAAACCTCGAAACCCAACGGGTTCTATGACTTATTTAAGTTCAACTTCAGCTCCTGCTTCTTCCAGTTGAGCTTTCAATTGTGCAGCTTCTTCTTTAGAAACTTTTTCTTTCAAAGGAGCCGGTGCTTTGTCAACCAGTTCTTTAGCTTCCTTCAGTCCCAGACCGGTCAGCTCTTTCACTAATTTCACAACAGCCAATTTAGACTGACCTCCTGATTTCAGGATTACGTCAAATTCAGTCTGTTCAGCAGCAGCAGCACCTTCGCCACCAGCAGCCGGAGCAGCAACAGCGACAGCAGCAGCTGCAGGTTCGATACCGTACTCTTCTTTTAAGATGTCAGCTAACTCTTTTACGTCCTTTACAGTCAGGTTTACTAATTCTTCTGCAAGTTTTTTCAAATCTGCCATTTCGATAAGTATTTAAAATGTTTTTATTCAAAAAATAATAATAATGTAAATTATGCTCTATCTTCGAGAGTTTTAAGCACTCCGCCGATAGTGTTCTTCCCTGATTCCAGGGCAGAGATAAGCTTTTGCATCGGTGACTGCAGCAACAGTACGATATCGCCCAGCAATTCTTCTTTCGATTTGATGCTAACGAGAGCGTCCAGTTGGTTTTCACCTACATAGGCACATTCTTCCACATAAGCAGCCTTCAATACAGGTTTGTCATGCTTCTTCCGGAACTCTTTAATCAGTTTCGCAGGTGCATTTCCTGTTTCAGACAACATAATTGCACTGGATCCGGCCAATGAAGTATAAATCTCTTCATAGTTGGTTTCCAATCCATCCAAAGCTACCCGCAACAAGGTATTTTTAACCTGAATCAGTTTAATACCGGCATTGTAGCAAGCTTTGCGCAATTCCTGTGTAGCAGCAGCATCCAATTCAGAAATATCACTGATGTAAAGATGCTTGTATGCTTTGATCTGCTCGGTTAAATTGTCTATGATTACTTGTTTTTCTTCCCTTTTCATTCTGCAAATGATTCTTTAAAGGTTAATAATTAATCAAGTAATGACTTAAGGTCTAATTTAATACCGGGACTCATTGTACTTGACAGGAATACACTCTTCACGTATGTACCTTTCGCAGAAGACGGTTTCAATTTCTGGATAACGTTCATGAATTCACGGGCGTTATCTTTAATTTTCTCCGGCTCGAAGTTCACTTTACCGATAGAAGTGTGTACGATACCAAATTTGTCAACTTTAAAATCAATTTTTCCCTGCTTAACCTCCTGTACGGCTTTACCAATTTCCATGGTAACAGTACCGCTTTTGGGGTTCGGCATCAATCCACGCGGACCTAGGATTCGTCCTAAAGCACCAATTTTACCCATGATGGCCGGCATAGTAATGATAATATCGATATCAGTCCAACCTGATTTCAATTTCTCGATATACTCTTCCAATCCAACATAGTCGGCTCCGGCAGCTTTGGCCTCTTCCGCCTTGTCAGGCGTACAAAGTACCAACACGCGTACTTCTTTACCGGTTCCGTGGGGCAGTGTAACAACACCGCGCACCATTTGATTGGCTTTACGCGGGTCTACACCCAGACGAACGTCTATGTCAACTGACGCATCGAACTTGGTAAAAGTGATTTCCTTTACCAGCTGAGCAGCTTCTTCAATGGTATAAGCTCTACCATTTTCGATTTTCTCTAAAGCTAACTTCTTATTTTTTGTCAGTTTACTCATTACGTTTGAAGTATTACGAATTCATTAAAAAGGTTTTTCACCGTCGATGGTGATCCCCATACTTCTGGCAGTTCCAGCTACCATGCTCATTGCTTTTTCGATTTCGAAAGCATTCAAATCGCTCATCTTGCCAGTAGCGATCTCCCGGACTTTATCCCAGGAAATAGAAGCTACCTTTTTACGGTTAGGCTGATCTGAACCGGATTTGATTTTAGCTGCTTCCAAAAGCTGAATAGCAACAGGTGGTTGTTTAGTAATAAAATCAAAAGATTTATCACCATAAACCTGAATAATTACCGGAATGATCTTTCCTGCCTGGTCCTGAGTTCTTGCATTGAATTGTTTACAGAAGTCCATAATATTGACTCCTTTCGAACCTAATGCAGGACCTACTGGAGGTGAAGGATTCGCGGCACCAGCTTTAATCTGTAGCTTGATAAGAGCTTCAACTTCTTTTGCCATGATTTTTTAATCAAATAATTGTTTTATTCTTTTTCTACCTGCATGAAACTCAATTCGAGCGGTGTCTGCCGACCAAAAACTTTGACGATCACTTTGACCCGTTTTTTGTCATTATTCACCTCCTCTATCACGCCGGTAAAGCCGTTGAACGGTCCGTCTGTAACTTTTACGGATTCGCCTACGACATAAGGTATGTTTATCTCCTCGGGCTGTTCCGCCAGTTCGTCTACAGTTCCCAGAATCCGGTTGATTTCCGATTGGCGCATCGGCACCGGGTCACCACCTTTCGTCTCCCCCAGGAAGCCGATCACGTTCGTGATATCACGAAGCATGTGGGGAATTTCGCCGACTAAAGCAGCTTCTATCATCACATAACCCGGAAAAAAATTCCGCTCTTTGCTGATTTTCTTTCCATTGCGTACCTGATAGATCTTCTCGGTAGGTATTAAAACCTGCGAAACATAATCCTGCAGCCCTAAACTGGCAACTTCATTTTCGATGTACTCTTTTACCTTCTTCTCTTTTCCACCGATCACACGAAGTACATACCATCTTTTTTTTATTTCTGCCATGTCAGTACTGAAGATTAATTAAAACATACTATATATGAAGTCCATGATGTGTCTGAACGAGAAATCCATGATAAAAATACCAAGCGCAATAATGACGGAAGCGATCATTACAATGGTGGCACTACTCTGGAGTTCAGACCAAGATGGCCAGGAGACTTTATTAATCAGCTCGTTATAAACGTCTGCGAAATAAGCTTTCAATTTCATTTTTTAATTGTAGATTGTAAATTTTAAATTGCTTGCAAATTTACAATTTAAAATTCGAAATTTAAAATTATATCAGCACGGGAGGAGAGGCTCGAACTCCCGACACCTGGTTTTGGAGACCAGTGCTCTACCAACTGAGCTACACCCGTATTCCATTTGGATGATAAATTGTAAACCGACCCAAGCCGGTCTACAATTTATCATTCATTTTATTATTCCAGGATTTCAGTAATCTGTCCTGCACCTACGGTACGACCACCTTCACGGATAGCGAAACGCAGACCGAGAGAACAAGCCACCGGAGTCAGCAACTCAACAGTGATTGTTACGTTATCGCCCGGCATAACCATTTCGGTTCCTTCCGGCAACGTAATTTCACCGGTAACGTCCATCGTACGCAGATAGAACTGAGGTCTGTACTTGTTATGGAACGGAGTATGACGACCACCTTCTTCTTTCTTCAGGATATAAACCTCAGCTTTGAATTTGCTGTGCGGTTTAACAGAACCCGGTTTTGCCAATACCATACCACGTTTGATTTCGTTTTTGTCGATACCACGCAGCAACAGACCAACGTTATCTCCAGCTTCTCCTTCATCCAACAATTTACGGAACATTTCAACTCCGGTACATACGGTTTTCTTTCCGTCAGCACCCAGACCGATAATTTCCAATTCGTCACCTACGTGTACGATACCAGTTTCGATACGACCAGTAGCAACAGTACCACGACCAGTGATCGAGAATACGTCTTCAACCGGCATCAGGAACGGTTTTTCATTGTCACGCGGAGGCAGCGGAATCCAATTATCAACAGCTTCCATCAACTCCATTACTTTTTCTTCCCATTTTGCTTCACCATTCAAAGCACCCAGAGCAGAACCCAAGATGATCGGAGTGTTGTCACCATCATATTGATAGAAGTTCAACAATTCACGTACTTCCATTTCAACCAGCTCCAACATTTCAGGATCGTCAACCATATCCACCTTGTTCAGGAATACTACGATTTTCGGAACGTTTACCTGACGAGCCAACAGAATATGTTCACGGGTCTGAGGCATCGGACCATCAGTAGCAGCACAAACCAAGATAGCACCGTCCATCTGAGCAGCACCAGTAACCATGTTCTTCACATAGTCGGCGTGTCCCGGACAGTCAACGTGAGCATAATGACGATTTGCCGTAGAATACTCAACGTGAGAAGTATTAATGGTAATACCTCTTTCTTTTTCTTCCGGAGCGTTATCGATAGAATCGAAAGAACGCAATTCAGAAAGACCTTTCTTTGCCAACACAGTGGTGATAGCAGCTGTCAATGTGGTTTTACCGTGGTCAACGTGACCAATAGTACCGATATTTACGTGTGGTTTTGACCTGTCAAACTTTTCTTTAGCCATGACTTAAAAACTTTTTATTATTAAACAATTTATCTCAAATAACTCTGAATCTCTAATTTTAACCCCTTGAACATCAGACACTTAATCACAATAAGTCTCTTCAAGCCCATTCTTTTGAGCGTGCAAATATAATTAAATAATTTTGTTCTACAAAATTTTAATTCCTATATTATTTTAGCACTCTCTTTCTTTTTCTTTGATTTTGACCAATTGACGTTTTACAACATCATAGAGTTCATCTACAGCCTCTTCAAACTTTTTGGCATTCTTTTTAGCAAAGACATCCTGTCCTTTTACTGCCACCGTCACTTCTACAACCTTATTTTCGAGGTTATCGTCTTTTTCCAGCTTTAAAGCAACATCACAACTGATAATACCATCGTGGTATTTATCCAACTTTGAAAGTTTTTTCTGGATAAACTCTTCCAATTGAGCACTTGCAGAAAAACCGACTGCATTAATTTTAATTTCCATAATATTCCTCCTTTCATTTAAGCCCGAGGGTGAGCCTGGTTATAAACCCGTTTCAAACTCTCAAAAGAATTATGAGTATAGACTTGTGTCGCTGCCAAATTCGAATGCCCTAACAATTCCCGGATAGCCTCGATGCAAGCACCGTTATTCAGCAAAGAAGTAGCAAAAGAATGCCTCAGAACATGCGGACTCCTTTTCGCCAGAGAGGTAACCTTTCCCAGACATGCCTTCACATGTCGATAAATATACTTCTCATTAGCAGGAGCCCCGGCATCGGTAATAAAAAAAGCGGAATGCTTTCCCTTTACTTTATCCGCCCGGATTTCCAAGTAATGCTTCACCTCCCCGACCAAATCGTTGAGCATGGGAACGATGCGTTGTTTATCCCCTTTTCCGGTCACCCGGATTATTCCAGCTCCCAAATCCACATCATCGAGCTTCAATCCCACTAACTCCGACCGCCTCATACCGGT
>JAETOX010000122.1 GCA_021771575.1 Bacteroides sp. | reverse complement strand
TACCCGCATAATTCTCCGGAAGTTTGAAATACCGACGATACCAGCCGATACCGTCGTAGATAACATCCCCACCGCAATGTTTCTTTTCCAGTTGCATGATATGAGGAATGGTTGCAGGTATCCATCGGGAATCATCCAGACCGACATCTTCACCGTGTGCAACATCCCCACGATAGAAAGCCCAGTCCGTATTCATATCCAATGTGATACGGGCATTTTCTTTTCTTGCACAGGCAGTACCTATCAACACCAGAAGCAATACCCATATACTGTTCATCTTGGTAAATCCATTCATATACAATAACTCCATTTTATTTATACGGTGATTGATCTTTATTAAACTTCTCCATTTGTCCGGATTCCTATTCCTTCATTTCTGCAGCATCCCGATAAGGGGCTATTTCCATGGACTTTATCACGGCTCCGTTGACCGTCTGGCGCAAGCCCAGAACCAGGACATTCTTCTTGTCCTTACCGAAATTCAACCAGCATTCGGGCAGATAGAATTCCCGCTGCGGACCGGCTTCCCAATGGCGGCCGATGTTGTGGCCATTCAACCACATGAACCCGTTGCCGGAAGCGTTAATCCTCATCAGCCAGGGAATCCAGACAGAGGGGTTCTGAGAAGGTAAGGTAAACTCGATACGATACCAGGTCAGCAGCCCGTCCTGTTCTGCCACCGGCTGTATCCCGTTTCCCTTCCGGGGAATCTCCGAACGGATGTCAAGCGGAACCACCGACCAGTCCCCATCGTCGAATCGGGGCAGAATCCAGCCTTCTGTCACACCAGCCGCATCAGCAGCATATTCCCATTCAAGCGGATGCGACAAAGCTGTCTCCGAAACGGAAAGCCCGGCTTCATGGATTCCGGAAAGTTCCTCCATCGGTACATATCCGTGGGCATGGCCCAAATTTTCATAGACAACCAAAATCTCATTCTCCCCTTCCTGTAAGGTGCCGGAAACATCGAACCGGTTGTCATACTCATCCGGACGTATACGATCAAAACAGTTCCGTGTGGTCCATGTCTGTGCATCAGCCTTGTCAGGGAAAAGACGGACGACATTCTTCCCGTTCACCTGTACAGATACAATATCTCGTGTAAACATATTGAACAGCAGATACTTCTCATTTTCCACCTGTTGTCTGCTCAAGTTCACTTTGGCCCGGTACAGGCTATACCGGAAATCATTAATGCCTAAATCAGGCAAAGAGACCAAACGAGATAAAGGAATCCATTGTGCTTTCTCTGTCGAATCTTCCCTCCTTTTCACCGAGGCGATGCGCACCGGGGCAGGTAAACGAGAAGGACGTTCTATGGCAGATTGTTTTTTAGGCCACCACACACCTTTCTCCGGATTCTTTTTTACAGGTATTACCAACACCTTCGTATCCAAAGGACCCAACTCATAGGTTACCTGTATCGGTGACACAGCCAAAGAATCCCCCTTTTGGGATTCGTCTACTTGCATCAATACTTTATTCCCATTCTGATCGATATTATACATCGCCTGCCGAGGCGACTGTATCTTTCCCGGCAATAAGGTTGCCTTCCCTTTACAGAGTTTACCCGTATCCGTGTTATGCAGAAAGACAAACAAAGTACCATCTTTCGCCATCCTAACTCCTCCGAATACAGATTCTGGAACTCCTTCTATCTTACAAGGTCCTCCCGTAGATCTTACCAACTGCGATTCATACTTATGAAGGAATTCTCCCAATCCTTTTGCTGCCAAATATTTATCACCCACAGCACCACTTTCATGGATAGCGGCATTGTAATCATACGAAGTAGTCATCCCGCGGGCTCCCCAACCGGAAAAATGGGTACCTCCGGCAAACATGTAATAGTTTATCCCCGTACATCCGCCCAACATGCTCATCAGACCAATGGCCTTGAAATGACGGGCATCCGAATAATGCTCTTCACTCAGCGTACCAGTCACCAGAGAAAACCAGCCCCCCTGCAGTTCTGTCACAAAGCCGGGAGCGTCAGGCTGACTACTCTTCAGAGAGACCATCCGGTGGGCACAACTCGGTGCATCCGACTGGCCGACATAATAATTGTCACAATCGAACACCTGAGAAAGTTCCTTATCGCTGCTTCCACGACATTCTCCAGTCAGACAAGTAAAGACTGGAATATCGAACCCGTTCCGACGCACGGAACGGTAGAGTTCCTTCAAAAAATAAGACTTGTTCTCACACCCATGGGCATTGTATTCATTCTCTATTTGGATAAGGATGATACCTTTCCCGCCTTTCGGCTTTCTGGTAAGCTGTTCATCGGCCAATGCCTTGCAGACAGCATCGAACCAATGGACACACCAACGTACGTGGGTAGGATCCGCACTGCGCAACCAAAGCCCCTGATAGCCCTGAGGACGGAATTTAGCCAACCAACGGGGATATGCTCCTCCCGAGAATTCCGCACAGATGAATGGTCCCGGACGAACTATCGTATAAAAGCCAAATTCATCCTGTGCCATCTTCAACCATCTCTTTATATCAGAAAAGTCAAACTTTGTCGTATCTGATAATCCCGCAGGCATTTCCCGTTCATGCCAGTTCCATGGAACATAAGTCTCTACCGTATTAAAGCCGGCCTCCTTTATCTTCTGGAAACGGTCACGCCACAATTCTTCGGGACAACGGAAATAGTGAAAAGCGGCACTATAGATGAATACATCCTTACCGTCAATGGTCATACAAGAACCGTCATAACGAATACGGTCTGGATTTGAAAACTCTTTTGCCGGTATCGTCTCTACCGCAAACAAACGGAAAACGGACGTTACAGCTATCATAAACAAAATTATCTTCTTCATCGATTTCATATAATAAAATGTCATAATCAAATATCACTCAGTATATGATTCCAATAGTAATTCAGGATATTTCTCCGATATTTTTAATACCAATTCGGCAAACAGTGTATTGGCCCACGCAAACCAACCTCTGGAAAAATCTGCAGGATTATCTTTATGAAAACTTTCATGAACAAATCCCGTATCACCGTCTGTATTAACCAGCACATGCAAACATTCCGCAATTTCTTCCTTATTGTCAGAAGTCAAAGCTTTCGATATAATACTCATTGGCCAGATTTTATCTTTACCACAATGCGGTCCACCAATTCCTTCAGCCGCTGTTCCCTTGAAGAAATAAGGATTATGTTTGCTCCATACAAACTTACGTGTATTCTGATAAACCGGATCGTCCACATTTACATATCCAAAATACGGAACAGAAAGCAGACTTGGATTATTGGCATCATCCATCAGATTACATCCACCGTATCCATCCACTTCATAAGCATAAATTTTACCAAAAACCGGATGATTTACTATTCCATATTTCTGTATAGCTCCATCAACTTCTTTCTTCAAACGCTCTGTCTGACCAAGTAAATTCTTTCCGTTACCAGTAGTTCTGATAATTTCAGAAAGCTGACGCATAGAAACTACAACAAACATATTTGATGGAATCAGAAAACCAAAAATTGTAGCATCATCCGATGGCCGGAAACTGGAAACTACCATACCCACCGGATTAACCGGATTTCCGGTTCGGTTTACCAATGTACCGATCGCGTTTCCTGTATGACGCTCGAAAGAATAAGGACCCTCACTTTCTTTACGTTGCTGCTCCTGAAAGGTTTTCAGCACTAATGCCATGGCTTTTTCCCATTTTGCTGTAAAAATTGAAGTATCACCTGTAGCTTTCCAGTATAAATAAATCAAACGGATCGGATAACATAATGAATCAATTTCCCATTTCCGTTCGTTAACTTCCTTCCGCATTTCAGTACCATCTGTCTGCCAACCGGCAGCCGTAGGTCCGTCGTTAAAGGCGTTCGCATAAGGATCCACCAATATACAATCCAGCTGCCTGTTTATCAGTCCTTTTATCATTTCTCGTAAAGCCTCATCCTCAGCAGCCAACGATAAATAATTCTGCACTTGTGCCGATGAGTCCCTTAACCACATGGCATTTATATCTCCCGTTATGACAAACGTATCAGGATATCCATCTCGCATTTTAAATTTTACCGTAGTATCCAGAGTATTTGGGAAACAGTTTATAAACATCCATTTCAATTTATCATCCGCTATTTTTGCCGCCACTTCATCCAACTTTCGTTCTACAGCCGATGAGACGAACGCTCTTTTCTCCAAAACAGGACGTTTGGATACATACGTTGCATCATTCACAGAGATACTTTCATTTACCCATTCTGCTGGAAATGCAGTCTGCACCACAAATAATAAAAAGGAAAATCCAGATGTCAATATTTTGTTTTGAACTCTCATATTATTCTCTTTTTAATTTAATTATATAATCAAAAACACGAATAAGGTCTCAAAGTATTGATTTTGAACACATATAATTTATATTCTATAAAAGTTCTATAGAATCATTATTTCAAATAAAATTTAAACCAATCAAAATCAGCGACACCGCCTATACCTTCTTCTTTTGTCGAATAATTAAACAAAGCAAAACGATTGGCGGTCCAGGCCAATCCCAACCCCATTTGTAGTACATTCCCAATAGGTATAAAGTCCGTACCATTCAGGCTATAATAAAAACGGGCTGTAAAATCCTTATCGGTTATTCTAGCTCGAAACCAAATTCGTTGCTCTAAGCCAACAGGACACACTACTTCTTCCATCTTCCCGTTGTTGCACATCACTATTTCCTTTCGTCCGTTTTCTTGTCGAACTGCCACATAAGCGTATGGAAATTGGAACACACCCAACCCCGCTATATTTCCGTCTTTCAATCCAGATACATCCACCTCCACTGTACCCGTCGAATTAGGGCCTTGTACTCGTTGGGTCAACGTATTCCTTGCGAGGGTCAAATCTTTCGCTAACGATGCTTTCAGACGCATATATCCTTTACGCTCCGATAAGGACCATTTACTATTATCCGGATTATGATTCCATTGCCATTGTAACCCTAATTGTTTTTTATTAAAATCGTCAGAAGTGGCCGGGATTGTTATTTTCACCTGCTCACCGACGTTCGGCTTCTGATAGGTAATAGCATCTTTCCCGCTTACACCCAACATGGGCCAACCATCTTCCCATTTCACAGGTAATAAATGAGGGACTCTTCCTATTGGACCTCTGTCTTGCATAATGATAAACCACCAGTCACCATTCTTCAGCTGTACCATTCCTCCCTGATGCAATCCATTGGGAGGATAGGAACTGTCATCCTCCACAATCACTTTATGTTCATAAGGACCATAAATATTTTTCGACCGCAAACAAACTTGCCAACCTTTTGTTCCTCCAGCCGGACAGGTGATATAATACATCCCCTTAATCTTATACATGTGAGAGCCTTCCAAACCAAAAGCATCTCCATATGTTTGACTATCTTTAAAACCTTGATTCCAAATTTCTACTGGTTCACCTTTCACCGCATGTACATCAGAAGTCAGTTCTGTGATATATAAACGATGTTGTCCATGCACAACATACACTTTCCCATCATCGTCAAAGAACAAACCCGGATCATATAAATACTCAGGGAAAATGGTTCGCTTCCACGGTCCTTTCGGACAATCTGCCTCACAAATCGAGAAATGCCCTTTTTCCGTTCCCCAACCATAAGGTGTACAGAACGCCACATAAAACTTACCATTATGATAACGGATTGAATTGGCCCAAGAACCATTCAGATAAAGTGTACCTCCCTGCATATCATACCGAGGATCTTCTTCATATCGGTCCACCGCATAACCTACCATTTCCCAATTCACCAAATCTCTCGACTTCAATATCGGGCTTCCGGGAACATAGTGCATACTGGTCGAAACCATATAAAAATCATCATCGACCCGAATCACATCCGGATCCGGCCAATCTCCCCATAAAATAGGATTGGTAAATGTCCCGTCTGCATTATCCGGACACCATCCCTCTGTCTGGGCAAACGAAGGAAAAGAGATACAAATACTCCCCCATATACATACAAGTATTCTTAAATTCATCATCTGTTCGTATTTTATCAATGTCATTATCCGTTTTTATTTTTACCACTAAATTATTTAAGTTTCTGATTTAGCTGGAAGTAAATAAGTTATAGAAGTTATCATTTTGCTTCGCTTCGTTAGAAGTCAGAGCCGATAGTCTTATAATAGGAATATTAGTAGCAACAGGGCTATTGGCTTTTGACTCCTAAGCCCGCCCTGGTGGGCGATAACTCCTTTAACTCCTGTCAGTTTTGGTAAATTCGATACTTAAAAACTTTACTACATTGGAAACTTGAGTTACGTTATAAAAAAACGCCAGAATAACAATCTCTCCTAATATACCGCAGAAAGTGCTACCCCGGCGTTCAACAAACACTCCCGAAAGTTATTTCAACGGATCGAATGTACCGCCCCATTCGTTATTTTGTTCCAATTTAGAATTACGATCCAAATCATCTTTCTTTATTGGGTAGAACCAATGGTTCAAATCCAGGTTGAACCGATAGATGTTCTTATCACCATCTACGCACTCTATATATTCAAAATGAAACAGTTTACGTACATCCGGATCTAGCATATCTTTCGTCCAATCGAATTGGCCGTTTTGAACAATACTATAGTCTTCAAGAATCGGATATAAAGTTGAACGATACTTCAGATTATTCAATATATCAAAACGTTTCCAACGACGTAAATCATTCCATCGTTTTCCTTCGTATGCAAATTCAATAAATCGCTCATTTATATAAGCTTCCCGAATTTCTGTTTGATTAGTCGCCGTAATACCGTATTTTCCATCAGTTGATTGAATACCGGCACGTTTCCGAATATCATACAATACCTGCAAAGCTTCACTTGTTTTCCCAATTTCATTAGCACATTCTCCATAATTCATTAGGACCTCTGCAAAACGAATCTCTATCCAATCCGTTTCACCTTGATAAACATTTATTTTTTCCAAATCATCTAATCCCTTCATTTGAAAAAAGTTCGCTCCTAAAGGCATATCTCGAGACATTTCATCTTGTATTAAAGTAACATTCGAAACTCCAGCTTTTCTCCAAACATTCCAAAAATTCATACCATTGGGTAAATCATTTCCACAAGGATATTTCATGCCAGGGCAAAAGATCGTTGCATGAAACCGAGGATCTCTATTGGTATAAAAATCTGTCATAAATTGCTTATTATAATTCAGATCAGTTGCCAAACGATCTAAATCGATGACAAGGGGAGAACCATCAATCTTCGGAAAAGCCATTATTAATGGAAGAATAGCTTGGTTTTGATTTGCCATATCCCGAGTTAACGGTTCTGGACGAATATTTTTTTGATCCAAGGCATGATCCGGATAATAAAATTGATTCACCATAATCACTTCTTTATTCTGTTCATCATACCAGATATCCGCAAAATTACCTTCGTACAAACCCTTACCTACACTCTGCAAAAAGTCCACAGCGGCTTTATTGGCTTCGTATGCATCCTGCCAACGCTGTTGATCGTTATTCGGATTAAATAAGGGGCTGGCATATTGCAACAAAACACGTCCTTTAAATGCCAAGGCACAACCTTTATCTATCCGACCATAATCTTCATTTTCCCATTTATCAGGCAAACTGGCTATGGCTTCATCTAAATCTGCTAATATTTGTTTCACACACTCTGAAGTAGAACTTCTTGCTACAAGTAATGAATTCAAGTCAGATACATCTTGTGGCTGTAAAATCAGCGGTACACCTCCCAAAGTGAACACTTTTCCCCAATAATCCCATGCGCGCCAAAACAATGCTTGTCCTCTTAATTGCTTCTTTTCATCTTCATTCAGTACAGTTACACTCTCAAGATTAGCTAAAAAATAATTTATCTTATCAATATTCTTATAATCCAATCCCTGAGCACAATTATCCACTGTTATTTCACCACGCACATATTGACTCATATCAGTAGGTTTATTCATACCTTCATCCGTATTATTGGCAGAAATAGGCCAACCTGGCATCATACTTCCATAAATATTAGTCAAAAAAGCATTGACCATATCTGGATTCTCCCATACTCCATCTGGTGTTATAGCACTGGTATTTTCATAGTCCAAGCTACAACTACCCATTAACAGGCCAAACATCAAGCTAATAAATATATTTTTCTTCTTCATTGTTGATTTTCATATTAAAATTGCACATCAATACCAAAATTAAACGAACGCATAACCGGATAATCGTTTCCATTACCTAATCCTGGATCATAATATTTAAAACTTTTCCAACAGAATAAGTTATAACCTGTAACGAACACACGAATATTTTCAAAGAATTTATTATAAAATTGATTCTTAGGTAGATCATAACTTAAAGTCAAATATTTCAAACGCATGAAATTCGAGCGTTTGTACCAAAACTGGCTATCTGTATCACGATAGGAACTTGGTACATTCTTACTAACCATTCTCGGCAGCGAAGCATTAGGATTTTCCGGAGTCCAACTATCATCATACCAACCCGCATACATACGGTTCCATTCCACATTACCGGCAATACTACGATAAGACTTATCAGCTCCTAATTCCCCAGAAAACATCATATCCAGACTCAGACCTTTCCAGCTACCTCCCAAATTCAAACCATAAACTACCGGAAAATTCTTCTTACGCAACACAACCCGATCCCATGAATCAATAATTCCATCCGGTTCGCCATTTGGTCCAGAATGATCTTTATACACAATGTCACCTAATTGGGGTTTCATTCCGTTAAAAGTATAATCAGGATTTGCCGCATTGAAAGCATCCAGTTCTTCCTGCGTCCGGATTATCTTGTCGAAATCATAACCTACCAGACGTGTAGTCGAAGTACCTATCGGAATATCAATCCATTGAGCATTCTCGGCATAATCTTTATATTTAATTTCATTCCAACCGTAAGATAAAGTAGCATTAGCAAAATAGGTAAAATCCTTACTCTGTCCTCTGTATCCCAATTCCACATCAATACCCTGTGCATTCATCTTACCATAATTCTCTGCTGGCATA
>JAETOX010000121.1 GCA_021771575.1 Bacteroides sp. | reverse complement strand
CAAAGAAAGGACGCATCGGACGTCCCATTGTTAGCTACAATCTGAGTACTACTTTCCGCCAGCGACCCTCCTATAACGACCGGGCCATTGACGTAATGAACTCCGGGGAACGTATTCGGTTTTCCCGTGATTTGGTTGCACAACATTATCAATTCCCACAGGATATGAATCTTGTGGGGTACGAGGGATTATTGACTAAATTATATAATCATGAACTGTCTGACCAGCAGTTCGCGCAAGAGGTTGAGCGCCTTGAGACATTGAATACAGACTGGTTCGATCTCTTGACCCAGAATACCGTGTCGCACTCGCATACTGTCAGCATCTCCGGAGGTTCGTCGGAAGCGAACTATTATGCTTCCATCGGGTATACCCGTGATAATGATGTTATTTGGGACGATAACAACGAACGTTATACAGCGGCTTTGAATCTGAACACCAATCTAACTCGCTGGATGCGTGCTTCTTTGAGCATGAAAGGAAATGTTTCTTCGCGTCGGTATTATCAGGAAAATCTAGCACCGATGCAATATGCTTATAAGACCACCCGGGCTTTACCTGCCTTTGATGAAAACGGAGAATATTTTTATTTCCTGAAAAGAAAGCCTGGTGGGATGGTGGCTGAATATTATAACTACAATATCCTGAATGAACTGGAGAACAGTTCCTACGATCAACGGGGATCGGGATTGTCCATTACGGCAAATTTGCAATTCAGCCTGACAAGCTGGTTGAATGCCAGTGCTATCGCTTCTTATCAGGTTTCGAATACTGTTCAGGAAGGCTGGTGGGGAGAAAAGACCAATTATGCAGCAGAGTTGCGGGGTACGGAATACGGGGTATTGCCGGAACCGAGGACCGAAGGCGAGAAAGATTATCTGGGAAATCCCACCTATACTGGAGGCACGAGCCTATTGCCCTACGGAGGGGAGCTTACGCATAAACAATCGGATAACAATGCCTATACGGTGCGTTTGCAATTGGACGGCAACCATTCTTTCGGTGATTTGAGACAGCATAATGTTAGCGGATCCGTTGGTTTAGAAATGAGTTCCACCCGTGGCAGGGGATACGCGCGTACAGACCGTGGTTATTACAAAGACCGCGGAATGAGTTTTGTGAAAGATGTGGATCCAGAAAAATTTCCGGATTACGCTCGATGGATGCTCCAAAATCCTGCCCAACTGACCGATAGTAAAAATAATACTGTCTCAAGTTATATTTCCGTATCTTACAGTTATTACAATTATTTTACGTTGAATGCCAATGCTAGAGTGGATGGTTCCAATGCATTTGGGGACCAGAGTAACGATAAGTTTTTGCCCATTTGGTCGGCGTCCGCTAACTGGAATGTTTCCGAATTGCCGGGAATAAAAGAAGCGAAGTGGTTGGATTTCTTTCGGTTGAAAGCATCGTTCGGTTATCAGGGAAATATGCTTAGCACCGAAAGTCCGGTGATGATTATTTCCAAGGAGCCGTTGAACTCTCATTTTGGCGAGAATACGGCCTCCGTGGTGCGTTATCCTAACCCAAATTTGAAATGGGAAACGACCACTTCTTACAACCTGGGGGCGGAATTGGGATTATTCCAACGCAAAGTGATGGTGGAAGCGGAATATTGGTGGAAACATACTGAAGATGCTTTTATGGATAAGAGAGTGGCTACGATGAATGGATTGCCTACTGACAGTTATAAAATAAACCGGGGAGATATCGACAATCATGGTTATAATGTGTCGCTGACTTTTCTGCCGCTTCAAACGAATGATTGGTTCTGGTCCGTATCGACTTCTATTTCCAAGACCTTCAATAAAATGAAAAACAGACCCGATGCCAATCAATATGAGATTTCCAATTTCTTAGATGGATCGGCTTTGGTGCAAGGGAAACCTATCGGAACGTTTTATTCCTATAAATTTGTGGGACTGAGTCCTGTGGATGGCGGGCCGATGTTTGATGATTATATGGACAACCCCGAAGTCTTGCTCGGTCTCAGTAAGTATGACACTTACCTCCGCGTATTAGAGGCTTCCGGACGGCGCGAACCGACTATGTCGGGGAGCGTAAACACGACCTTACGGTGGAAAAACATTCGTCTTTCCGGTAGTTTTGCATATAGCCTGGGCAATAAAATCCGATTGTTCGCTATATACAATAATTCCGCAGCTACGGTAATGGATGCACAGAATATCCGTCCCGAAAACAATGTTAGCAAGGATTTCCTCAAGCGCTGGCAAAAACCGGGCGATGAGCGTCGTACCGATATCCCGGCGATTATCGGCAAAGGTGATGACAGCTATCCGTTGTATCAAAGACATTGGAGCGATGGCAAACAGGGAATTCAACCCATCGCGGTTTCTCCCTGGGATATGTACGATTACAGTAACCATCGTGTGGTTAGTGGCAATTACTTAAAATGTTCGAATCTGAGTCTGACTTATGAGTTTAAAGAAGAGATGCTGAAAAAACTTCATTTGTCGCGTTTGGACCTGACGTTGGCAGCTGCCAATCTCTTTACCCTTTCTGCCAAAGAGCTGAAAGGCCAAACTCCGATGCAGGGAGGTTTTGCCACCATTCAATTGAGTGACCGCCCGACGTATACTTTTGGATTAACCGTTTCATTTTAAAACATCGAGTACATGAAAAAAATATTGATAATATGTTGTATTGCAGGAATGTTCAGCGCATGTTCCGGTTTTCTGAAGGAATATTCGCAAGACCTTGCTAAAGTGGAGTCCTTTTCCGATCTCGATGAGGTATTGTTAGGGAAAGGTTATTTGCCGTGGGGAAGGGCCGAAGCCGGGAGTTGGGGGAGTCCGGAAATGGTGAATGCTTATTTTCAGGCCGCCCATCACATGTCGGATGAGATGGCTTTTAATAGCCAGACAGATGGAGGTGACTTGTTTCAAATACAAACCAGTATGTTCGGTTGGTATGCGTGGCAGCAAAGTGTCGGCTTTCCTTATGAAGGCAATGTCCGCACAGCGGAAAATAAGGACTGGAAACAGGCGTATTCCTGTATTAATGTCTGTAACATGGTGTTGGTTTCCGCCGATGAGTTATCGGCGACCAACCAGAGGGAGGAATTGCAACAGAAGCGCATCAAGGGAGAAGCCCATTTCCTCCGGGCCCTGTATTATTTCACTTTGGCCAATCTGTACGGAAAGCCTTATTGTGCCGAAAACTTGGCTACTCCGGCTGTACCTCTTAAATTGACGGAATTCGTGGAGGATAAGGACTGGGTGGTCAATACAGTGGAGGAGGTGTATGCCCAGGTACTTGCCGATTTGGATGAAGCCGATGCTTATCTGAAAGACAATGAGGTAAAAAATTATCCTTACCGTGCAGATATCACGGCGGTCTACCTTTTGAAAAGTCGGGTTTACCTCTACATGCAAAATTGGAAGAAAGCCTTGGAATATGCTGATAATGTATTGGAAATACGGGACGGATTACTGGATTTGAATACGCATACTCTGGGCGAAGAGGTGCTCACCAAGGCATCTCCCGAGACTATTTTTTCCATGGGAGGACATTGTTTGTCGGCTTATACGTATTATTCCAGGGCAGAGGGAGCAAAATATCCGACTTATGTCGTTTCCGAAGATTTAAGTTCGGCTTTCACCGATGGAGATAATGATTGGCGTACACAGTATTATATCATGCAAGAGGAAATAGGAGGACCCTCGACGAATGGTATTTATACTGATGCCTGGGTATTCTGCAAGGTAAAAGGATGGGAGCCGGGCTATAAAGAGGCCTCCGATCATTTTATGTTCCGGACGGCAGAAGCCTACCTGAATGCTGCGGAAGCAGCAGCTTATTCTGGTGACGAAACGACTGCCCGCCGGATGCTCAAAACTTTGCGGGACAATCGTTTGAAGGAAAGCCGAGAGATAACCGAGAGCGGTCGGGAACTGGTTGACCTCATCCGTCGTGAACGCCAGTGTGAATTATGTTTCGAAGGACATCGCTGGTTCGATTTACGGCGCTATACGATATGTGAGAAATTCCCGTATTCCAAAAAAATCACACATAAATATATTAAATATGTTACGGTGAGTTGGTATCCTATTGTGAAAGAGCCGGGTGAAATAACGACTTATGTCCTGGAGGAAAACGATGCGGCTTACACCCTTTCGCTTCCGAAAGAAGTGCTGGATTTCCAAAATACATTAGCAAGTAATCAACGTCCGCCCCGTCCCGGTAAAACGGAGAGTGCAGACAATTAAAACCTGATATAAATAACATAATTATGAAGTCAAGAGTCTTATTATATGCGCTTGTTTTGGCAGGGAGTTTGTGCGCCTGTCAGAAAGAAGATCCGGTAGTGCCGAACGGTATGTCCAATCCTTTTGCGACATTGCCCGGGGCTACGGATGAGGAAACTAAACTGAGGGAGGATTTTTACGAGGCTACCGGATGTCACCTTTTGTTTAATGATACGCTTCGGCACGAGTATAAAGGACTGGATGGAAACGGCAATCCCTATTATGAAACGGAACTTTTAGGGTTGGAGTATTCCATCACGAATGTCGGTTTTACCCGTTTTAAGTTCGATTATTTGCAAACATTGGAGCAGAAACGTGCGGTGACCGATTTTTTATTGAATGATTTGTTGCCCTATATCAGAAATGTGATGCCCTATTCGATGCTGGTAGCGAACGGTATAGACGAGTACCAGCAAAATTCGATAGAGGGTCATTATGAATATGTTGGTTCTCCCTTAACTTATGACAATTTGCGTTGTCTGGCATTGAACCTGAATCGGTTGGGGGACTTGGCCGAGGGAGAAATGAAAGAATATGCACAGGATATTTGTTGTGAGATGATTTTTGCTTCTTTCGGAGGATCTTCAGACAAAAAATACATGGATGGAAAAGCCGGAGCTTTTTTTCAATTAGGTTCTAACTATTATGGATATCCTAAGGTTGGTTTTGATTGGGAGACTTTTGAACCGATTTATCATGAACCGTTGAAGCTGGGATTTTTGGAAGATGATCCGGAGGCCACTAATTTCCCGTCTCCGAAAGATGATGCCGTCAATTATATCAAAGCTTGCCTGTCGATGACGGAAGAAGAATTTTTTGCAAAATACGGGCAGAACGATATCAATGGACTTACCCAGCAGAAATATGATGTTATGAAACCGTTGCTCGATGCAACCGGAATAAAATTCAATTGATTATGAAAAGATATATAATAGCGATATATGTGTGCTGCTGTGCTGTGTTATGCTCGTGCAGCAAGGATGATAAATTGCCGGACATCCGTCCTACCGCAACGGGTGAGTATATGGATGTGCGTGACGGGAATACTTACGGTTGGGTACGTATCGGCGATTTGGAATGGATGACTGAAAATCTGAAATATCAAGTTAATGGTCTGCCTTATTACGAGTGTGAGTACGATGTATTGGGGGGATATTATCTGTATCCGATCCGGTCTCAGATTCTCGATACTGATTTTGAGGCGGATTATGAGAAATACGGTAATTTTTACACTTGGGAAGAGGCGGTGGAAAATTGTCCCGAGGGCTGGCGGTTGCCTACCGATGAGGATTGGAAAAATCTGGAAATGGCGTTAGGTATGTCCGCTCGGGATGCTGATGCGGAAGGTTGGCGAGGAAACCGGGAAGCAACCCTTTTGCAACAAGGTGCGGAAGGTACGGGCATGGCACTTTTACTGGGGGGAGAAGTTGCCAGTACTGCGGCTTATGATGTGGGGCTTTTTTGGAGTTTTGTAGGTGTATATGGATACTATTGGTCAGCTTCGGAGGTAGAAGATAATGGTTTGCAGACCGCTACCGTTTGGTTCCGAAAAATAAGTGCTCATTATACAAATGTTTATCGGGGAGCAGTGACCTTACAAAGGCTGATGCGCGTACGTTGTTGCCGGGATGCCGGAAAGTAATATGAACTTCTAATTGATTTTATGAATAAAAATTTCTTTTTTGCCG
Source organism: Bacteroides sp. (assembly GCA_021771575.1). Lineage (GTDB taxonomy): Bacteria > Bacteroidota > Bacteroidia > Bacteroidales > Marinifilaceae > Odoribacter. The sequence continues at coordinate 3,083 of JAETOX010000121.1, read as the reverse complement.
CGGCGCTGCTGTTATGCAGTGCCTGCGCTTCCCGTCCCGAAGGGTTCGTGGTACGGGGGAGTTTTCCCGGTTTGCGGGATGGAATGGGAGTCTCTCTTCGCAGTATGGAGGGGGAGGAGATTATTGCAGTGGATACGGTGAAGGGGGGAAAGTTCGAATTGCGGGGAAAGGTGACTTCGCCGAAATATTGCAATTTGCTGATTTACAATAGCAGTGAGCCGTCCGGAATGGGGAAAATGGTCAATACCTATATGTATCTCGATAATTCCGACCTGACCATGAAAGTGGCTCATCTCGACAGCATGGAGTTCGTCCATCCCTTTTTGGCGGAATTTTCAGTTCCGAAGGCCCGGGTGGAAGGCGGCCCGCTACAACAGGAATATTATGAGTACCGGGATGCCTTATTGTCTTTGCAACTGACGCTTTCGTCCGTGAATAACGAGATGGCTATGCTGAATTTAGAGAGTGAGAAGGCGGGGGATACCCCGGAAGTATATGACCGCAAATTCGATGAACTCTATCCTCGGCAACAGGCTGCGGAAGAAGCGGTCGATGCTGCTAAAATGGAGTTTATCCGCCAGCATCCGCATTCGTCTTTGTCGTTGTTTGTTGCAGGCGGTCTGTTGAACAACACTTTTGCTCGTACCAGCGAGGAGGTGGAGGAACTGACCCGTATCGTTTCCGAAATCGATGATACGGTGCGTCGTCCCTTTGTCCTGAATATGCTGGAAAAGGCACGTTCCTTCTACAAAGGGATAGCTTACAAAGATATTCAACTGACCGATGCAGAAGGTCAGACGGTTAAGTTGTCGCAATACATGCAGCCTGACCATTATACGCTGGTGGACTTTTGGGCATCGTGGTGCGGTCCCTGCCGCTGGGCTATTCCCAAGGTGGAACGAATTTATAAACGTTACGACGGTTCCCGTTTGACGGTGCTTAGTGTGTCGATCGATCAGAAACTGGCGGATTGGAAAAAAGCGGTGGAAGAGGAAGCTATGCCCTGGACCCAACTGTGGGCAGGCAACCGCGAACAAATAACTGCTGCCCAGCAGGCTTACAACATCAGCGGCATTCCTCGCTTGATGTTCATTGCTCCCGACGGTACCATTGTCTACAGCGGCAACAATGCCGATGCCCTCCGGATGACCGTGGAAAAATATTTAGGAAAGTAAATGATCTTTTTATAAAGCCCGGATTTGTTTCGGGCTTTAATTCACTTAAACTTGAATGATGAGAAAAACAGGTTATACTTTTTCTCCATGGCTTTTTATGGCTGTGTGGGTAAGTGCAATATTCTTTCTGAACGGTTGTGAAAGAGATATTGGACAGGAGACAATACCATTTCCTAAGACGGTTTTGAACAGGGATGGAGCTGCTTTAGTGGAGCAGTTGGTAAAACAACCCGCCGCATACGATGAGTTTAGAAAACTCTTGGCAGGCGAAGAACCGCTTTATGAGTATGTACAACAATTGACTCATGCCTATTATGGGCTTTGTTATTGTATTCCTTATGGTAAAAAGCAGGTAAAAGGAGCCATTTTTATCCTATAAAGGCTGAGTTACAGGAAAACGGTAGTTATCGGGTGGATGGTGAATTAGGTACTCCTGATAAAATCACTGCTTGTCGACTGAATCAGGAGATACGGTTAACAGATCGTTTCCTTTATTCAGTGCTTTTTAAGAAATTGCGTGATCATTAATTGAAGGTTGATCCGGGATTGGTGGAGATGGCCGATAAATTTAATGGGAAAGTGATTCCCATTCCAATGGAAGAAAGTTCACTTGAAATAGTGCCTACAAAAATTGTGAGGGGATCTCGTATTGAATTTGAACTGCGTTATAACCTTGAATATGTTGGAGGGGATTATTCTGCTGTTTGGGGGATTAGCGCAGAGCAGATGAGATGGTATTTGGGAGATGCACTGGTAGAGCTGGGATTCAGAACTGATAACTTAGGTATTCTTTATTTTTTTCCGAGTACATTGAGATTTGCTCTTCCCATTCCAGAAGATGTGCCGATAATTTCTTAAGACCTGTCACAGTTGATCATGTTGATACGGACGACATTAAACAGGATCTTATTGCGGAAAGGGTTTATAGCAGATCAATTTTATGAGTATAAAATTATATGCGAGGGTTATATGGTGGTGGGAGGCTCAGGAGGAGGAACAGGAATAGGAGGTAGTGATAGTGGGACTGCTATACATGTACATTATCCGCTGACCTGGGCAAAAAGCGGATATTTGAGAGAGGTCGGACCTTCTACACAAGATAATTCACCAGACCAAATATGGCCGGGGCTGGTTTATGATTATACTGATAAAATTTATGCAGGAGATCCAGTTGAAAATCCCAATAACCCTTTAAAGGTATGGACTTATGGGCCACAAAGATATCTTCCTTCATTGTAACTTAAAAAGTTGTATTATGAAAACATGGTTTTGTATGCTATTGGTTTTGTTTACTTTTCCGGTTCTGGCGGAAGTTTATCCGGAAGCAGATGCGGATTCTTTGATAGTAAATCGTTTTTTGAACCTTGATTCTTTGAACGCTCAGCAACGTCGGGAATATTTAGTGGAAGAGGCAAACAAAATGGTGCAACGCTATGCTCCCGGTTATTATCGTGAGGTAGAACCACCGTTAATCGACAGAATGATTGTTGGAAGTAAAAATGATACGATTTCTGCTGCTAAAATGCGAAGTGAACATAAAAACCGTGCCTATTATATAGTAACCTATCCTCATGATCCGGATTATGAATATATGCACTACGGTTTTTCTGTGCGGGTTTATTTTTGGGCGGATAACGGTTTAGCTTTTGAGATACAGGATGGATCCTACGGCTGGGGGGTAGTCGGTATCAGTGAATGCTGGATGTACAACGATCCGGAGTATGTATTGCCTTATAAATGGATGGCGCCGCGCAAACCCCGTAAAGAAATAACTAGGGAAGATTTGGAAAAATTAGTAGATAGTCTTAATCGGGCCCAATAGAAAAATTGATTTATAAATAATATAAAAAAATGAAGTATATTAATCTTTTATTATTACTCGGCGTTGCCGCCTGTACGCAGCAACCT
>JAETOX010000120.1 GCA_021771575.1 Bacteroides sp. | reverse complement strand
TTCCAGTTGTCCTGCCTCCCAACCACTATAGCCAGCAAAAAAACGGATTTCTCCGGGTAGAATTTTCCCTTCCCGGAGCATTTTTACCAAAGCCTCGAAATCCCCTCCCCAATAAATTCCCTCAGTAATAGGCAAAGCATCTTCTACTTCGGGATGTATATGCAAATAATACAATTGATTTTGTTCGACAGGACCGCCGATATATACAGGAAACTCCGATCCAGCCAGTTCAGTAACCAGATCGGAAGTATGATAAGCCATCGGTTTGTTCAAGACAAAACCGACACTTCCTTTGTCTGAATCATGTTCAACCATAAAAATAACGGAACGGGAAAAATATTTCCCTTGCAGAAAGGGCTCGGCAATCAGAATATTGCCGGTTTCCACTTTTTTACGATTCCTTCTTATTTTAAATAAATCTTGAAATTGTTCGTCCACAATTATTCGTATTTTTACGTGTCAAAAATAACAAATTATTTTGGGATGCCGAGAATATTCGTCTTTATACTTTTTATATTTTGTGCAAATACCTTGATGGGCCAGCATTCAGAGGTCGTACGTTCCTTTATCCGGCAAGGGGACACGATTCCTCACGTTTGGCTTGAAGAAGTGACGGTCAAAGGTAAAATGTACGGCAAGGCCTTCTATAAAAGATACGATCGCCACAGAGCCAGACTAGAATATAACGTCAGAAAAGTCTATCCTTATGCGCGGACAGCAGCAGCCAAAGTCAACGAAATCGAACGACGGCTTTCTACAGTAAAAAGAGAAACTGAACGCAAGAAAATCATCAAAGAAGAATATTCACAGCTGATGAAAACATTTAAAGCACCACTGATGAAACTTAGTATCACCCAAGGCCGTATTCTCATCCGGTTGATTTATCGGGAAACCAGCCATACTTCTTTCAGTCATATCCGGGAATATCGAGGAAGTGTAAATGCCTATTTCTGGCAATCCATCGCCTTGATTTTCGGGAATAATCTGAAAGCAGCTTACGATCCGCTGGGAGAAGATGCCGAAATCGAAGAAATTGTTCAAAAAATTCTTGCCGGAGAATAAAAACAATTTCCTAACTTTGTACATTTTAGTAACCGATATACCAACAACAACAGCTATGACATTTGAAGAGATCAGAAAAGATATCAAAGCCCGAAAATACAAACCGATTTACTTTTTATCCGGCGAAGAACCTTTTTTTATCGACCGTTTGACATCGCTGATTGAAGAGACTGTGCTAACGGAAGAAGAAAAGGCATTCAATCAAACCGTACTATATGGCAACGACGTTTCTATGAGTACGATCACTGATACAGCCCGTCGTTTTCCAATGATGGCAGAACGTCAGGTGGTCGTAGTCAGGGAAGCCCAGAATATCCGGGATTTCGACAATCTTTTACCTTATATAGATCATGTTCAGCCCTCTACCGTTTTATTACTAGCCTACAAAAATAAAAAACCTGACAAACGGAAAGGAGTATTTAAAAAATTAAGTACTTCCCCTGACTGTATTTATTTTGAATCGGCTAAACTATATGATAATAAAGTACCGGAATGGATTATCGGTTACTGCAAAGAAAAATCATACGGCATCACCACCAAAGCGGCCGGTATACTGGCAGAAAGCTTAGGGACCGACCTGAGCCGGGTGGCCAATGAAATCGACAAGCTAACCTTATTATTACCTCCCGGCGGAGAAATACAGGAAACGCTGGTAGAAGAACATACAGGAATCAGCAAAGATTTCAATAGCTTCGAATTGTTGAGCGCACTGATCCGGAAAGATTCCCTGAAAGCCAACCGGATCGTCCATTATTTCGAAGCTAATCCGAAAAACAATCCTTTGGTATTGACGATCACTACTTTATTCCGGTATTTTCTGAATTTATTAACTTATCATTATCAGAAAAAATCAACTCCGAATACTCAGGAAATGGCAAAACTATTGGGAGTACATCCCTTCTTTATGAAGGATTACCTGGAAGGAGGAAAAACCTATAATGCAATGAAATGTGCACAAGTCATTTCTTTGCTGCGGGAATACGACATGAAATCGAAAGGTGTCGGGAATGCCAATATTTCCGATGGAGAATTACTGAAAGAATTGATTTTTAAAATCATGCATTAACGACTCCAAGACTATGAAAAAATCAAATACAATATCAAACCTCTCCTTAAACAAGGCCGTATTCTTCGATCGGGACGGAACAATCAACTCGGACGAAGGACATTATTATATCTACAAACCGGAAGATTTCGTTTTTAATCCCGGTGTCATCGAAGGGATGAAACGGCTGCAGACTGCAGGCTATCTCTTGTTTGTCATTACTAATCAGGGAGGAATCGCCAAAGGGATTTATACGCGGGAAGATGTAGCGAAAGTACATGCCCGGATGTGTAAAGAATTGACCGCAGAGGGAGTGTCGATTACCAAAATTTATTATTGTCCCCACCATGAAAGCATAAAGACCTGTGTATGCCGGAAACCTTCTCCTTACATGGTCAACCTGGCTATCGAAGAATTTCACATTGACAAAAAACACTCTTGGTTTATCGGCGATAGTTCCAAAGACGTGAAATGTGCCGAAGCTGCCGGAGTAAAACCGATCCGGATTCATAAAAATCAGGATATTACAGCCGCAATAGATCAAATTCTGAAAAATAAAAATTAAAAATTCTGGGGAAATCAATAGAAGTAAAAAAGTTTAAAGAAAAAATAACAGACAGCTATTTGGGATTCTTAGCGGAATTGAGTAATTTCGCTCAATTTTTAAAAATCCTCAGTATATGGCTCATTACATTAAAGAAGTATCACGTACATTTGGAGAATATTTGTTAATTCCGTCACTCACCACCAAAGAGTGTACTCCTGACAATGTTTCCTTAAAGACTCCTGTCGTAAAATTCCGTCAAGGTGAAACCTCGAAAATTCAGTTGAATATCCCTTTCGTATCTGCTGTTATGCAGGCGGTTTCTGACGACGGACTGGCAATCGCTCTCGCCCGTAACGGAGGGTTATCTTTCATTTTCGGTTCACAACCCATAGAAAGCCAAGCTGAAATGGTGCGCCGGGTCAAAAAATTCAAAGCTGGATTTGTAGTCAGTGATTCTAACTTACGGCCCGATTGTACTTTGAAAGACGTACTCCGGGTGAAAGAAGAAACCGGGCATTCCAGCATTGCCATTACAGACGACGGAACTCCGAATGGTAAGTTACTGGGTATGATCACCAGCCGGGACTATCGGTTGAAAACCGACTCGCTGGATAAGCCGGTCACTGCTTTTATGACTCCTTTCGAAAATCTGATTACCGGAAAAGCGGGAATTACCCTGAGCGAAGCTAATACAATCATCTGGGACCATAAACTCAATTGCCTGCCAATCATCGACGAGGAGCAAAAACTCCAGTATTTTGTATTCCGCAAAGACTATGACAATCATATCGAAAACCCGAATGAATTATTGGACAGCCATAAAAAATTGATGGTCGGTGCCGGGATCAACAGCCGCGATTATAAAGAGCGTGTTCCGGCACTGGTCGATGCAGGGGTGGACGTTCTGGTTGTAGATTCTTCCGACGGTTTTTCGGAATGGCAATTCGAAACCATCCGTTGGATTAAGGAAACTTATAATGACGAAGTAAAAGTGGGCGGCGGAAATGTGGTGGACAAAGAAGGTTTCCTTTATCTGGTAAAAGCCGGGGCCGATTTTGTAAAAGTAGGAATCGGCGGAGGTTCTATCTGCATCACGCGTGAACAAAAAGGGATTGGCCGGGGACAGGCAACAGCATTGATCGAAGTTTGTCAGGCTCGTCAGGAATATTTCGATCAAACCGGGATTTACATTCCGATCTGTTCGGACGGTGGTTTAGTGCACGACTACCACATGACGCTGGCTCTGGCTATGGGTGCCGATTTTTTGATGATGGGACGCTATTTCGCCCGTTTTGATGAAAGCCCGAGTAAAAAACTGGCTATTGGCAACAGTTATGTAAAAGAATATTGGGGAGAAGGTTCTAACCGGGCTCAGAACTGGCAACGTTATGATATGGGCGGTAGTACCAAAGCAGCCCTTAAATTTGAAGAAGGCGTAGATAGTTACGTACCCTATGCCGGTAAAATGAAAGATAACCTGGAAATCACGCTGGGTAAGATCAAATCTACTATGTGTAGCTGTGGTTCAATCACCATTCCTCAGATGCAGGAAAGAGCAAAGATAACTTTGGTTTCTTCTACTTCTATTGTCGAAGGAGGGGCCCACGACGTGATTCTAAAGGATACCAAAATTCAATAACAATTTATGGAAGCGATAAAATGAGTCGCTTCGGTAAGAGGTGTCAAATTTAAATAACCGGATTGTATCCGGTTATTTTTATATACAACGGGATACAATTGCTGCAAACGAAGGCATTCCTGACGGGCTTCTCCAGGGCAGGAATAATATCGAATAGAAAATTCCCCTTTTGCAGCATCAGTGAGATACCGGCGACTCAACTCTAGTGCCAAAATTCCCATATTGTATCTTAAATTAATTTCTAGACAAGGTTGCAATTTATACTCTCCGTGTGCATCGGTATAAATCATCATATCCACCCCTAAACAGCCCCGATACGTCGGCAACAAAGTGTCCAGCATAACTGGAAGTTGCAGTTTCAACCATTCAAGTTTTTCTTTCGCTACCCGGGCTGTCAGTATATCTTCCAAATAGGCCTGAGTACCCAGCAGATTTCCCTTGTATTCTCCTTGATTACCGGTAGTAAAAACCGACCACCCAATAAATTCACTTCCTGAATCTCCCTTCCGGAATTCCATAGCAAAATCCTGTACCTTTTCCCATTTTTTTTCCAACATGACATACTCCTGCCGTTTCAGTATCCCCTGCACCCACTCTTTTTCCTTAGCAGCAATTGGTTTCTTCACCACTAATATCCCTTTTCCGGAGGACGACCAGGGAGCTTTTACCAGATAGCTCCCCTTCCCCATTTTAGATTCGATATCGTCTATGGAAAAACACAACTCAGGAATAATCTCCGGATCGAGTTCCGGAATAAGTCCCAAGAGATGGTTTAAACCTTTGCGGGCAAGCTTCCGGCTATACCACTCCTTTTGTTCCGGCCGCCACTCCTCACCCATCCCCTTTGCGGCAAACCAATGACACATATTCGGACTCCATCCCCAAGGTTCGGCTTGCAAATCTTCTTCCCCAAGGGTATCTTCTTCCTGTACACAGCGGATAGACAAATTCAATCTCCGGTAAGTCGAAAACATAAACTCGTTATCCGGCAGCTCTTTTACCAATACCAAATCTCCCGGATTTCCCATATAAGCCGGAAGAAACGCGAGATCCCGAATCATGCGTACCACATTAGCCGGGGGCATATAATACCTGCTTCCGTTAGCTATCGCCATTTCACAGTCCGGGTTAAACACCCAAAGTCGTTTTTTCGGCTCTTCCATCTTTTCTTGTAGTCTGTTTAGCCTGGTCCTTTCTGGCTGATTGCTGCCAAAAAAGCAATGTTATACCCGATCTGTTTCCGCAATATCATTCGTTCGGCCTCGATCATGATAAAATGGATTTTTTAACGTCCGGTATACCGGTACAGGCATATCTGTTTAGGTTGTGTATCGATTATAACGCAAATATACGTATAAATTTCACTTTGCAAAACATTGTCCTGTGGTCAAGTCTTTACCGGCCTCTCAGGTTCCTGCTGTCATTTTCTTCGAGCAAGAAAGAAAATAGAGAATATGAGCAACTTTGTTTTGTATCCCCCATCTGAATTTCATATTTTTTTATATATTTAGGCCATTAGAATCATTTACCTATGGCTATCGAATTACACAAAATCTACAAACGCAAAAAAAGTGACCGGGATATCTTTCAGGAGTTAATGCCTTTCAAGATCAAAGAAATCCTCTTAATTGCCAATTATTATGATGCTTATACCGTAGAACGTGAAGGACAATTCACCGATAAAATTGTCGGTGAATATTTACAGGTAAATTTGTATACTGCCCCTCGGTTCACTTCTGTTGCCAGCGAGACGGAAGCGTTGAAAATCCTGACCGAAAGACACATCGATCTGATTATTCTGATGGCCGGATTGGATAAACAGACTCCACTGAATATTAGTTGCCATCTCAAACAACTATATCCGGATATCTGTCAGTTGATGTTAGTGAACAATAATGCCGATCTAGCCTATTTTCATTCTATCGAAGACCGCCTTTATCAATCGGTAGAACGGCTTTTCGTTTGGAACGGATCGACTAAGATCTTCCTGGCTATGGCCAAATCCATCGAAGACAAAATGAATCTGGACCGGGATACCCACTTGGGTGATATCCGGGTCATTCTACTAGTAGAAAATTCGGTTCGCTATTACTCCCGTTACCTTCCGCTTCTATACACAGAAGTCATGACTCAAACCCAACAATTGATTTTGTCGGAACCACAGGACAGCGACATGAGTGTGGTTATGAAAATCCGGATACGTCCGAAGGTCATCTTGGCAACCACCTTTGAGGAAGCAGTGGAGGTCATCGATCATTACAAAGAAAATCTGATCGGAGTGATTTCTGATGTGCGTTATAAGCGGAACGGCCAGGAAGACGAAAATGCGGGAATCGAACTGATCAAATACGTAGGACGGACTTGTAGTCAGATTCCCTGCTTACTGCAAAGTCAGGAAACCGAAAATGCAGCTCAGGCAAAAGCCCTTCATGCAGCCTTTATCAACAAAAATTCCTCCACCCTCGCTCACGATATTAAGGATTTCATTAAAGGTTACTTGGGATTCGGTGACTTTATCTTTCGTAACGACCGGGGAGAGATAATCGATAGAGCAACTTCTATAGAGGAATTCAAACAAAAGTTGCTGAGTATACCGGATGAATCGTTAATCTACCACTCAAAGCGTAATGGAATTTCAACCTGGTTGATGGCTCGTCGCGAAATCACGCTAGCCAAACATCTTCGGCGTTATCGGTTCGAGGATTTTAAAACTCCGGCAGAACTCCGGCAATTTATTCTCCGGGTATTCAAAGCTGCCGAATTAAAAAAAATAAAAGGAAGAATCGTCAATTATAATCCAAAATTGGTAGATTCCAATCGTTACATCATTCGTCTCGGTAAAGGTTCGTTCGGAGGTAAAGGCCGGGGTATGGCTTTTCTGTCGAATTTCATTGAGAATGTCGATTTCAAAAAACTGATTCCGAATCTGAAAATTGAGATTCCCAAAACAGCCATTATCGGAGTTGACGAATTTGATAACTTCATCGACAACAACACCTTGAATAATCTGATTTACAGCGATAAAAGCTATAAAGAAATCAAACAGGCCTTTCTCCGTTCCCCATTTACCGAAAAATTACGGGACAAACTGCGGTCGTACATCGAGGTGATGCACAAACCTTTAGCTGTCCGTTCCTCCGGACTTTTTGAAGATTCCCTGGCCCAACCTTTTGCAGGAGTTTATTCCACTTATTTGATACCCAATAATCATCCAGATCCCGAATACCGGTTCAGGGAATTGGAAAATGCTGTAAAATTGGTTTATTCTTCTATCTTTACCGATGATTCACGCGCATATTTCCGTGCCATCGATTGCATGATCGAAGAAGAAAAAATGGGAGTGATCATTCAAGAAGTAGTCGGAAATGAATATAACGGGAAATATTACCCCAATATCAGCGGTGTAGCCCAGTCCTACAATTTCTATCCTTTTTCTTACATCAAACCCGAAGACGGTTTCGCTGTTATCGCTTTAGGGTTAGGAGCATACGTTGTGGGGGGAGAAAAAACCTACCGTTTTTGTCCCCGATATCCGAAATTACAGCTCGCTTCTATTCAGGATATGGCCAGGGATTCCCAAAAATATTTTTATGCCATTGATATGGCCCGCAGAGATTATGATCTGAGCCGTGACGGAGAGGATGCCACCATCCGATCGTACGATCTGAAAGAAATCGAAGCCGACGGTAATTTGCAGCATTGCGCTTCGGTATACGATTTTATGAACGACCGGTTAAGTTTTGATTTCAGTGTCCGTGGTCCCCGTATCGTCAATTTTCCGGATATTCTCCAATACGATTATATCCCTTTGTCCGGCACCCTCGACACTTTATTGGACATTTTTTCCCAGGCTATGGGAGCACCAGTAGAAATGGAATTCTGCGTCAACCGGGAACAAAATGAATGGGTATTCTATGTACTTCAGATAAAACCTTTGATAAAAAACGAATACCACCTCGATCTCAATAAAGAAAATATCGATATGTGCAAAGCCATCCTACGCGCCGACAAAGGAATGGGAAATGGAAAAATTACCACCATCCGCGATGTCGTATATGTGGATCCCGAAAAATTCGATCGTCTGCGGACAGAACAGATGGCCGAAGAAGTGAAATATTTTAACGAACAATTAAAGGCTGCGGATAAAGAATATATTCTGATCGGTCCCGGCCGCTGGGGAACCCGGGATAAACTCACCGGCATCCCTGTACGCTGGTCGGATATTTCTAAAGCTAAAGTTATCGTGGAACAAGGATTACAAGATTTCCCATTGGATGCTTCACTAGGATCTCATTTTTTCCACAATGTGACCTCCATGCATGTTGGTTACTTTGCTGTTCCATACGAATCCGAAAATTCTTTTATCCATTTCGATATACTGAACAAGCAACCGCTGGTAGAAGAAAAAGAATTCGTTCGCCACATCCGTTTTTCCCATCCTGTTACCGTTTACATGGACGGGAAAAAACAGACTTCGGTCATTGTGGAGTAACACTACTCCACAGTTACCGATTTAGCCAGATTGCGGGGTTGATCAACATTCTGGCCTTTATGAACAGCAATATAATAAGCTAATAATTGAAGAGGAATAGAAGCCACCAAAGGTGCGAAAGGTTCCATGACATGAGGAACTTCGATACAATAATCGGCGATATTATGTACCATGCGGTCCCCCTCGCTGACAATGGCGATGACCTTTCCTTTTCGGGCCTTGATTTCCTGTATGTTACTGATCGTTTTCTCGTAAATACTATCGGTCGTTGCAATGGCAACCACCGGCATTTCTGCATCGATTAAAGCGATGGGACCGTGTTTCATTTCAGCAGCCGGATATCCTTC